>JAFTLJ010000037.1 GCA_017456005.1 Clostridia bacterium | reverse complement strand
CCTTTATCGCAAGTTTCGCATTTGTTTTACAAATGCATCGGGCGAAGCCCATACACCTATGTTTGCACGTATCCAAAGGCTCCCTCCGGGAGGGAGCTCCCGACGAAGTCGGGTGAGGGAGAGCGCGTTACAATGAAGTTAGTACAAATCTAAAGTCACGCAGGCTCCTTCCGTCACGCTACGCGTGCCACCTCCCTCTCGGAGGGAGGCTTTTCGTTAGCCTCATTATAACACAAATCGGCAGAGAAAACAATATCTCTGCCGAAATTTATGTGTCACGGACCGTCGAGGACGCCGGTCCCTACAGTTTCGTAAACATCCTTATGAGAAGGAGCACAAATACAAGCGGTTTTTCTACACTCTGAGCGTGCGCAAATACGCCTTTCTTTCGGCACTTATGCGGTAACTTTCCACGGCTTTTTGTATCGTTTTGTTGTGTACCCAAACGGGCAAGCGCCTTTCCTCAATATAAGGCAAAACCGCCTCGTACTGTGCGGCAAGCGCCGTGGCAAAATACCACGCCTGCATCATCTGCACGTAATATTCCTCGCTCTGTACGCTCGCCACCATCGCGGGGTATTCCGCGCGGAAGTTTTCGCCCAGAAAATGCTTCATAAGCATCAGCATACCGTATCTCACGGTGTAAGTGTGCCCACTCGCAAGCCACTCTGCTATTCTCGCGAGTAACTTTTCAGGCTCTTTTCGGAAAGCGCGCGGCGACATTCCGTCGCACGTTGCCCAATTATCTACATACGGCAAAAACGCGTCCACGGCGCTTAAAACAGCCCCAAAATCGCGCTCTTTTTCGAGCAGGAACGCGTGCAGATTGTTTTCCTCGTAATATTCGTGCGGAAGCGAAGAAAGGAACTCCCGAGCTGTGGGCGTGCCCGCTATTTCCGCGGCATATTTTCGTAAAAGCGGCGTGCGCACACCTATGACCTTTTCGCGCGGCACGCTCGGCATAAGCGCCGCTTGGAAATCGCCATATTCTCGCTCGCCCATGGCAAAAAGGCGCGTGCGTATTATTTTTTCACATTCTTTCATAATAAATCACCATTAAAATCGACTTTGTTGCCGATAAAAAAGAACGGATTTTGAAAACCCGTTCTTTTTGCGTTATTTTTCGGAAAAATCTTTCGAAAGCGCTTTCGCTTTTTCGGAAAATTCGGTTTCTATGCCCGAAACAATGTCGTCTATGGCCGCCTCCGACACGCTTTCGCGCTTTTTCGGAACGAAGCTTTCGGAAATACGCTTCGCATGCCTGTTGCGCTTTACAAGAGCTATAAACTCTATTGTGCAGAACACGAAAGAGCCTATCGCCGCTACGATCATATCGTACATTGTATCTGCAATGCCCATATCTATATATCCCGGCAGAACGAGCGCTTCCCTGCCGTCTTCAAACGTTATAACAACGCTCTTTATCCCGTCTACCACTATGGGAATGGGGTTTGTTTCCCCACCCGCCTTTTTAGAGGTAAATGAATCTACGATATAGTCCGCCTGCATATCCGTTGTGCGGGAAAAGCTGTCCACGGCAAATTCGAAAACCTCCCAGCACACAGCCACGGTCACGGAAAAGCAGAAGGCAAAAACCACCGTCATAAGCGGAGAAAGCCTCTGCAGGGGTTCCCTGTGCTTATTTCTTATTTCTATAAGAGCAAGCCCTATCGCCGCGATAAGAAAACCGCTGAACGTATGCAAAATTTTATCCCAAAGCGGAAATTTTGCATACAGGTAGCCGAGCTCACCGCCCAGCACGCACATAAAAGTGAACACCGCGGCGGAAATTTCCAGCCCTCCCGGAAGAGATATATTGAATTTTTTGTCTATCACGTGCGGAAGCATGAAAACCACAAGCGCCGCCACACAAAGGAATGCCGTGAGATAATCTTTTCTGAGAACGGAGAGAAGGCACGCTAAAAGAAAGATCATTCTCGTAAATATATAGATTATTAAATTCAAAACGAATTTTTTTTGAGCGTTCCTGCCGATAAGGGACGCAATTTTTTCTCTTTTACCCATACGATCCCTACACTTTCTGTGCCAAAAATCAGTTTACGCCCCATTCGTCGATCTCGATGCCTGCAAGCGCCTTGCCTGTATCGGAAACGAGCTTATCTACAGAAGCAGTACGGATATAGAAGCCTTTTCCGTCGTTTTCGGAAACTTCTTCGCTTACAAGCGTTTTCGTCCCGTCTGTTTCTATGCGCCATACGCTTGTGGTCGTTGTGGGAACAACGAGCATATACGTCTGGTTGAGCTTTTTGGTAACGTTTCCGCTTTCATCGGTAAATTCATCGTAGAGATCATAGAATTTATATTCGTAATTTACCAAAGTATATTCTGCGGTTATATCCGTAAGAGTGAGGTAGGTAGGAATAACTATTCCGTCCTTATGCGTAAAGCTTCTGGGCTTTTCGTTGCCGTCTGCCGTATCCTCTGTCTTCACGAAATATTTGCCTGTTTTTTCATCGTAGTACGCTTCTTCGTACGTGAGCATATAGCCATCTTTCGTTTTACCCTTGAGGTTCTTAACGAGAACGTAGCCGCCCTGGTACGTTACGACCTGTGCCTTGCCGTTTTCATCGCGAATATATTCGCCGTTATCGTCATAGAGGTAATACTGAAGGTTTCTGTCGCGCGTGATAGACTGAACGGTAATGGAAAGAACGGGCTTTTCGTTTTCATCTACCTTGCGCGGTTCTTCGCTGCCATCGAGCATACGGGTGATAAGAACGTAATAGAGCGCACGGAAGTTTTCAAAGCTGCCCTTGAACTCGGGGTTTACCACCGTGTCGTCCCATTCCACGTCGAAAACTATCTCCTCGCCCGTCTCGGGGTCTACGAGAGTGGTCTTGCCTGTGGAATCCGTAACTGCAACGTGGTAGTTGTAGGGGTTGCCGGAAAGAGTGAAGCGAACGTCGAGATCGTCCTTTGCGGAAAGAACCGTGAAATAATCGAGCGAGCCGATATATTCAAAGAACATACGCAGGTTAACGTATTCGCCGAAATCCCAAGAGAACCATTCATATGTGTCCGCAGAAAGCTTTACTATTTCGTGCTGTTCGGGAACGTATGCATAGTAGCAAGATGTGCCGTCTTCGAGAAGCTGGACCTTGCTTATATAAAGCGTTATCTCCACTTTCTTGCTCGAAGAATCTATCGCCTTTATATAGAACTTCGTATCGTTCGTATCCGTACCGTTTTCCAGCTTTTCGCGGTCTAGGTCAAGTCCGTATTTTTCATAAACTTCCTTGGAATATATCTCGTCGCCGAGAGCCACAACGCTTTCTGCCGCGAAGGATACCATTGTGGAAAGCACGTTCTGATTAAACACATCGGAGTTTATATTATAGCCGCCGGGGTAAACTATTTTAAAGCTGTCTGCGCCCGTATTGGAGGCATTTTCGTTTTTAACGATATTCACGGCAATTTTTCTTTCGCCGTTTTCGTATCTGTATATTTCAAACTTTTCCGTATAGTATACGCCGTTGCCCATAGCGGTGCCGATGCTCGTGTTAACGAGCGCCGTTTTGCCGTAGCTGAGCGCTTTGTATGTCGTAGAATCGAGCGCATATACTATATAGCCTTTTTTCTCTGTTCCGTCTTCGTCTACGTAGGTGTTCATTCTGTCTTCGCCCTCTACATAAGCGTAGCAGCCGGAGCCTGTGGGAAGCTTGTTGCCGAGGTACACCTTGTACGTTGTGCCGTCGGTGCAAGCAAGCTCGTACCAGCTGGGGTCGCTTGCGGCGTCAAGACCGTATCTCGCAAGGTCCTTTTCCGTAGCTTTTTCATGTGCACGGAAGGTCTTGCTGTCTGCAGGGGCAGCTATTGGCTGTCCCGCCGCAACTACAACGCCCGCAACGGAATATTCATCCAGTACGGTTTCGGGGGCACCTTCCAGCGTGAAGGTCTTGCCCGCGCCGCTGCCCTGCGCGTTAAGAACATACGTACCCTCGCTGTTCTTAACAGTTATTTTCTGTATAGATATACGGTAGATAGGCTTTATGAGATAAAGCGTAGTGCCGTCGTAATATTCACCCTCGTAGGTGTACGTTACGGTTGCCGTCTGCTTCTGAATATGCGGCAACACCGCAAAATAGAATATCAAAAACAGCGCAACGAGCGCAGAAGCCACGCAGATAAATATCCCCTGCTTCTGCAAAGTGGTCTTTGTGGCTTTTGCTTCGCCCGCAGGACCGTTATTTGCCATAGTTTTGTTTTTTTTCATTATGAATGACGTCTCCTTACCCAAACAACTGTGCCCGCAATTATAAACGCAGCGGGAATAACGGCTACGCAGGCTATAGTCCACGCATTCGTCTGCTCTGTTGTAACGGTGAGCGCGTTATCATCAAACTTTTTATAGGTAATATCGTCAAATGTCATTGCGCCGGACCACATTACGTAGAGTGCCTGATATACGAGCATTTTGTTGTAGTTCGTTTTGTCGAGCTCGGGGTCTACAAAATCGGAAGAGCCGATGCACATAACGTAATGTGTTGTATCTTCGGGCTCGCTTACGTTAGCGATAATACGAGTGATAGATGCAAGCGCAACCTGTGCGTTTGCGGGGGTAGTGCCGGAAACCTTTGCCGAGGAATAGGGCGCAAGAAGCACCTCACAAGCGGCAGCGGAGTTCGTGGGGGAAACTATTTTGGAGTTATCGTAAACCAAAATAGCACGGGGATTTGTGAAAAGCGTGGGGGCACGGTTTTCGTTTGTGCCTGTGGCTTTATTGATAATGGACTTTGCAATAGATGTTTTTGTAAGGCTGTAGTCTGCAAGCACTCTTACAGCACCGGAGCCGGAAACGGAATGCTCATCGTCTGTAATACCGCCGCCTATACCTACGCCCCATTCGCTCATAAGCGCGTCGAGCGTGGGAAGGCTTGCCGCAGTGGAGGAGGAATCGAGCGTTACTATAACGTTGCCGTAGCTTGTTGCGGCAAATGCACGGAGCTTTTTAATTTCGCTCACGCCGCTGGAAGTAGATGCGGAAAGGTCTGTTTTGGGGCAGTTTATAAACACAAGGCTGCCTTTTGTTATCTTCTCGGGGAAATCTTCGCTGAGAAGGTTGGTTTCTTTCACAATATAACCTGCATCTTCGAAAAGCTTTTTCCAATCGTCTGCTTCGTCAAGCGTGGGCTCGCTGTGGCCCTGGAGGTAATATACCGTAGGGGACGTTTCTTCGCCAACCTTGCCGGCGAGCTGAGCTATAGCGGAAAGAAACTTTGTTTCCGCATTGTAGCCTATGATGCTGTTGCTTTCGCTGTCTGCCATATAGAAGGAGTTTATTGCGTGTTTTTTGAAGCCGAGGTCGCTTCTGGAAACAAACTCGCCGTCCTCCCCTTTTTCGGCAATTTCAACGATAACGTCGGTTATAGCGGGGGTATCGCCCGAGATCTTCATATATCTGTCCTGCACGAGCTCGGGGTTCTGTATGGAGTTTATATACTCCAGATTGATATATTCGCAATTTGCCGTTATCTGATTTATAGTATGATAAACATAGTAAGTATATGCGTTGTAATCGCGGAAAGCATCCTTTTCCATAAGCAAAACTATGTTAAGGTAAAGGTCGTTTTCGGGGTCGTTATCGGAGTTCACGTCCATAAGCTCGTCTACGTGATCATAAAATTCATCGGAAACAGAGTAAACGGAAGAACCCGTAAGGTCAATGTACCAGGAAAACGCACTTCCAAGGGCAGTAACCGCCGCATTGAGCAAAATAACCGCCACTATAATAAGTGCTGTGAGCACAACGGCAAATCCGCCGTATTTAAGATTTCTTTTATTTACATTCATTTTTTTCATTGTATCTTCCTCCGTGTTATCAAGACCAACGGCGCTTTTCGAGCACTCTTACGGTGAGGAAAAGGAACACTCCGCAAAGAGAGAAGTAGTAAAGCAGTGCTGCCCAGTCGAAAATACCTGCGGCGAAAGATGCGTAACGTGCCGTTATGGATATGCCGGAAAGTATTGCGCGAACAAATTCGTTGTTGATATATGTGTTAAGAGAGCTTGCGAAAAGGAAGGGGATTATCATCGCCATCGTACCGAAAGCGGCGATAAACTGGTTTTCCGTAAGCGCGGAAACGAAAACGCCCATAGCTATAAAAGCCGCACCGCCGAGAAGAACGGCGAGAACACAGCAGAAGTATATAACGGGGCTGGGGTTGCCGTAGAGCGCAAGGGGAATATAATAAATAAAGGAAGAAAGCAGGAATGCGCCGCCGAAAACAGAAAACGCGGCGAGGAATTTTGCCATTACGAGCCCTGCAAGCGTCACGGGCCCTGTGAGTATAAGCTGTTCTGTTTTAAGCTTTCTTTCTTCGCTCATCAGCTTCATCGTGAGAAGCGGAAGTATTGCAACGAAGAGCACGAGTATCATCTGGAAATACGTGCCGAAATTGGATTTTTCGCCTGCCTGAAGCGTATAGGACATAAAGAACCAAGCGCTTACAGCCATAAAGAGCGCCACGAAAATATAACCGATGGATGATGTGAAATAAGAGCGCATTTCGCGTTTATAAATAGCTATCATTTTCTATTGCCCCCTTTTTTGTTTTCTTTCACGTTTTCGAGCTTTTCCGTGTCGTCTACAACAGAGATGAACACGTCCTCAAGGCTTGCGCCCGGGAATTCAAGCGCGAGTATCGGCCAGGAGTTTTTGGCAAGCATGTAGAAAAGCGGCTTGCGGATATCAACCTCGTTTTTGCTTTCGAGAAGGAAGGAAGCAGAGCCGTCTGCATATTCCGCGCCCACTCTTGCGTATACCACACCGGGAATACGCTTGATCTCCGCAAGCACAGCGGCGCTGGGGCCTTCTATGCGCACGGAAAGGCGCTTGTTGCCGTGGAATTCCTTGTTTATATCGCCCGTTATCTGGTCGGCAACTATTTTGCCGTCGTTTATAATAAGTATACGGTCGCAAATGGATTTAACCTCGGAAAGGATATGTGTGCTGAGAATAACGGTGTGATCC
Organism: Clostridia bacterium; assembly: GCA_017456005.1. Taxonomy (GTDB): domain Bacteria; phylum Bacillota; class Clostridia; order Oscillospirales; family CAG-272; genus UMGS731. The sequence continues at coordinate 66,827 of JAFTLJ010000037.1, read as the reverse complement.
TTGCCAAGCTCCTTTATAAGGTTGCGTATGTCGATTATCTGCTTCGGGTCAAGACCGTTCGTGGGTTCGTCGAAGATAATAACCTCGGGGTTGCCCACGATAGCGCCCGCGATACCCGTACGCTGGCGGTAACCCTTGGAAAGGTTTTTGATCATACGGTTTTCCGTGCCCTCGAGCTTAACGACCTTTAAGATCTCATTTATATGCTCGCGTCTGTTGAGCTTGCATTTGCGAAGGTCATAAATAAAATTGAGGTATTCGCGCACCGTCATATCGAGGTAGAGCGGCGGCTGTTCGGGAAGGAAGCCTATTTTCTTTTTAACTTCCATGGGGTGTTCGAGAATATCAAGCCCGTCTACCATAGCTTTACCGGAAGTGGAGGAAAGGTAACCTGTGAGAATATTGAGCGTTGTCGTTTTACCTGCACCGTTAGGGCCGAGGAAGCCGACTATCTCACCCTTTCTTACTTCGAAGCTTATGTCGTTTACGGCATATCTTTCTCCGTATTTTTTTACAAGATGTTCTACTTTTATCATTCAGAGAGAGCCTCCCATTCTTTATTTTTATTTTATCATTCTATAAACTCGCGAAAGCAGCGAGTTTTACTATTTGATTTCACAAAATATAAAATGCCAAAATAACATATCTATTATATACCGCAAAAATTGATTTGTCTACACCTCGGCGAAAGTTTTGGCGCTTTTTAAGTCAAATTTTACAAAAAGTCAATAATTTGGGTATTTTTTTTGCAATTTTGCATAAACAAAAAAAGCAAGTGTTCAAAAATTCTTCACAAATTTTAACAAAATACTCTGTTATTTTTCGCGCAAAGGTGGTAGAATGGTTTTGTAATAAATTTTTTCACCCCGAAAAAGGAGATTTCATATATGAAATTCACAGAACTTCCCTATTCACGCCCCGATATAGCGGCGGTATGCGAAAAGCTTTCGCTTCTTACAGAAAAGATTAAAAAGGCGGAAAGCGCCGCTGAACAGCTCGATATAATAAAGGAAAAAGAGGCTGTTCTTTCCGCATTTTCCACGCAGGCGACGATCGCCTCCATTCGCCACACCATAGACACGCGCGACGAATTCTACGAAAAGGAAAACGATTTCTTCGATGAAAACGGTCCGCTTCTCGAAGAAAAGGCGCAGGAGTTTATGAACGCCGTGCTTTCCTCCCGCTTCCGTGCGGAGCTGGAATCGGCACTCGGCTCGCTCATCTTCATAAATATGGAGATAGACAAAAAAACCTTCTCCCCCGAAATAATCCCCTTGCTCCAAAAAGAAAACACGCTCACTACGGAGTACCAGAAGCTCTACGCCACCACCACGGCAGAGTTTGGCGGCGAAACGCTGCCCATTCCGAAGCTCGGCCCGTACAAGCAGAGCAAGGACCGCACGGTGCGCAGAAAGGCATACGAGGCAGAGGGCAAAGCTTTTGACACAAGACGCGAAGATTTCGACAGAATTTTCGCAGAGCTTGTAAGCATCCGCACAGAAATTGCAAAAACGCTCGGATATGAAAGCTTTGTAGAGCTTGCATACGACCGCTTGGGCAGAAACTGCTACAACAGCGCAAAGGTGAAAGCCTTCCGCGAGCAGATTGCGCGCGATATGGTGCCCGTCGTGGCAGGCATAAAGCAAACGCAGAAAAACCGCATAGGTGTAGACAAGCTCAAGCTTTACGACGATATTTTTATGTTCCCGGACGGCAACGCAAAGCCCCACGGCACGAGCGAAGATATTCTCGCCGCAGGCAAGGAAATGTACCACGGACTTTCCGAGGAAACGCGCGAATTTATAGATTTTATGTATGACGGCGAATTTTTCGACGTGCTCGCAAAAGACGGCAAAGCACCCGGCGGCTACTGCACGGAAATAGCCGATTACAAAGCGCCCTTCGTTTTCTCCAACTTCAACGGTACGAGCGGTGACGTGGACGTGCTCACGCACGAAATGGGCCACGCCTTCGCTGCATACCGCGCTATGCGCGCAGGCATCCCCCACGACCTGCAGAACCCCACCATGGAAACGTGCGAATGCCACTCTATGTCTATGGAATTTCTCACTTCTCCCTACCACCATCTTTTCTTCGGCGAAGACACGGCAAAATACTCGCTCTATCAGGTAGAGGACGCTATGATATTTATACCCTACGGCTGTATGGTAGATGAATTTCAGCATATTATGTACGAGCGCCCCGAGCTCACGCCCGAGGAAAGAAACGAAGTTTGGCTCTCGCTGGAAGCAAAATACCGCCCGTATATAGATTTCGATGCTCTGCCCTTCTACTCTCGCGGTGCGGGCTGGCAGAGGCAGCTGCACATCTTTATGTATCCTTTCTATTATATAGACTACTGCATGGCGCAGACTATCTCGCTGGAAATTTTCCTTTTGGCAAATGAAGACCGTGCGCTCGCGTGGGCAAAATACCTCGCTTTTGTGGATAAAGCGGGCACCGACACGTTCGAGGGTATTGTAAAGAGCGCCGAGCTCGAGCTTCCCTACGGCGAAGGCGCTATAGCAAGCATAGCAGAAAAACTTAAAATCTGGCTTAAGAAACATCAGATTTAATGTAAAAAGAGCAGAACTTTTGAAGTTCTGCTCTTTTGTTATAACATATCAAAGTTATCATATTATACAACACGCAAATATTTGAACAAAAAACAGGAAATTATTAACAAAATTTTATTTTTTTACCAAGCATTGACATTTTCTCTAATCAGGTATATACTTAATGATATAAATAATTTATGGTGTGATACCGATGAATTTCTAATATGCAAATCACAAAAAATCAAATTTAAAAATATTCGGAGGTTTAATAAAAATGAAAACTATTATAAAACGATTTACATCCGTTTTTTTGGCATTTTGTATGATTCTTGTTTTTTCTTGCTTTCTTTGCTCTTGCGGCAATAGCAGTACCTCCTGCGGCAATCCCGAATGTAATTGCAACGCTCCTGCCACAGAGCAGTGGCAACCCCGCGCCGACGAACCTTGGAATTTTACAGCCGATTATTACAGCGGCGGCTCTTTGATTGACCCTACAACCGTATTTAAATTTGATTATGAGCTCTCTTTAGCGGAAGATAGATTTTATGAAGTTCCCGAATATCTCGAAATCGACATAGTAAACAAAACGGGCGACCCCGCTCTCTATTCGCTAATGTTTATTGAAAAATTTTATTCCTACATATACGATATTGATAACCCCCCTGTTAACATAGTTCTCGGTGGCGCAAGCTCCACTTCTCTTCCTGCTTGGGTGCGTATTCCTTTTATGACAGAAGAAGACGCGTTGGATACCGTTGCCGAAAACGAAAGAGCAGGTAAAATCTATTTACAAGAAAATTTAAAAGCTACTTATGAATTCACCCCCGGAGCCTACAGATTGGTAATTCCGCTTTTGGACGGAAAAACGCATTACTTGGAATTCTGGATATTGGAAGAAGAACAATAATATTCCCTAAATAATACAAATTGAGCATATCTTAAACTACTGCGAATGTTTGTTTGATAACTTCATTCGAGCGGATTTTTAAGATATGCTCATCTTTTTTTACCGTCTGTTGTTTTCTCCGGCTTTCGATATAGAACTTATTTTACACCATCGGTGCAAACGTGCGCAAAATGGAATCTATTATTCTGCCCACAAGCGTGCGCTTGGGAAAGCCCTTTTGCACCACTCTGCATTTTTCCATCATAGCGAGGTTATCGTCGCGCACGGTGTGTGCAATACCCGTGCCCGTCATAAGCACGCCGCATTCAAAATGCAGGTACAGGCTGCGAAAATCCATATTTATCGTGCCTACAACCGTTATTCTGTCGTCGCAGACGATGGATTTTGCGTGAACAAAGCCCGGCGTATACTCGTATATCTTCACGCCCGCTTCGAGAAGCGTGGGGTAATAGGAGCGCGTAAGGCGGTATATCATTTTTTTGTCGGGTATGCCGGGGGTGATCAGGCGCACGTCCACGCCGCGCTTCGCCGCGCGTATAAGTGCATTTTTCATCTCGTCGTCGGGCACAAGGTACGGTGTGCAGATGTACACGTACTTTTCCGCCTGGGAAATTATATCCACGTACACGTTTTGGGAAATAGCCTCGTCGTCCAGGGGGTTATCGCTGAACGGCTGAACAAAGCCCTTGCCCGTAAAGCTTTCCACGTGGTATCTTTCGGGGCGGTATATATCGAAATCTTCCTTTGTGCCGCGCAAAACGTCCCACATTTGCAGGAACATATAAGTAAGGTTCCACGTAGCCTTGCCGTGAAGCATAACGGCGGTATCCTTCCAGTATCCGAAGGGGCTTTTTATGTTCATATATTCATCCGCGAGGTTTATACCTCCCGTAAACGACGTGTGGCCGTCTACCACCAGTATCTTTCTATGGTCGCGGTTGTTCATAACCACGCTTATAAACGGCACAAACGGGTTGAACGCCGTGCATTTTATGCCCATAGACTCCAGCTTGAAGTTGTATCCCGTGGGCAGCTTTCCAACACAGCCCATATCGTCGTATATCACGCGCACGTCCACGCCCGCCGCCGCTTTGCGCGCGAGAATTTCGAGCATGGAGTTCCAAACCTCCCCTTCCTCTATTATAAAATATTCAAGGAAGATAAAATGCTCCGCTTTTTCAAGCTCCGCCAAAATATACGGGAACATTTCCTCTCCGGAGGCAAAATAGCGCGCCTCCGTACTGCCGCAAACGGGGTAACCCATATCGGAAAGGTAGCGTGCGCGCGTGGCATCGCGCGAGGGCATGGAATCGAGCACGCCCTGCTCCTGCTTAAGGTTCTCTGTTACAAGCTCCTCTGTTTTTTCAAACCTTTTGCGCAAATATTTGCTTGGGCGCTTGTTGGCATATAGCAAATATATAAGCACGCCGAAAAGCGGAAAAACAGTTATGGGAACGATCCACGCTATTTTATAGGCAGGGTTGCTTTCCCTGTTTATAATATAAATAACAACGCAAAGCCCTATCGCATAGAAAAAAGTATTTAGCACGGGGAAAATGAGCGCCGTGCTGAACACGAGCCCCACTCCCCACGCCATCTGAATGGCTATAACCAGCATAGTAATGACTTTGCGGTTTAAAATTTTACCAAGCAGCTTTTTCATTATTTATTTAACAGTGAATATCTCCGTATCAAAGGGGTATTCCGTTACCTCGATTTCTTCATATTTTTCTTTTATCATTTTGTAAAGTGCGCAAAGCACGGGGCGCTCCGTGTGGTAATGCCCCGCCGTAACAAGACAGAGCCCCTCTGCCTTTGCCGAAAGCATGACGTTATACGTAACCTCGCCCGTAACAAGCACGTCTGCGCCTGCCGCTATGGCGCTGCCCACAAAATCCTTGCCGCCACCGCCGAGCACGGCTATTTTCTGCACCATGGGCTTTGCCGCTATCGCGTTTACCATCGGTGAAGCAAGCGCTTCGGAAACACTTGCACAGAACAGGCGAAATTCCACGGGCGTGGGCAAATTGCCTATTCTGCCCAGCTTCTCCCCCTCGGGCCCGAAGGGTACTGTATTCATAATGCCGAGCTTTGCGGCTAGCACGTCATTAACACCGCCCTCGCGCGCGTCCAGGCGCGTGTGGAAGCTCATAACAGCCACGCCGTTCTTTGCCAAAAACATCGCCTTGCGCGCCACGGGGTCAAACGTATTCAGCGCGGAAATAGGCGAAAATATCATGGGGTGGTGTGTTACAATGGCGTCAAAGCCGTTTGCCACAGCATATTCCGCCACAGCATCCGTCGCATCCAGCGCGAGAAGCACCTTTTTTGCGCGTGCAAAAGCATCGGCGCATACCATAAGCCCGTCGTTATCCCATTCACAGGAAAGCGCACGGGGTATCTCGTTATCCAAATAATCGTAAAGTTCTTTTATCGTAGGCATTGTTCTTTCCTCCTTCACTTTTCATTCAGCACTCTGCACTCTGCACTCTGCATTCTGCACTCTCGAAGCAGCTCTTCCTCTGCGCCCGTGTCCGCACCGCCCGTGCGCATTCCCGCTATCTTTTTTTCCAGCGCCGCCGCCTGCTTTTCGCAAAAGGCGTAAAAGAGCGCTTTGTCTTGTGCTTTGTTTTCTATATTCTTTTCCCCGAGCAAAAGCGAAAGCTTGCTCGCGGTGCGTTTTTCGCCGCTGTATTCGGCACATATTATCTCGTATATGCGCTCTTCCTCGCGCGCGAGCTTTTCGCCCGTTATATCAAAACCGTTTTCATAGAGATATGCACGCAAATCCGGCACGTTGCGCATGGGCTGCAAAATAAGGCGTACATCGCCCGTTTTTATACCCTCTGCCTTTTCCAAAATCTCGCATATGAGCGCGCCGCCCATGCCGGCTATAACAATATCTGTTTTTCCGCAGGGTGTAAAGCCGCTGAGGCCATCTGCGCGTTTTACCTTTATAATATCGGCAAAGCCGTTTGCCGCGATGTGCGCTCGCGCGCTTTCGCACGGCCCCTCGTGTATATCGGAGGCAAGGCACGCGCGTATTCTGCCGTTTTCGGCAAGGTAGATGGGCAAATATGCGTGGTCTGTGCCCACATCGCAAAGGTACGCCCCCTCGCGCACGAAGGATGCCACAGCCATAAGTCTTGCTGTAATTTCCATATGTATTACCTTTCAAAGAAATCCCTCTTTCCCGCAGAAAGCGGAAAAGGGGGATTTTGTCGTGTTCTTAAAATGCTTATTTCGCAAGAAAAGCGTTGATTTTAGCAACGAGCTCGTCTGCGTCTGTACCGTGAACTGCGCAAGCCATTTCGATGCTTTCGCTGCGTGCGGAAGGGCAACCGAGGCAGTGCATTCCTATTTCAAAGAAAAACTGTGCTGTTTCGGGAGCCATATCAAGAACATCACCTATAACAGAATTTTTTGTAACCTGCATTTTAAATTCCTCCATTCAAATATAAAGATACAACTATAATTATACTTTCCCCCGGAGGAGTTGTCAATACATTTTTCCTTATTTTTTGTCGTTTTCGGCTCTTAAAACGTAATTTATGTGAAATATATACAAACCTATAAGAAATTTTTCTCTGTTGTTTGCGAAAAATATACAATAATTTTCCTTGTAAAGCGCACGGTTTTACTATATAATAGATATCGTGAACGGATTTTTTCAGAAAATCCTTTATAGATTTTTCAAATAAGGAGCTTAAATATTATGGCTAAAACTCTCGCACAAGATATTAGAAACGTATGCTTGCTCGGTCACTCCGGCGCAGGTAAAACAAGTATTGCGGAAGCAATGCTCTATATAGCCAACCGTACAGACAGACTCGGCAAGGTCAGCGAAGGCAACACGGTTTGCGATTTCGATGCAGAATCTGTAAAAAGAGGCTTCTCCGTTTGCTCTTCCGTGGCAAACATGGATTGGAAAAACACAAAAATAAACCTTATCGACACGCCCGGATATTTCGATTTCTCCGGCGGTATTTTGGAGGCTCTGCGCGTAGCGGCTTCCGCGCTTATCGTTGTAGACGGTGCGGCAGGTGTCGAGGTTGGCACGGAAATAGCGCTCGACCGCGCAAACGAAGCAGACGTTCCCCACGCATTCGTTATAAATAAGGTAGACGACCCCGCGGTTAAATTTGAAAAGGTGTTCAAGCAGATCCGCGATACGTTCGGTCACACCGCCTGCCCCATCTACCTCCCCGTAAACGAGGTTAAGGGCAAGGAAGGCATCATAGACCTCATAAACCTCTGCAAGTATACATACAAGGCAGACGGCACGGGTACGCGCCAGCAGACGGAAATTCCCGAAGAATATTCCGCAAAGGTAGAGCTCTACCGCAACATGCTTATGGAATCTCTCGCAGAAACAAGCGACGAGCTTATGGAAAAATTCTTCGAGGGCGAAGCTTTCACCACTGAAGAAATAAACGAAGCGCTCACAAAAGGCTTCCTCGATGGTTCCATTTCCCCCGTTATCCCCGTTTCCGCCACAAACCTTTGGGGCATCCGCTTGCTTCTCGACACAATAGTAGACACCTTCCCCAGCCCCATTTCCCGCCGCGCGGAAAAGATCATGACAGACGAAGGCATGAAATACTTCCGTATCACGGAAACAGGCAACACATCCATTCTCGTTTTCAAAACGGTTGCAGACCCGTTCGTTGGTAAAATGTCCTACTTCAAGGTTATGACGGGCGAGCTCACAAAGGATACCGTGCTCAACAACCTCACGACGGGCGGCACGGAAAAGATCTCCCGTATGTACACTCTCTGCGGCAAAAAACAGACAGAGGTTGACGTGCTTTGCGCGGGCGACATCGGTATGACGGCGAAGCTTGCCAATACAAACACAAACGACACGCTTTCCACAAACCCGAATATGTATAAATACACGGCAATAAAATTCCCCACATCCTTCATGCAGATGGCTATCAAGCCCAAAGCAAAAGGCGATGAAGACAAAATTGCCGCAGGTATTGCAAGACTTCTGGAAGAAGACCCCTCTATCAAATACGAAAACAACGCAGAAACAAAGGAACAGGTCATCTACGGCCAGGGTGATATGCACCTTGAAGTTACTATGTCCCGCCTCAAAACACGTTTCGGCGTAGAAGTAACGCTTTCCAAACCGAAAATAGCATACCGCGAAGCCATCAAAGGCACGGCAGACACAGAAGCGAAATACAAAAAACAGTCCGGCGGCCACGGTCAGTACGGTCATATCAAGGTTCGCTTTGCTCCCGGCGAAAAAGACGGTCTCGAGTTCGCACAGTCTGTTGTAGGCGGCACGGTTCCCAAAAACTTCTACCCCGCTGTAGAAAAAGGCTTGCTCGAATCCATGCAGGAAGGTGTTCTTGCGGGCTTCCCCGTTAAGAGCCTTAAATGCGACCTCTACGACGGTTCCTACCACCCCGTAGACTCCTCTGAAATGGCGTTCAAGGTTGCCGCTAATATGGCATATAAGGTTGGCCTTGCGAAAGCAAAACCCATCATTCTCGAGCCCTACGGCAAGCTTGCGGTTTACGCCCCCTCCGATATGCTCGGCGACATTATGGGCGCTATAACAAAACGCCGCGGCAGAGTGCTCGGTATGGAACACACGGAAAAGAAGGGCGAACAGGTTATAGAAGCGGAAGCTCCGTTTGCCGAAATGAACGATTTTGCAGCTCAGCTCCGCGCTATCACGCAGGGCCGCGGCAGCTACACGTTCGACTTCGAAAGATACGAAGAAGTGCCCGATATGATAGCACAGAAGGTTATTGCAGAAGCAAACAAAGAATAATTTCACAGAAAGGAACGGCTTGCACCGTTCCTTTTTTATTCTTAATTACTTCAAAGAGCGCTCCGCGCTCTTGGGAGCTTATACTCTTTTTCTTGTTTAAAGAAAAAGAGGCAAAAAGAAGAAAAAAGACTCGCCGGCTTTAGCGGCATTTCTCGCTCAAGGCAATCCGAAATTTATCACGCACAGCGAACACCACAAGCCGAAACAGTATCCAAGCAATTTTTTCTCCCACGGCTATTGGTGTGTGCTAATTCCATAGCCGTTTCGTCCCGCAATAGTGGTTCAGATATGAGCGAGAAATATTAAGCCAAAACTTTGTTCGCACCACTTTGCAGAAAGCATTTTTTTCACTTTGAAATCAGCGGCGCGGTTCCGCACAATTTTTGCGAGTAAGCGAGTGAAAATTCGTGCGGGGAGCCGCTCTCGCCATAGTTCTCCGCAGAACTTAGCGATAAAACTGCAAGTTTTTTTGCTTCTTTTGCCGCGACTTTTCTTTCAAACAAAGAAAAGCGCGAATATAATATTTCAAAAATCGCGAAAGCGATTTTTGCTCATTAAAACGCAAAAAAGACCTCTTTCGAGGTCTTTTTTAATACTTTTTATCCGAGGAGCGCACGGTCGTTCATAAATTCCGTGCCGCTCGCTTTCGCAAATTGTTCGAGCAACATTTCAACCGTAAGGTTCTTCTTTTCCTCACCCTTGATATCGAGGATTATCCTGCCCTGGTTCATCATAATAAGGCGGTTGCCATGTGCAATGGCATCCTTCATATTATGCGTTACCATGAGAGCTGTGAGGTTGCCCTCTTTGATAAATTTATCTGTGAGCTCCAGCACCTTTGCCGCCGTTTTAGGGTCGAGCGCGGCCGTGTGCTCGTCGAGAAGAAGAAGCTTCGGCTTCTGCATCGTCGCCATAAGAAGCGTTACCGCCTGGCGCTGACCGCCGGAGAAAAGACCCATCTTCGTGGTAAGTCTGTGCTCAAGCCCGAGGTCGAGCTCTTTGAGCATATCGCGGTATTCATCGCGTTCTTTTCTCGTTATAGCCCAGCGGAGCGTGCGGCTTTTGCCGCGGCGTTTTGCAAGAGCCAGGTTTTCTTCCAGCCACATATCCGTTGCCGTACCCATTCTGGGGTCCTGGAAAACTCTGCCCAGGAACTTTGCGCGCTTGTATTCGGGCATATCGGTTATATCCACGCCGTCTACCACAATAGAGCCATGGTCGGGGAGCCAAACGCCCGCAATGGCATTCAGCATGGTGGATTTACCTGCGCCGTTGCCGCCTATTATCGTTACAAAATCGCCTTCTTCAAGCGTAAGGTTTATATTGTTAAGTGCGATCTTTTCATTTACCGTGCCGGCATTGAAGGTTTTAGTAATATTTTTGAGTTCAAGCATTATGCTTTTCCTCCTTTTTTAGCGGCTTTTTTTGCAAGCTGTGCTTCTTTTTTGGCAAGTCGTGCCTGTATTTTGCGCATTTTTCTTTCAGCCTTGAACTGGGGCGTGTAAGAGAAGTATGTGCTCTTGAGGTACGGTATAGCAAGGAAGAGCGCAACAACGAGAGCCGCGAACATCTTTAGGAGCTCGGGGTCAAGGCCTGCCCAAACGATTATCTGATATACTATATAGTATACCACGCCGCCTGCCGTAACGCCTGCCAGACGCACACCGAAGTTTATGGAAATATGGCTGCAAAGCGCTTCGCCTATAATAACGGCTGCAAGGCCTGTTACGATAGCGCCCCTGCCCATATTGATATCCGCACTGCCCTGATACTGTGCGAGAAGCGCACCGGAAAGAGCAACGATACCGTTGGAAATTACAAGGCCGAGAATTTTATTTACTTTCGTGTTTATACCCTGTGCATGGCTCATATTAAGGTTGCAGCCCGTAGCACGCAGAGAGCAACCGAGCTCTGTACCAAAGAAAAGGTAAAGAAGTATGATAACAACGGTTACAAAGCCGATAAGCGCCATTATGGCGTTGCTTGTTTTAAGCTGTGTAATAATAACCTTTATCGTGCGCGCGCTTATACCCACGTTGGCCTTACCAAGTATTTTGAGGTTGATGGACCAGAGCATGAGCTGTGTTATAATGCCCGCAAGAATGGCAGGTATGCCGAATACCGTATGGAATATGCCCGTTATAAAGCCGGCGAGCATACCCGCAACGATAGCGGCAAGCACCGCTACCCAAATATTTACGCCATTTGTGGCAAGGATGGCGCAAACACAAGCGCCTGTACAGATAGAGCCGTCTACGGTAAGGTCGGCAATATCAAGAACTTTATATGTAACGTATACGCCTATCGCCATTATACCCCAGATAAGGCCCAAGGAAATGGCGCCGGGCATAGATCGCAAAAGACTTAAGAGCATATCCATAGTATAATTTATCTCCGAATTTTATTATCAGCCGAGGGGAGCATAGCCTTCGGGAACGGTGATACCGAGAGCTGTGCAGTTTTCAGCATTGTATTTCTTTTCAAATTTTGTAACGTACTGAATAGGCATTTTGGAAATTTTCTTTTCGCCTTTGAGAATTTCGGCAGCCATTTCACCTGTGAGGTAGCCGAGGTCATAGTAGCTGATGGAAAGTGTTGCGATACCGCAGCCGCCGCAGATACCTGCTTCACCTGCTACGATGGGTGTTTTTGCATCGAGGCAGATTGCGTTGATTGTTTCTGTGTTGTTTGCAACTGTGTTATCTGTGGGAACATAGATAACGTCGCTGTTTGCAGCAGCTACAGTTGTAACGGCTGTAAGGTCTGTTGTGTCTGTGAAGGGGTATGCCTTGATGTTGTCGGCAGATACGCCCTTTTCAACGAGGATTCTTGTGATCTCGTCGATCTGGTACTGGGAGTTTGCTTCCGCAGAGCAGTAAAGAAGACCGATTTTTGTAGCTGTGGGGCAGAGGTCAAGGATCATCTGAGCCTGTTCGTCGAGGGGGGCAAGGTCGGATGTACCGGAAATGTTGCCGCCAACGAGACCGTCGAAATCTTTAATGCTGAGCGCAACGCCGTATTCTGTTACGGATGTACCGAGAATCGGAATATCGAGTGTTGCGGAAGCAGCAGCCTGAAGAGCAGGTGTTGCGTTAGCCATGATGAGGTCAACGTTTTTGGAAACAAAGTCTGTAGCGATAGTGTTGCAAAGGTTGATTTCGTTGTTTGCGTTCTGTTCGATGAACGTAACGTTTTCTGCACCGAGCTTTTCGATAACAGCGTCTTTGAAGCCCTGTGTTGCGGCATCGAGAGCGTCGTGTGTTACGAGCTGAAGGATACCTATTGTGTACTTGCCGTCGTCGCCGCAAGATGTGAACGCGAGGCAAGAGCAAGCGATGAGTGCTGCTGCGAGCGCAAGAGCAACGATTCTTTTGATGTTTTTCATTGTGAAATTCTCCTGTATTTAAAAAAATTATTTTTATATAAAAACCCTTTTGGGGATTTTATCGAAAATTAAACGGGCGGTAAAAACAAAAGCCCGTGCAACCTATAAAAGTTGCACGGACGAATTTTTATATTGCAAAAATCGTGGGACCACCCTGCTTCGCCCTGCGCTTGCGCGCAAGACCTCATAAAGCCAATAGCTTTTGCCGTATAACGGTGGCACCCGTCGCCAAATACTCCCCTCGTTTTACAAAGGGTTTCCCCGCGAAGCTTACGGAGTGTATATCAAAGCCTACTTACCAACGTCTTGCACCGACCGACGCTTCTCTGTGCGCTTTTGTACTTTGCCTCTCTCCGTTCAAACGCTTTTAAAAATTCTTTGAACAGTTATGTGCAATATTATACATTCCGATATAAAAAAAGTCAATACTTTTATTTTTTCTTATATATAAATAATTCCACGTCTATTTTTGTGGAAAGTTCACAAATTGTATGCAATTTCTCCTTGTCCTTCTGCGAGGTGCGGTAGAAATACGGTGTCATGGCAAAAAGGTTCTGCACATCGGCGGCGCTTTCGAGCGTTATATCGTACGTTACGCTCGTTTCCTCCAAAAGTTCGAATTTTTCCGTGGGCAGGTCGCGTCTGCCCTCGTTTTCATATGCGGAATCGTATATGGCTTTTTTTAGGTCGATAAGGTGCTCTTTGCCGGCGCCTGCCAGCAGCAGTATGCCGTTTTCGCGCAGAACGCGCGCATATTCCTCCTCTGCGCATGGGGCAAAGATAGTGGTAACGGCATCCATACTGCCGGAAAGTACAGGCAAGGCAAAAACGCTCGCCACGCCAAAGAAAGAGGGCAAAGAGGCACGCTTTGCCGCTTTAGCGCCCGTGTTCACGCCTGCCTTGGAAAGGTCAAAGCCAAAAACATTGTTTCCCTCTGCCGCCATTCTGTTCGTATAATACCCCTCACCGCAGCCTGCGTCCAGCACGCGCGCGCCTGCGCCAACATATTTATCCAAAAGTGCGTTCACGGCATCGGAAATTTTTTCGTAGTAGCCCTTTGCAAGGAACGCATTTCGCGCGTTTATGCACTCGGCGCTGTCGCCGCCCGCCGCACGGGAGGTATATAGGTTTATATATCCACCCGAAGCAAAATCGAAAAGGTGGCGTTTCCCTCTGCCGTCGCACGCGGCGCTTCTGCCGTCTGCCGTAAGCAAAAGTCTGCCGCCGCACACGGGGCACATAAGTATATCGTTTATAATTTTTCTGTTTTCCATAATTACCTCGAAAGAGAGCTTTTCTTTATTCTAACACTTTTCCCGTGCCCCGTCAAGGTAAAAAGCCGTAAGCGTACCAAAGAAGGGACGGTAAAACCGTCCCTTAAAAGCTTAATTCGGCGAGTTTACAATACCCACAAAAAGCGGCAAGCCGGCGTCGCTCGTTATAACGAATATAAAAGGTCTGTCGAGCACGAAATCAACCTCGTCATCGGGTATGCCTGCGCCTACCTCAAGAAGCGTTATTGCCGCAGCCACGCAGCCTTTTTCGTCTATAACAACTCTTGCGCTGTGTTTGGCAGAGGCTACGAAAAGCGGTTTTCCCGTAAGTATTCCGAAATCTGCCTTGGAGCTGTCGAAAATATCCGTTACACCGAGGTTTTGCAAGCCTTCTTTAAGGCTCGTTTCATCGGAAACGTCAAATTTCGGCACGGAAAGATTCACTATAACGTTCTTATATGGCGAAGCAGAACCGCCATACGCCACAAAATCCGCAAAATCCACGTCTGCCAGCAGGTCTTCGGGCGTATACCCCTCGTCGGGCAACACAAAGAACATTTTTCCGCTGTTTTTGAAATTCAGCGAAACCGCAGAAAATTTAGGCAGATAATAATATGAATCCACGTATGTCTTATTCATAAACTCGCATTCCGCTTCGCCGCTCGGTGTATAAAAAATTCCTTTTATATTATTTTCTTCCGAAAATTCATTTTGCCAAGGCGCTTTGAAATACAGTGTGGAAACGAGCGCCATAACCGTTTCGGGCGAAAAGCCCATTTCGCCTATCTGATCTTCCAAAAGACCGCCCGTTTGCTCGTTAAGCCAAGCCCTGAAAGCCTCGTTGTATTCCTCCGAACCCATTTCGCCGCGAAAAACGGAGGCGTAATATTTTTCGGAAAGTGTTTCCAGCACGGATTTTTTAAACGCCGCGCCATCGTCGAGCCACACGGAATTTGCGGGTATGCAGGTAGACGTACCGTCATTCATATAGTTCAAGCACCAAAGCGCGTGCGTGTTTTTGCGCAAAGCCTCTATGTTTTCCATACCCATAAGCTCAAGTATCTGTTTTCGGCTGTTTCCGCTTGAGCTTTCCGCCATCATCGCAAGCGCCATATATACGTTAAGCGGCGAATATATCGCGTTTTCGCCGTTTTCCGTATTCAAAAATTCGGGCACCGTCTTTCCTATAAAAGCCGTAAACGCTTCCACATCTATGTTTTCAATATTCGCCCAGCGTTCGCTTCTGGCTTCGCTCCAAGCTTCGTATTCCGGTGAATCATAATTAAAACTACCCGGGTAACGCGGCGTTTCGGGGTATTCCGCCAGAACGAGCGCGTATGCGTTGCCCACGGCGGGCTCAAACGGGTTCAGAACAGCAAAAGCTATTATACACAGCGCAAGGCACGCCGCCAGCGCGGAAACCCAAATCTTGCGCCTTGATTTTGCCTTTTTGGGCGCTTGCGCCGCCTCTGCCACGAGGTCATCTCCCACCATACCTATGGCGTCCTGCAATTTTTCGCCTTTTTTTATCTTCATAAGTTAACACCTTCCTTCATAAGTCTTGCCAAAAGTTTCTTTCGCGTGCGTGAAAGGAGCATCTTCACCTTGCCCTCGGTAAAGCCGTGTGCGCGGCAGATGTCGTCTATGCTATCCATATACCAATATCTACGCATAAAAACGCGGCGTTCGGTTTCGGGCAGCTCGCGCAGAAATGCATCTATTACGGCGGAAAGCTCGCGCACCTCAAGCTCTTTTTCCACGTCGCTTTCATCGGGCACACATTCGCACAGCTCCAAAAGCGTAAGCTCCGCTTCGCCACCGCGCTTTTGAGCCGACTTTGCGCGCTGTTTTTTCAGCGCGAGGTTGCGCGTTATTTTCGCGAGGAATGCGGAAAAAATGCGCGGCCTTTGAGGCGGAATGATGTTCCACACGCCGAGGTACGTATCGTTCACGGTTTCCTCCGCATCTGCCTCGTTTGCGAAAACGTTATATGCAACCGTTCGGCAATACCGCCCGTATTTTCGCTCTGTTTCTTCTATGGCACGCTCATCACGTGCGAAATAAAGCTCTACAATATCGCTGTCTTTCATAAAAGTGCCCCCTTTCACTAATATAGTACCATTTTTTTCGCTGACGTAACATAAATTAAAGAAAAAATTTTCCAAAAAACATTTTTTACAGATCAGCCGCAAAATTCATTCGATACCGAAAGTTTTTTGTTAGATACCTTGACATTTTTTGTGTACGGGTGTATCATATTATTATGTAAAAATTTCAGAAAGGAGCAAAAAATGACAGAAAACGAAAATTTAGAGCAAAAAACGCGCGTTATTTTCCTTATGGAAAAGTATGCGCATTATATTTTTCACCGTTTTTTCGAAAAACCGGGGCGCGACCGCGCTTTGCGCATACTCTACGATTCCGGCACGATAACGCAAAAGGTGTTTGCGGAGAAAATGAACATCCGCCCCTCCTCTGCCAGCGATATTCTGGCAAAGATGGAAAGCGAAGAGCTTATAGTGCGCACCTGCCACGACGACGACAAGCGCAATATAAACGTTACCATAACGGAAAACGGCAGAAAAATCACGGAAGAGGTTATGGTAAAGCAGCAGGAAGCTGTTAAACAAATGATGCTTTCGCTCACATCTGAGGAACTGACAACGCTGGAAAACCTTATGAACAAGCTGCTCGCCGATTGGGACTATAAATTCGGCGAGGAAGCAAAATTATACGGTCCACCCGAACGAAAGAGAGGCAACAATAAATGAAAAAAATGTTTTCATACCTGAAGCCTTATTGGTTTCTCGCCATCATATCCCCGCTTATGATGATGGCAGAGGTTGCGGCAGACCTTTCCCTGCCGAACTTTATGAAATACATCGTAAACTACGGCATAGAGGGCATAAAGGTAACAGACCCCGAAAAGGGCGATAAGCTCGCCGCGGGTATACTTAACTTCATCTTCGGCGAACACTACACGCAAGTAGATATAATCGTCACCTTCGGCATAACCATGCTTCTTATAACGCTTCTCGGCGGCTTTTTCGGCATGTTCTGTGCATACACCTCCGCAAAAGCGGCGCACGGCCTCGGCTACGACCTCCGCCGAGATGCATACGGCAAGGTTATGTCCCTTTCAATAGAGCAGACGGATAAATTCACCACGGGCTCTATCATCACAAGAATGACAAACGATATTTCCATAGTGGTGGAATTTTTCGAAATGATAATGCGCGGCTTTGTGCGCTCCCCCATGTTCATCATCGGCGGCACGTTTATGATAATTATGCTGGACCTCAAATTCACCACGGTGCTGCTCTGTGCCATACCCGTGCTGCTGGCTGTGGTTATCGGCGTGCTCATACGCGTAACACCCATCTACACGCGTATACAGCAGAAGCTGGACAAAGTAAACTCTGTTGTGGGCGAAAACATAGGCGGCGCGCGCGTGGTAAAAGCCTTCGTGCGCGAGGATTATGAATGCCAGCGCTTCGACGTAGCAAACAGCGCCCTGCGCGACGAAAACTTAAAAGCGCTCACCACAATGGCAATAATCTCCCCCGTGCTTACTATAATAATGAACTTTTCCATCATCGCTGTAATCTACATAGGCGGCTTTAACATAAGCATAGAGAGCGCGGGCATGAGCACGGGCGATATTATGGCGGCAATCACTTATATAACACAGGTAATTATGTCCGTTATGATGGCTACGAATATTTTCCAATCCATCATCCGTGCGGGCGCTTCCGCAAAGCGTGTTAACGAGATACTTTCCACAAAGCCCGTTATCGTAAGCGGCAGGAAAACTGCTTCCCCGGATAAAACAGCGATTTCCTTCCGCGATGTTTCCTTCCGTTACCCCGGCACACACGGCAGACCCGTGCTTAAAAACATAAACCTCGATATCAAGAAGGGCGAAACCCTCGCCATTATCGGCTCCACAGGCTGCGGCAAATCTTCGCTCGTATATCTTATCCCCCGCTTCTATGATGCCACAGAGGGCGAGGTGCTTATAGACGGTATAAACATAAAAGAGCACGACCTCGACGCTTTGCGCTCCAAAATAGGTTACGTTATGCAGAAAAGCGAGCTTTTCTCCGATACAATAGAGGGTAATATCCGCTGGGGCAAGCCCGATGCCACGCACGAAGAAGTGCTGGCGGCGGCAAAAATCGCGCAGGCAGATGAATTTATCTCTCGTTTCCCCGATGGCTACGACACATTTGTAGCTGAAAAGGGCGCATCCCTTTCCGGCGGCCAGAAACAGCGTGTGTCCATAGCCCGTGCGCTCGTGCGCAAGCCCGAAATACTTATTTTAGACGACTCCACAAGCGCGCTCGACCTTGTAACAGAGGCAAAGCTCCGCACGGCTGTGCGCGAAAGCTCTGCCGAAACAACTGTTGTTATGGTGGCACAGCGTATTGCCAGCGTTATGGAGGCAGACAGAATAGCCGTTATAGAAAACGATGGCTCCATACTTCACGTCGCCCCACACGAAAAGCTGCTTGAAATAAGCGAAACGTACCGCGACATCTACAATTCCCAGATGCGCGAATACGGCAAAAAGGAGGTGCTGTAAAATGGCAGAAGAAAGAAAAGCTCCCCCCTCCAATATGCCGAACGTGGGCAGACCGGGCGGCGGCCCCGGCGGCCCTATGGGCGCAAGAATGAACGCGCAAAAGCCAAAAAACCTTGGCAAAACGCTCGCCCGCCTCTTTTCCTACATAGGCAAAAGCCGTGCCATACTCATAACCTTGCTAGTGCTCGTGCTAGTGGTTACGGGCGCAGATATACTCGGCCCCATGCTCCAGGGTAAAGCCATAGACACTATCAAGATAGTAGACGGCAAATTCACCGTAAACTTAGAGGAAATGAAAAAATACCTCGTGCTTATGGGCATAATTTTCGCCGCAAGCGCTGTGGTAACTTACGTGCAGGGCTTGCTTTCCGCAAAGCTGGCGCAAAATACGGTCTACCGTATGCGCGGCGACCTTTTCGCAAAAATTTCCCACCTTTCCATCAGCTATACAGACAGCCATCGCCACGGCGATATGATGAGCAGTATGACAAACGACGTAGAAAACGTTTCCAACGCTATTTCGCAGTCGGTTTCCACGCTCTTCTCTGCCATAATCACGCTCGCGGGCGTTGCGGCCATGATGATCTACCTCAGCCCTCTTATGACGCTTATCGCGCTGATCACCATACCGCTTACAGTGCTCGTTTCCACAAACCTTGCCAAGTTTATGCGCAAATATTTCACAGAACAGCAAAAGCTGCTCGGCAAGCTCAATACGCACGTAGAGGAAATGGTTTCCGGCTACCGCACCGTCGTTTCCTACGGCAAAGAAAAAGCCGCCGTGGAAGATTTTGCACAAAGCGCCGATAAGCTGCGCAAATGCACCATAAAAGCGCGTGTTTTCGGATCTCTTATGGGTCCTATTATGAACTTTCTGGGCAACCTGCAGTATGTGCTTCTCGCAATAACGGGCGGCGTGCTTATGGTTAAGTTCAACCACCTGCCCATCGGCGCAGGGCTCACCCCCGGCACGATACAGTCTATACTTCTCTATTCCAAAAAGTTCACCCACCCCGTAAATATGATAGCAAACCAATACTCCACTATTATGACGGCTTTGGCGGGTGCAGAGCGCATCTTCGCCATTATGGACGAGCCCGATGAAATAAACGATGGTGTGCGTGAGCTGGATACAGAAAAAATGGAAGGAAAAATAGAGTTCCAAAACATATATTTCGGCTACGTTCCCGAAAAAACAGTGCTTAAAAACTTCTCGCTTTCCGTTTCCCCCGGGCAGAAAATAGCCATAGTAGGCGCCACGGGCTCCGGCAAAACCACAATCATCAACCTGCTTATGCGTTTCTACGAGCCGCAAAGCGGCAAAATAACCATAGACGGCGTAGATATAACGAAAATTTCCAAGCAAAGCCTGCGCCGCCACACGTCCATAGTTTTGCAGGACACGGTGCTTTGGGGCGACACCATAGAGAACAATATACGCTACGGCAAAATAGATGCCACACACGCACAGGTTAAAGCGGCGGCAGACACCGCTATGGCAGACCACTTTACAGAGCGCCTGCCGGACGGCTATGCCACACAGCTTTCCGAGGGCGGCACGAACCTTTCGCAGGGCCAGCGCCAGCTGCTCGCCATAGCGCGCGCCGTTTTGGAAGACCCGAAAATACTCATTTTGGATGAAGCTACATCTTCTGTAGACACGCGCACGGAAATGAACATTCAAAAAGCTATGGTAAACCTTATGAAAGGCAGAACAACATTCATCATCGCCCACCGCCTTTCTACCATACGCGATGCCGACGTAATAATCGTTCTCAAGGACGGTATGATAGCGGAATCCGGCAACCACGCAGAGCTTATCAAGAAGGGCGGAGAATACTCCAAGCTCTACAACAAGCAAAGCGCAGGTCTTGTAACCTGATACAAAAGCAAAAACGCACCATTTGGTGCGTTTTTTGCGTTAAATTATGCTATATCGGGCATTTTCCGCGCCGATTCAAGACCGTCTGCTACTTCCGAAAGCACGCTCGAATACCTGTCCAGTTCCTCGAAAACGAGAAAAAGAAAAACTTCGTATAATTCCGGCCCCACACAGCTGTATACCTCGCGCCAAAAATTCAAGCGGAACACCATATTGTGTATTTTATCTTCGCAATTACAAAGAAGAAAATTCTTCTCTGCCTTCATTTCCGTCATATCTTCCACCTCCTTTTCGCAACCATTTGGTTGCATATCATTATTATAGCAGTCATTTGATTGCATTTCAAGTGCAATCAAATGATTGCGTGATATAATCTGCTTAATAAACAAAAAATATTATATATACGTGGTGAAATTATATGTATTTTTACAGAAGGCTTAAAGATTTAAGAGAAGATAACGATAAAACTCAAGAAGAAATAGCGGAAGTTTTGGGAATGGTGCGCCAGCAATATGCAACATACGAAAGCGGAAAACGGGAGATACCCCTGCACCATTTTATAACTCTCGCGAAATTCTATAACGTTTCGCTCGATTACCTTGCAGGAATTCTAAGCGAACCGCGAAAATTAAAATAACATTTTTGTTGCTCGAAAGGAAGACTTTTTATGTACATTTATCAAAGACTTCGCGATTTGAGAGAGGATTTCGACCTTACACAAGAAAAAGCAGCAAAGATTTTGGGAATAACAACGCAACAATATCAGTTATACGAAAGCGGCAAACGCGAAATGCCCATGCACCATTTTATAACTCTCGCAAAATTCTATAACGTTTCGCTCGATTACCTTGCAGGAATTCTAAGCGAGCCGCGAAAATTTAAATAAAAATCCGTAAAGAGGCAAATAATGACAGAAAAAAATTTATTTTTTATAAAAAAACTCGTATATTCGGCAATGTTTCTCGCCATAGCTCTCCTGCTCCCCTTTCTCACGGGGCAAATGCAAAGCTTCGGCGCCGCGCTCTGCCCCATGCACATACCCGTGCTTCTCTGCGGTTTTATATGCGGACCTCTGTGCGGTGCGGCTGTGGGCGCTATCGCGCCGCTTATGCGCCATTTCATATTCGGCATGCCGCTTCTCTGGAGCGCTATACCTATGGCTTTTGAGCTTGCCGTATACGGGCTTTGCGCAGGGCTTCTCTACAAGCTTCTGCCCAAAAAAACCGTTTATATCTACATAACGCTCGTGGCATCCATGCTTGCGGGCAGAATAGCTTGGGGCGCTGTGAGCTTTGCTCTAGCAGGCTTGCGCGAAACAAGCTTCAGCTTCACAGTTTTCTGGGCTTCCGCGTTTGCAGGCAGCGTACCCGGCATAATTTTGCAGATAGCGCTCGTGCCTATAATAGTTCTGGCATTGAAAAAAGCAAAGCTTATGCTGAATGAATGAGGCGGCCATGAAAAAGCAAGACACACGCGAGCTTTTAGATATATGGTTTGAATTTGAAGAATGGGCCGAGAGCTTTAACGAAAAAGACGAAAACACAGACGTTATTTTTCAGCTGAGCGACGGCGCGCTTTACTGCGGCACGTTTTTTACATACGAAAACCTTTTTTCGCAGGCGCGCAAAAACCGCGCCACGGGCGAATTTCTTTTCGGTAAATATTTTTGTGTGGATAAGCCTGTTTTTATAGAAAAGATAGGCAAGCAGGAAATAATATCCGTTATAAACGACCTTATCGCCAAAGGCGAAATAGATACAGCTTTTACGCGTATAGACGGAAAAAACTCTGTTGGCTGAACACCAACAGAGTTTTTGCTTTATTTTGCGTCGAACCACGTTTTGCCTACGCCAACCTCTGCCGCAAGCTTTACGGGGAGCGCTACGGCGCTCTCCATTTCGCGCACGAGCAGCGCTTTCACTTCTTCTGCGCAATTTTCATGTGCCTCTATTATAAGCTCGTCGTGCACCTGCATAATAAGGCGCGCGTCATAGCCGCCCTCGCGCAGCCTGCGCTCTGCATTTACCATAGCCAGCTTTATTATGTCTGCGGCACTGCCCTGTATGGGGCTGTTCATCGCCACGCGCTCGCCGAAGGCAACCTCCATTTTACGTTTGGAGGAAAGCTCTTTTATATATCTTCTTCTGCCGAGAAGTGTGGTTACAAACCCATCCTTCTTCGCCTTTTCCACTATGTCGGAAAGATATTTTTCTACCATGGGGTAGGATTTTAAATATCCCTCTATATATTCCTTCGCCGCGTAAACGGGTATATTCAAATCGTTCGCAAGCGAAAAAGCTCCCATACCGTACACAATACCGAAGTTTATTGCTTTTGCGCGCTTGCGCAGCTCCACGCTCACTTCCTCTGCCGAAACGCCGAAAACGTTCATCGCCGTGGATGTATGAATGTCTGCCCCCTCCGAAAAGGCGGCAAGCATACCCTCATCACCCGAAATCGCCGCTAGCAAGCGTAGCTCTATCTGCGAATAGTCAGCGTCGATAAGCACGTACCCCTCTTTTTCTGCCGCAAAGAACTTGCGCATTTCGCGCCCGAGCTCCGTTTTTATCGGTATATTCTGCAAATTTGGTTCTGTAGAGGAAAGCCTGCCCGTGGCTGTAAGCGCTTGCTTAAAGGACGTGTGCACCCTGCCGCGCTCGTCTGCCGCGGCGAGCAAGCCGTCTGCATAAGTGCTCTTCAGCTTCGCCACCTTGCGGTAATCGAGAATTTCGCCTATTATCGGGTGGTAGGGGCGCAGCTTTTCCATAACCTCCGCATCGGTGGAATATCCGCTTTTTGTCTTTTTCACAGGCGGCAGGCAGAGCACCTCGAAAAGCACGTGCCCGAGCTGTTTTGGGGAGTTTACATTGAACTGCTCACCCGCGAGAATATATATTTTTTCAAGGTGAAGCTCTATCATTTCGGAAAGCTTCGCAGAAAACGCCGCAAGGCTCGCCGTATCTACAAAGAAGCCCTCTTTTTCCATATTATACAGCACGCGCGCAAGCGGAAATTCTATTTTTTCGTAAAGCTCGCGCTGTTCGCTTTTTTCAAGCTCGCCGTATATTTCGCCGTAAAGCGCAAAAGTGCAGTATGCCTTCTCCGCGCCCGTCTGCGGTATTTTGCCGTGCAGGCGCGAAGCAAGCTTTTCCAGCGAAAAATCGTTTTCCGAAACCGCCGCAACGTAGCCCATAAGCATTATATCGTCGCAACAAGCGGCAAAATCTGTGCCATATGGCGCAAGCGCGTGGTACGCCGCCTTGGCATCGTGCACGATAAAGGCATAGTCTTTATCCGAAAGATAAGGCAGGGCGTTTTCCACCGTATCTGCAAAAAGCTCGTTTCCGCGGCAGAAATAAACCTTTCCATCTTCCAAATCGAGCGATAGCGCGTATTTTTCACCCTTTTCGAGCGCTTCCGCGCCTTTTTCGCAGAGCGTAAATTCCGCCTCCTCCGCACTTGCCGCCGTTAAATCCGTGTTTTCGCCGCCATCATCGTCAAGCGCGAATTTTTTTATGAATTTTGTAAATTCAAGCCGTGTGAAAAGCTCGCGCAGACGGGGTTTATCCGCGCCCGTGTAGCGGAACGCCTCGAAATCGCCGCCCAGGTCCACGTCGCGCTTTATCGTGGCGAGAAACCGCGAGGTGTACGCCATTTCCTTGCCCTCCGTAAGCTTTTTCAGCGCGGCGGGGGCTATTTTTTTGCCCTCTATGCCATCGTACAGCCCATCGAGGCTACCGTGCTCTGCTATAAGCTTGAATGCCGTTTTTTCGCCTATGCCCTTTACACCCGGGATATTGTCGGAGCTGTCGCCCATAAGCGCCTTTACGTCCACGTATTGGTCGGGGCGCACGCCGTATTTTTCCTTGAATGCCGCTTCATCAAAAAGAATCGGCTCTGTGTTCGTGGCTAAAATTATGCGTGTTTTATTGGAAATGAGCTGTAGCGAATCGCGGTCGCCCGTTAGTATATATATCTCCACATCGCCCTCGGCCTCGCCCATAGCGGCGAGCGTACCGAGTATATCGTCTGCCTCGAAGCCCTCTTTTTCTATACAATGCGCACCGAAAGCCTCTAAGCAATCGTAGGCATACGGGCGTTGCGCGGCGAGCTCCTCCGGCATACCGTGGCGGTTTGCCTTGTAGGCGTCGAACGCCTTGTGGCGGAACGTGGGCGCATGCATATCGAACGCCACGGCGAAATAATCAGGGTTCAGCTCTTCCACGTGGCGGTTTATTATGTTTATCATGCCGTATACGGCGTTTGTTGGCAGACCGTCTGCCGTGGTAAGCGCACGCACGCCGTAGAACGCGCGGTTGAGTATAGAGTTTCCGTCTACTGCAAGAAGTTTTTTCATGTTTTTTTCCTCTGTGGTTTATGTTTCTTTAGTTCATCTTAAGCGGTGTATGGTATTATCTGCCCTTGTAAAATTCATCGCGCAGAATGGCGTAAATTTTTATAGTGCGGTACTCCCCCTTCACAAGCAAAGAGGAATACAGCGTTGCCTCGTGCCGCATACCGCACTTCTTCGCCACACGCTCGCTGGCGAGGTTGCCCGACATTATGCGCACGTACACGCGGTGCATACCCAGCACGCCGAAGCCGAAGCTCATAACGCGCTGCAGCGCCTCTGTGGCATAGCCCGCGCCCCAAAAATCGGGGTTTATAACATAGCCTATTTCGCCCGTATCGTTTTCGAGGTCTATGGAGGCAAAGCCGCATGTACCTATCATCTTTCCGCTTTCGGCGAGAGTAACCGCCCAATCGAAAAAGCCGCCCGAGGCATACTGCCCCTGCACAAATTTAAGGTAGCTGTGCGTGAACTTGCGGCTGACGTGCGGTTCCCACAGCAGAAACTGCGTTACAATTGGGTTCTCGGCGTATTCGAACATATCGTCTGCGTCCGCAGGTATAAGCTTTCGCAGAACAAGGCGTTCCGTGGTTATAACGGGAATCTTTTTAAATAAAGAAAGTTCGGATTTATTCATAAAACAGCCTTTTATTTTTAAAAAAATGGGTATATAATAGATATTAAATAAAAAATACTATTCACAAAATCAAATTTTTGTACTATACTTTAATTATACGGTAAAAACTTTAAAAATTCAATAAAAATTTGTCTTATTTACATGAAATCAAACTTATGTTCACGCATTCGTAACAAAATTGATTTATTATATAACCACAAGCATTGGAAAATAACCGAAAAGGAGAATTTATATGTGGTCTTTTGACGAAGAAAACAAAAACGAAACACCCGAAAACGGCACAGGGGAGCAAGGCTTTGAAAAGCCGCGCACAGACGACGATTTTAACGAGCGCGACCCTTTCAGCCGCGGCGGAGATTTCTACAAAAGCTATAGCGGCGAGGGCGGCGGAAGCTCTGGCAGAAAAGCCCCCAAAAAGCCGAAAAAATCGGGCGGTATTTTGCCCGTGCTCCTCGTTTGCGTTGTGGTCTTTGCGGCCACGATATTCATAGGCTCCTTTGCAGGCGGCGGAAATATGCCTTGGGGCGGCATAGGTGCAGGCAACACAGCCGCCACCACACAGAGCACCACGGGCGCTCAAGGCACCACAGGCACGCAAGCCACAGCCCCCGGCATAACCCCCGGCACGGGCAGCACGCTCCCCACGGTAAGCTATGTTCAGTGGGACAGCGCGGTAGTGGAAAAATGCCTTAACGCGAGCGTGCTTATAAAGGTCGAAAACGTAGGCAGCGGCTCCGGCGTTATATACACCGGGGACGGATATATTCTCACCAACTACCACGTTGTAAGCAACAACGACAACAAAATAACAGTAACGCTCTACAGCGGCGAGGAGCTTTCCGCAGCGTATATCTACGGCGACGAAGCCAACGATATCGCCGTTATACGCATAGAGAAGAACGACTGCACCTACGCGGAAATATCCACGGCGAACGTATCGCACATGATGCCCGTTATGGTCATAGGCAACGCCCTGGGCAGGGGCTTTAACACAACGGCAGGCGTTATAAGCGCCCCCGCAAGCGACGTATACTTCTCTTCAACATATGAAACTATGACACTTATCCAGATAGACGCTGCCGTAAACAACGGGAACTCGGGCGGCGGTCTTTTCAATACGTCGGGCCAGCTTATAGGCATAGTAAACTCCAAGCTTTCGGGCACGACCTCCTCCGGCGCGAGCATAGACAATACGGGCTTTGCCATTCCCATGTCTACAGTGGTAAAATGTGTAAACGACCTGAAGGAGCACGGCTATGTTCAAGGTGTAGCGCGTCTGGGCGTATCGGTTAACAATTATATCACGCTCGCAAACGGCAAAACGTACGCAGGCACGGGTATAAATGCAGTTGTTTCCACAGCCTCCGAGGGCAGCGCGAAAAAAGCTGGCATATTGGCAGGCGATATACTCTATGAAATAAACGGGCAAACGATAAGCTCCTTTGAAACGCTCAAAAAGATGCTTACGGCATATTCCGTGGGCGACACAGTGGAAATAACGGTGCTCCGCCCCACAGAGGAAGCCAAAAAGCAGACAGACCCTTATGCATACCTTCGTAAATGCGAGGAAATAAAGCTTAAGCTCACCTTTGTGGAGTTTAACCCCAACAACCCCTAAAAGCCAACCTCTCCATTTTTGTGAAGAAAGATAAATATTAGCAGAGAAAGCACCGCAAGGTGCTTTCTCTGCTCTTCACCGTCGTTTCAAACAAATTTTCAAAAAATTCCCCGTTATTTTAACCAAAATTAGGCGAATAAAGTTGACAAGTGAACAATGAATAATATATAATATATCTATACACTTTTAGAATGGGGGAATGTTAGCCCCCCTTTAAAAACGCAATCAATAAACATAAATAAATATATACGTTACCGAAAGGCAAAAATAATGATAAGAAGTATGACAGCATTCGGCCGTGCCACGGGAAAAGCCCCCGGACGCGACATAATTGTAGAGATAAAATCCGTAAACAATCGCTTTTTCGATTGCCAGGTGAAGCTCCCCCGTCTTTTCGCTTTTCTCGAAGATAATGTAAAAAAGCAGATCGCCGCACGCGGTATTGCCCGCGGCAAGGTGGACGTTTACATAACCATCGACGTTACGGACACGGCAGGCGTGGAGGTGGATATAGACAGAACCTACGCAAAAAGCTATATAGACGCGCTGAAAAAGCTTTCTGCGGAATTTGACCTCCCCTGCGACATAACCACGATGCGCGTGGCGCAGAACCGCGATATTTTCGCAGTAAAAAAAGCAGAAGAAGATGCCGAAGCCGAATGGCAGGCACTGCTCCCCGTGCTTAACGCAGCACTCGATGCATTCATCGCCGCAAGAGAGAGCGAGGGCGAAAATATGCGCCGCGACATAGCCGAAAAGAAAGCGAACGTAAAGGCGCTGGCAGAAAAGATAGCACCGCTTTCCGAGCGCGACAAAGCGGAGCAGTACAAAAAAATGAAGGAGCGCATACGCGACCTTGTTGGCGAAAGCGTGCAGATAGACGAAGCAAAGCTCATAACGGAATGTGCCGTTTATGCGGATAAAATAGCCGTAGACGAAGAAATAGTGCGCCTTGCCTCCCATTTCGAGGCTTTCGATGCAATTCTTACAGCCAAAGAGCCCGTGGGCAGAAAGCTTGATTTTCTCATGCAGGAAATGAACCGCGAAACAAACACGATAGGCTCCAAGGCTTGCGACGTGGAAATAGCTCGCATTGTCGTGGAAATGAAATCCGAGCTCGAAAAAATACGCGAACAAATACAGAATATAGAATAAAGGTTTTGCTATGAAATTTATAAATATCGGTTTTGGCAATATGGTCGCTTCCCACAGAGTCGTAACACTCGTAAGCCCCGACTCCGCGCCCATAAAAAGACTTATTCAAGACGCAAAAGATTCCGGCAGAGTTATAGACGTTTCCTGCGGCAGAAGAACGCGCTCCGTTATAGTAACAGATTCCGAGCACGTTATACTTTCCGCGGTTCAGCCCGAAACGATAGCCGTTCGTCTGAACGGCCAGATCGACGACGGCGACGACGATGCCGATACATCGGAGGAATGATATGAAAAAAGGTTTGCTTTTTGTTGTTTCCGGCCCATCCGGCACGGGCAAGGGCACGGTTATGAAGCATTTGCTTGAAACAGGCGAATACTTCTACTCCGTTTCCGCCACCACCCGCGCCCCCAGAGGCGAGGATAAAGAAGGCGTTACCTACTATTTCGTAACGCGTGCGCAGTTTGAAGAAAAAATCGCACAGGGCGAAATGCTCGAATATGCAGAATATTCCGGCAACTACTACGGCACGCCGAAATTTGCCGTAGAAAAAGCTCTGGCAGAGGGCAAAAACGTCATTTTGGAAATAGAAACAAAGGGCGCTTTGCAGGTGCGCAAAATCATGCCCGAAGCGGTACTTATATTCATTTTGCCGCCCGACATAGAAACCTTACGCGCCCGCCTTACCGGCAGAGGCACGGAAAGCGCCGAGGTTATAGAAACGCGCATGGCGCAGGTTCAGCGCGAGGTTGCGCTTCTCTGCGAATACGATTACGCCATAGTAAACGAAAACGGCAAATCGGAAGAAGCGGCAAAAGCCATAATGGGCATAGCAGCCGCAGAAAAGCTACGTGCAAGCAGAAACGCAGAGCTTAAAGAAAAATTTCTGTAAACACCCCAAGGGAATACCCAAACTATTCATAATTTAATAAATTACTATTCATTACATAAAATTTCAGGAGGTACATCTACCATGATGATTAAACCGTCTATCGACCAGCTTACAAACGGTGGCGAGATCAACCGTTACGAACTCGTTATAGCAACAAGCAAGGTTGCCAGAGTTATTACAGACGAATACTGCCAGCAGCGCGAGCACGCAGAGCAGATGATCCGCGACGGGCAGACAGACAAGAGCCTTTCCGCCCTTATAAAAGGCGACATCCGCGATAAAAAGGCTGTGGAAAACGCCGTTCAGGCGCTCGCAGCAGGCGAATTTGAAATAGTTGTAGACCCCATGCCCGAAGAAGAAGCGGCAGAAGCAGCGGAAAAAGCTGAAGAAGAAGCTGTTGCAGAATAATGGAAGCGCATATGAGAACGGCAGGGGTGCGTATGCTCGACGTGCCGTACCACGCAGACATTGAATATACGTACTACGTGCCCGAAACGCTTCCCGAAATAAAGCGCGGCGATTTTCTGCTCGTGCCCTTCGGCGCGAGCAACAAAAAGGTGCCCGCCGTTGCCACAACGCTTTCCAAAACCACAGATTACAGAGAGCTCAAGCCCGTTTTCAAGGTTTACGATGACGGGATAAAACTTTCGGAAAAAATGATGCGCCTTGCCGACTTTCTCTGCGGGCGCACATTCTGTTCTTTCGGCGAAGCCGTAAAAAGGCTTGTACCGAGCGATCTTATACCCCACGCGAACGAATATTTTGCTGTGGAAGAGGGCGCAGAGCCCACGGCGTTTTCCAAACGCCACGCCGCCGCGCTCGCTTATATAGCGGAGCACGGCGCAGTTTCCCGCGAACGCCTTATGCGCGAAACGGGTATGACAGCGGAAACGCTGGCAAAGCTTTGCCGCGAGGGCTTTCTTACGAAGCTTGCGCGCCCCGTGCTTTCGGGCGGCGCATATATAAGCCTCGTTATGCCCGTGGAAAACGCAGACACAAACGTGCTGGATAAGCCGCGCACGCCGCAGGCACACGTGGACCTCTACTGCTACGTTTGCGAATGCGGCGCGATAGAGAAAAAGACATTGCTTGCCGACGGATTTACGCCGGCGCAAATTTCGGCGGTGGAAAAAAAGGGTCTTATACGCACGGAAAAGCATGAGATACTGCGAAACCCATATAAAGATTTCAAAAAAAGCGAAGAACGCCCCGCCCTTTCAGCAGAGCAGGCAGAGGCAAAGGAAAAGCTACTCGCCCTTGCCGACGGCAAGCCGCACGCCGCCCTGCTCTACGGTGTTACAGGTTCGGGCAAAACAAGCGTTATTTTGGAGCTTTGCGAGGATATTGTAAAAAAAGGGCGTCAGGCCATAGTGCTCGTGCCGGAAATAGCGCTCACGTGGCAATCCGTTTCGCTTTTCGCCGCAAGGTTTGGCGAACGTCTTGCCGTTATACACTCCTCTCTTTCCGACGGAGAAAAAGCAGACACCTTCAAGCGCATCTCGCGCGGCGAGGTGGACGTGGCGCTGGGCACGCGAAGCGCGCTCTTTGCCCCGTTTGAAAACATAGGGCTCATCGTCATAGACGAGGAGCAGGAGCACACTTATAAATCCGATATGTCGCCGAAATACCACTCGCGCGATGCGGCGCGTTTTCTGTGCGCAGAGCACGGAGCGCTTATGGTGCTGGCGAGCGCCACGCCGAGCGTGGAAACGTATTACCGCGCCAAAAGCGGCATATATTCACTCGTGAAGCTTTCCTCGCGCTTCGGCATGGCGCAGATGCCGCGCGTATTTGTTTCCGACCTGCGCGAAAACCTTATTCCCGAATGTAAAGAAAATATAGGCAGCGAGCTCGCCGTAGAGCTGCAAAAGAACTTGGACGAGGGGTTCCAATCCATACTCTTTCTCAACAGGCGCGGATACAACAGCTACTATTCCTGCCACGCTTGCGGAAAAGCGGTGCTTTGCCCGAACTGCTCCGTAACGATGACGTATCACGTATACAAAAAAAGCGAAAAAAGCTATTTGCAGTGCCACTACTGCGGCCACCGTATACCCACACCTCGCCTCTGCCCAGAATGCGGCAGCGAGCATATTGCGGGCGGCGGGTTCGGCACACAAAAAATAGAAGAAGAGCTGAAAAAGCGCTTCCCCACGGCGCGCATTTTGCGCCTGGACGCCGATTCCACGCGCACAAAGTTCGCACAGGACAAAATACTTTCCGATTTCCGCGAGGGCAAGGCAGACATTCTCGTCGGCACCCAGATGGTAACAAAAGGGCACAACTTTCCGCGCGTAACGCTCGTGGGCGTTGTTAACGCAGACAATTCCCTTTTTATGAACGATTTCCGCTCGGGCGAGCGCACATTTTCTGTTGTTACCCAGGTAGTGGGCAGAGCAGGCAGAGGCGAGCACCCCGGCAGAGCGATGATACAAACATATAACCCCGAAAACGAAACCCTGCTGCTTTCCGCAGAGCAAAATTTTGAAAAGTTCTACGAAAGCGAGATAATGATGCGCAAAAACTTCGTTTTTCCGCCGTTTTGCGACGTTGCTCTTTTCAGCTTCGCCGCCGCAGAGGAAGCGAGCCTTGCCGCATTTGCGGAGGATTTCGGGCGCGAGATACGCGAAAAGCAGAAAAAAGAATACGCAGACATACCGCTTATAATCTACGGCCCGTTCGATGCGGCGATATACAAAATAGGCGGCAAATTCCGCAAGCAAATAATAGTAAAACACAAAAACAACGCAAAGAGCCGCGCGCTTTTTGCGGAGATGCTGAAAAAATACGGAAAGATAGCGGGCGGAAAGCTTTCGCTTTCCGTGGATATAAACCCAAGCAATATTTAGCAAAGAGCGCTCAGGCGCTCTTTGGAAATCTCTCCTCTTTTTCTTGTTTAAAGAAAAAGAGGCAAAAAGAAGAAAAAAACCTTGCAGGTTTATCGCTAAGTTCTGCTGAAAACCGAAACGAGAACTGCTCCCCACGCTCGATTTTCCTGCGGAAAATTGCGTGGAACCACGCGGTTGGGCTCAAAGAAAAAATTTTAAGTTTATACGCGCCTTAGCGCGTTTGCAGACATAGCAAGTCTGTAAACCATAACCTTGCGACGGGGTTCGGCACAATTTTTGCGACGGAACGGAGTGAAAATTCGTGACGGCGGTCGCATAACATATCTAAAAACGGCACCAAACAAAGCGATAAAACGGCACGTTTTTCTGCTTCTTTTGCCGCGCCTTTTCTTTCAGATAAAGAAAAGCGCGAATATAATATTTTCAAAAATCGTGCAAGCGATTTTTGTTCCACAAAAATAAATTTTAAACCGTTTTTTAAAACGGTTTTTGCCCAAAGGAGTCTATTATGGCAAAACTCAGAATTTTAAAGGATAATGAACCTACCCTGCGCAAAAAATCGCGCGAGGTTACGGAAATAACAAAAAGAACCCTCACTCTTCTCGACGATATGCTCGAAACAATGCGCAAGGCAAACGGCGTGGGTCTTGCAGGCCCTCAGGTAGGCGTGCTCCGCCGCATAGCCGTTATTGAGGTAGAGGAAGGCAATGTTATAGAGCTTATAAACCCCGTTATAATAGAAAAAGCGGGCAGCCAGACAGGCTACGAGGGGTGCCTTTCCGTGCCGGGAAGAACAGGCATAGTGACTCGCCCCGATTACGTGCGTGTTCGCGCGCTCGACAGAAACGGCGAAGAAAAAATATACGAAGGCACAGGGCTTCTTGCCCGCTGCTTCTGCCACGAAATAGCGCACCTCGACGGCGAGCTCTACACAGACGTGGCAGACAGAATGCTCACCGAAGAGGAACTGGAAGCATACTACGGAAACAGCGAGGAATAAAAATGAAAATACTTTTTATGGGCACCCCCGATTTTGCCGTTACGGCACTTCGCGCCATTTACACAAAATATAAAGAAGACGTTGTCGGCGTTGTTACGCGCATAGATATGCCCAAAAACCGCGGACACGCGCTCACACCCCCACCCGTAAAAGTTGCGGCGCTGGAGCTCGGCTTGCCCGTTTACCAACCGCAGAACCTGAAGGAAGAAAACTTCAGGCAAACGCTAGAAAGCCTCGCTCCCGACATAATCGTGGTTGCGGCATACGGCAAGATCTTGCCCGAATACGTGCTGAACTACCCTAAATACTGCCTATGCATACACGCCTCTTATCTCCCCGAATACCGCGGTGCCGCACCCATAGCACGCGCTATTATGGACGGCAAAAAAGAGCTTGGCATAACCATTATGTATATGGACAAAGGCATTGATACAGGCGATATGCTCTCCCGAGAAAAGCTTGCTTTTGAAGAAGAAAACAAGGGTGAAATCGAAAACACTCTTGCAGAGCTCGGCGCAAGGATGATAATAGAAACGCTGGGAAAAATAGAAAACGGCGAATCGCTCCCCCGCGAAAAGCAGGACGATGCGCTTTCCTGCTATGCCGAAAAAATAGAAAAAGAAGATTGCAAGATAGATTTTTCGAAAAGTGCGGAAAATATCCGCAATAAGATACGCGCGCTTGCCCCCGCGCCCTATGCCTTTGCGCGCATAAACGGCAAGAATATAAAATTCGTAAAAGCCACCGTAACGGGCGAAAAAAGCGATAAAGCCCCCGGCACGGTATGCTCGGTTTCCCCGAAGGGTGCCGGCAAAATGCTCGTTGCCACAGGCGACGGTGTGCTGAGCATAGAAAAGCTTATTCCCGAAGGCAAAAAAGAAATGGCGGCGGGCGATTTCGTGCGCGGCAGAGGAGCCGCAGAGGGCGACGTATTCGAATTTTAATAAGACACAACGCAAATCCGTGTAGGGACCGGCGTCCTCGACGGTCCGCAAAATAATATCAAATTATAAATAAAGGACACCATATGAACGCACGCGAAGCGGCTTACACCGCGCTTTTAAAGTATGAAAACAATGCATCCTACTCTAATATAGAGCTGGACGGCACGATAAAAAAATATGCGCTTACAGGCGTGGAACGCTCGTTTTTCACGGCGCTCTTCTACGGTGTTATAGAGCGCGGCATCACGCTGGACTACTATATTTCCAAGCTATCGGAGCGCAAAATTTCAGAAATAGACCGCGACGTTCTTATAATGCTGCGAATAGGGCTATACCAGCTTATGTATATGGACAAGGTGCCCGAAAGCGCCGCTGTAAACGAAAGCGTAGCTCTGGCGCGCCGTTTCTGGGCAAAAAAGAACAGCGAAAACTTTGTTAACGCCGTTCTGCGCGGTTTTATCCGCCAAAAGGATAAAATTCCTATGCCCGATAACAAAAAACATTATATAAAATACATTTCCGTTAAATATTCTATGCCCGAATGGCTCTGCGTGCTATTTGCAAAAAACTACGGCAAATCGAAAACGGAAAGCATTTTCGAAGCTATGAACCACGTGCCTCCCATGACCTTGCGCGTGAACACGCTGAAAACAGAACCCGAAGCGTTCATAGAAAAGCTCGCGGCAGAGGGTATAGATTGCCGAAAAACGAAAAACGCCGCGCACGGCGTAAAGCTGCGCGCCTCTACCCCATACGAAACGCTCGCCCGCTTCGAGGGTGAATTCTTCGTACAGGACGAAGCCTCGCAGATATGCACAGAGGTGCTTGGGGCAAAAAAAGGCGAGCGCGTGCTGGACGCCTGCGCCTGCCCCGGCGGCAAAAGCTTCGGCATAGCTCTTTCCATGGAAAACGAGGGCGAAATACTCTCCTGCGACCTGCACAAAAACAAGCTCTCGCTCATAGAGCGCGGCGCTGAAGGCCTTGGCATATCCATTATTAAAACCATGGAGCGCAACGGCGCCAAAGAAGAGGAAGAAAGCGGTATGTTCGACCGCGTTCTCTGCGACGTGCCCTGTTCGGGTCTCGGCGTTATAGCAAAGAAGCCCGATATACGCCGCAAAAGCCCCGAGGATATAGAGCGCCTGCCCGAGGTGCAGGCAAAAATACTCGCCGAAAGCGCGCGCCACCTTAAAAGCGGCGGCACGCTCGTATATTCCACCTGCACGCTTAACCCGAAAGAAAACAAAGAAATCGTAGAAGCGTTCCTTGCCGAGCATGAGGATTTTGCGCTCGTGCCGTTTAAGGTAGGCGAAATAGAATGTGAGGGATATACGGAGCTTTACCCCCACGAGCACCACACAGACGGCTTTTTCATAGCCAAAATGACAAAGAGATAAAAATTATTATGGAAAACAAAATTGATATTTTAAGCCTTTCGCACGCGGAGCTTCGCGAGTTTATTGCAGAGCTTGGCGAACCGAAATACCGCGCCGACCAAATTTACACCTTCCTCATGCGCGGCGCATCCTCCTTTGAGGAAATGAACAATATCCCCAAAAAACTGATAGAAAAATTAAACGAAAAGGCTTTTCTCGCCACTGCAAAGCAGGTGCAGAAGCTAACGTCGGCAGACGGCACGGCAAAATACCTATACGAAATGTACGACGGCGAAAAAATAGAAAGCGTTATTATGCGCTACCACTACGGCAACACTATCTGCATTTCCTCCGAGGCAGGCTGCCCTATGGGCTGTGCCTTCTGTGCTTCCACGCTTTCCGGCATTTCGCGCAAGCTCCTGCCCTCTGAAATGCTTTCGCAGGTCATACAAACGCAGAAGGATATAGGCGAGCGTATAGACGGTATAGTGCTCATGGGCATAGGCGAGCCGCTGGATAACTACGAAAACGTTATAAAATTTCTGCGCCTTGTAAACGACGAAAAGGGGCTTAATATAGGTCTTCGCCACATTTCCCTTTCCACCTGCGGCATAGTGCCGCGTATATACGACCTTGCAAAGGAGGAAATGGCAATAACGCTTTCCATTTCCCTGCACGCGGCGAACGACGAAACACGCTCCGCTCTCATGCCGGTAAACAAAAAGTGGAATATAGAAGCACTGCTTACAGCGTGCGCAGATTATTTCGCCGCCACAGGCAGAAGAATTTCCTTTGAATATACTCTTATAAACGGCAAAAACGATAACGAAGAAGCCGCGCGCGAGCTTGCCGCGGTGCTTCGCAAATACTGCAAAAATATGCCCATTCACGTAAACCTCATTCCCGTAAACGCCGTTAAAGAACGCGGATTTACGCCCAGCAGTAAGGACGGTATTAAAAAATTCGTC
Source organism: Clostridia bacterium (assembly GCA_017456005.1). Lineage (GTDB taxonomy): Bacteria > Bacillota > Clostridia > Oscillospirales > CAG-272 > UMGS731. The sequence goes on along the minus strand of JAFTLJ010000037.1, from coordinate 30,660 downwards.
TCCGTTTTGGAGAAAAACCACATCGTTGCCACGGTGCGCCGCCACCTCGGCTCCGATATAAACGCATCCTGCGGTCAGCTCCGCGCAAAAAAAGCGGAAAATTGATTTTTCCGCCACAACTCTTAATTCTTCACTCTGCACTCTTTATTCTGCATTCTTAATTCAGCATTCCCCTACTCTTCAAAACCAATTTTGAAAGGACAAAACGTATGTTGCTCTATTGCGGAAAAAGCGACGTTGGTATGCGCCGCAAAATTAACCAGGATATTTACGGCGCCATGCCGATCTGGGACGATGACGGGCTTCTCCTCATCGTCTGCGACGGTATGGGCGGCCACAAAGCGGGCGACACCGCCTCGCGCACGGCTATGGAGGCTTTCCGCGCCGTAGTGGCTTCACGCCCCTGCACGGCGGAAGACCCCATAATACGCTCGGATAATATAAAAAACACTTTGGTTGCCGCCGTTAAAGAGGCTAACGAAGCGGTATACCGTCTTGCTCAATCCTCCGAGGAATACACGGGTATGGGCACGACGCTCGTGGCGGCAATAATCTCGCGCGGAATGCTGTATGCCGTTAACATCGGCGACAGCCGCCTCTACATAATCACACGCCACGAAGCGAAGCAGATCACGCGCGACCATTCCTTCGTGCAGTTCCTCGTGCAAACAGGTCAGCTCACGCCCGAAGAAGCAAAAAACAGCCCCCGCAGAAACGTTATCACACGCGCTGTGGGCGTTGCCTCCAAAACAGAGGTAGACTTTTTCAACATAAACCTGCGCAAATGGGGCAGCGGCTACATACTGCTCTGCACAGACGGGCTTACAAACTACCTCGACGATAAAATTCTTTTCGAGCTCCTTTTCCAAAGCAGAGATAAGGTTCGCCCCACACCGCAAGAAGAGCTCGAAAAAAAAGCAGATACCCTCGTTGCATATGCAAACCAATCCGGCGGCAGCGACAATATAACGGTTTTGCTCGCTAAATTTTAAGGAAGGGGGCTGAAAAAATGGAAGATTCTAATCAGTTTTTAGGTTTCACCTTCGACGGCCGCTACAAAACCGAACGCGTTATAGGCGTGGGCGGAATGTCCTTTGTTTATGCGGCGACAGACGAGCAAACAGGCAATCTGGTAGCATTAAAGCTCCTTAAAGAAAAGTTTTCCGACGATTCCCGTGCCGTTAAGCGTTTTATAAACGAATCCAAATCACTGGAGCTTCTCTGCCACCCCAACATCGTGAAGGTGCACGATATTTCTATACAAACCAAATACAAATATATCGTTATGGAGTACATAAACGGTATAACGCTTCGCAAATATATGAACTATAAGCGCACGCTCGATTGGCGTGAGGCAGTGGAGTTTACAGAGCAGATAGCGCTCGCGCTCGATGCCGCGCACACAAAAGGTATAGTTCACCGCGACATAAAACCGCAGAACATTATGGTCATGCAGGGCGGCAAGGTAAAGGTTACCGACTTCGGCATAGCAAAAATGCCGAACTCCGAATCGCTCACCATGGTGGATAAAGCCATAGGCACGGTATACTACATAAGCCCCGAGCAGGCAAGCAGCCGAAAAATAGACGCGCGCAGCGACATATACTCCCTCGGCGTTATGCTTTATGAAATGGTAACGGGGCAGATGCCCTTCACGGCGGACACGCCCATAGCCGTTATTATGAAGCATATGAACACCGCACCCGTGCCCCCCTCCAAGCTCGCGCCCGCGATACCAAAGGGGTTGGAACAAATAATACTCTGCGCTATGGAAAAAGCGCCCAAAAACCGCTACCAAAGCGCGGCGCAGATGCTGCGCCACCTCCGCAGGCTGAAAATGGATGAAACCACCGTTTTCACCATTCCTAAGCCGGCACAGCGCACGGTAACCAGCGAAACCACGCTTAAGAAAACCATGCGCCACAGCCACGACCACTCCGCAAGCGGCGAACAAAAAATCGCACAGCAAACGCAAAACGGCGAAAATACACCGCCGGATACGACCGTGCATAAGCTGAACGAAGGTTCGCTCCCCACAGAAAAGCACAAGCTCGCAAGCGATCCGGCACCCACAGGCGGCACACAGAAGCCTGCAGCCGGCACGCAAAAGCCCAAGGTTAGCACACAGAAGCCTACGGGCGGTACGCAAAAACCCACAGGCGGTACGCAAAAGCCCACAGGCAGTATGCAAAAGCCCACGGGCAGTATGCAAAAACCTACAGGCGGCGCTCAAAAGCCCTCGGTAGGTACGCAAAAACCCACGGGCAGTACACAGATAAACGCAGAGGGCGCACAAAAAACCAAAGCAAAGAAAAAGAAGATCTCTACCTCTGCCATACTCATCGCCATTATAATACTTCTTTTAGTTGCCATAATAGGCATAATTTCGCTCGCATTCGGCGGCGAAAACGTAAGCGAGCCCACAGTTTTTGCAAACGTGGGCGACACAGCCGAAAAAACTCTGATTTATTTAAAGCAAGGTACTTTATGACAGAAAAAAACGAACTTTACGGAAAAATAATCTCCTGCGTAGGCGGACTTTACACCGTTCAAAAAACGGGCGGCGAGCGTGTGTGCGCTCGCGCCCGCGGCTCTTTCCGCTACAACAAAAGCACCCCTCTCGCAGGCGACAACGTTTTCCTTCACAAAGAGAACGATTCTTTTGCCATAAACAAAATCGCGGAGCGTAAAAATTCGCTTATACGCCCACCCATCGCCAACCTCGATACACTTTTCGTTTCTTTTGCCCCTATAGAACCAATGCCGAACATACTCTGCATAGACAAGCTGCTGTGCGTAGCCGCCGCGGCGAAGATAAACGCCGCCGTGGTGATAACCAAAAGCGACCTTTCCGCAGAGCTTGCCGAAAAATATGCCGAAATATACAGAAAAGCGGGCTACCCCGTGTTTATAACCTCCTCTGTAGGCGGCGAAGGCATAGGCAAGGTGCGCGAATATATAGCAGAGGGCGGTGCAGGCAAAACATACGCCTTTGCAGGCGCTTCCGGCATAGGCAAATCTTCTATAATGAACGCTCTTTTCCCCGAGCTTGCGCTAAAAACAGGCTCGCTTTCGGAAAAAATAAGCCGAGGCAAGCAAACCACGCGCACAGTGGAGCTTTTCCCCGTGCCCGTGGCAGAGGGCGGCAAAGATACCGTTTTCGTGGCAGACACACCGGGCTTTTCCGTGCTTGAATTTTCAGCTATCGCGGGCTTCGGAAAAAAAGACCTCGCCGCCACTTTCCCAGAGTTTTCGCGCTATGCATGCGATTGCCGCTGGCGCGACTGCACGCACACAAAGGACGACGGCTGCGGCATAACGGAAGCTGTGGAGCGCGGCGACATAGCAAAGGAGCGCCACGAAAGCTTCCTCGCCCTTTACGAGGAGCTTTCGCAGATACCCGAATGGAAATAACGAAGTTGAAAAAAATCCGGAGAGAAGGGGTGGTTCTCGTAAGGAAGTTTGATTTCTCTTTGTAGGGACCGGCGTCCTCGACGGTCCATTAAGGCATATTTGAGCCGCAGAAAACAAAGATTAACCCCGGCAGATTTTATAAATCTGTCGGGGTATTTATTTTGTTCTGTTCGATAAATTGGAATTTATTTTTATACGTTAAATGTGTTTCATTGGCCGAGATTAAACTGGTTTGCAATCTGCTTTCTCATCTCGCCTTCAAGGTCTTGCGTATCCGCACCTGCTATATAGTCTAAATCGTGGTCTTCAAGATAAAGGTAATACAGCGTGGAGTTTTCTCTATCAATACCAATCAAGTATATTTGCTTAGGGAAATGATCTTCTTCCCCCGCAGTTACAACCTTGAAAAAGATTTCTTCGTAATGAAATTCAGGTGCGGCAATAAGGTAATCTCCATCGTTTTCAATAACAGGATCTGTCAAAAACTGATGCGAGTCTATGTAAGACTTATAGTCTGCCTCGCATAGTTCAAGGCTATCGTATTTTACGATTGCTGTGACAGACTGATAAAAGAAAAATCCGGAATCAACCTTACCGACAAATCGAACATTCTGTTTATCAAATTCGTTGTACTTTGGGAAATAGTTAAAATCGATTCCCATATCATCTGCGCACTGATTAAAGTCAACTTCACTTTCAATAGTATAGTAATTCGTAATTTTCGGAATCCCAATGAGTCCTAAAAGAAGAGTATACGGATTGAATAGTGATATGATAACGATTATGTTCACCAATGCAGAAAGCCATTTGAGTTTAATGCGTATGTTAAACAAGAGTATTAAAACGAAAACAACAATACAAACGCCAATAATAAGAAGCTCACGGTATGGGGCATAACTCCCGTAAAGATACGGTATCTTTTCTTTCATTGCAAATCCTTCGATTATTGTAATGATTGCGATAAACGAAAGCATCGCTAAGGCAAGTCCAATCAATACGATTGCCACGGTTTTGATGTTAGAAAGCTTAGATTCTTTTCTGTTCAAGGTTATTCTCCTTTGCGATTTTTGTGATTTCAGTTTGTTGCGACGGCGCGGTGAAAACTTGTTAGACAAATTCTTATTTATCGTTCTGTTTTATCGCCAGTTTCGCCTTTGTATTACAAAGGCATAGGGCAAAGCCCATACCCCTAAAGTTGCACGCATCCTGAGGCTCCCTTGTGTAAAGGGAGGCTTTTGATTAGCCCTATTATACTACAAATCAGCAGAGAAAGCAAGAGTTATATTCCGACTTCGTCGGAGTGATATTATTGCTGTCGCGATAGTGATATTGAAGCCTTGCGGCTTCAGTGATATTCTATTCGCCTCAAAAACTCGCGAAACGAATACCACTCGGCGTAAACCGAATATCACTCGCCGCAGGCGAATAGAACTGGCGTGATACTCCGATAAGAGTATCACGCCAAACTCTCCGGATTTTTTTATTTCATATCTTTTGGTTTCACATATTCTCTCGGGTATTCAAAAACCCGAAATTTGTATTTTTAAAAGAAATATTTTTTCTTGACAAATTCTTTTCGCAGGTATAAAATAAAATTGTTAGGGTATAATAAACCCACACAAAATTTAAGCATATGAGAGGTGAAAAAGATGGATTCCGGTAACGGAAACGGTAGTACGTATGCCCGAAGTTGGCTCTTTAATTCTTTCTTTTTCACCGCAAAAAGATAAATAAAGAGTTTTTTCTTCGTGCGCATTCGTTTCTGCCTCTTTAAACAAAAAAAGAGAGGAGAAGCGAATATTTTTATATTCGCGCACACAAAAAATGGAAGAAACACTCGATCTGCACACACAAATACAAACACTTGTAGAAGAACGGCGTTTCAAGGAGCTTAAAATTCTTTTTTCCGAAATAAACGCCATCGACATCGCGGAAGCCTTCTACGGCTTGCCGCAAAAAGAGCTCATTATAGCATTCCGTTTTCTTAGCAAAGACCAAGCGGCAGACACTTTTGCCGCCATGGAGCGTGACGAACAGGAAATGCTTATACACGGGCTTACAGACAAAGAGCTTAACGAGGTATTCTCCGAGCTCGGCGCAGACGATGCCGCCGACATCGTAGGCGAAATGCCCGCAAACGTCGTTTCCCGTATTCTGCGCAGCGCAGACAGTGAAACACGCGGCTTTATAAACGAGCTGCTCAAATACCCGCAGGACAGCGCAGGCAGTATAATGACGCCCGAGTACGTTTCCCTGCGCAAAAACATAACCGTAGAGCAAGCTTTTGAAAAAATACGCCGCGTCGGGCTGGATAAAGAAACGATCTACACCTGCTACGTAACGGAGAACCGCCGCCTTTTGGGCGTGGTTTCCGCACGCTCGCTTCTTATAGCAGACCCAAAAACGGTTGTGGGCGACCTCATGCACGAAAACATAATCTCAGTAAAAACCACCGACGACAAAGAATTTGCCGCAGGTCAGATAAAAAAATACGGCTACCTCGCCATCCCCGTGGTGGATGCCGAAGAAAAGCTCGTAGGTATAGTAACTATCGATGACGCTATCGAGGTCATCGAAGAAGAAGCAACGGAAGATATGCAGAAAATGACGGCTATCACTCCGGACGAGCGCCCCTATCTGCGTTCCGGTGCATTCAAAATTTTCAAGCAGCGCGCGCCTTGGCTCATAGCGCTCATGCTTCTTTCCACGTTCACCTCGCACATTCTGGGAATGTATGAGGAAGCGCTCGCCGCCTGCATAGTGCTCAACTCCTTTATACCCATGATAATGGGCACGGGCGGTAACGCGGGAAGCCAAGCCTCCGTTACTATAATACGCGGCCTTTCCTTGGGCGAAATAAAGCTGCGTGACACGCTTAAAATTCTGTGGAAGGAACTGCGCGTTTCGCTCATTTGCGGCGCGGCAATAGCCCCTGTGGCTTTCTTAAAGGTAATGTACCTCGATATGCTCTACCGCGAGCCGAACGGCGTGACGATAGCGCTCGTAATTTCGCTCACATTGGTCGTTACAATTTGCGCGGCAAAGCTTGTAGGTGCGCTCCTTCCCGTGATAGCAAAGATAGTGCACCTCGACCCCGCCGTAATGGCAAGCCCCTTTATAACGGTTATTGTGGACGCACTTTCCATAGTTCTCTATTTCACGTTTGCATCCGCATTCATACCCGCGCTTATGTGAAAATTATCAACACCGTTGTGGAAAACAACGGTGTTTTTCTTTTCATTAAAATAAGCTCCGAGAAACTCGTTTCGGATTTAGCTATAGTTTTCACGCGTCGATATATTCGGGCTTTGAATACACTTGTTCGCAACGCTATTCACACCGAATGAATTTGTGCGCACCAAAGCGATAAAACGGCACGTTTTTCTTCTTTTGCCGCGCTTTTCTTTAAGACAAAGAAAAGCGCGAATATAATTATTTCAAAGATCGTTTAAAACGATTTTTGTTCCGTAAACTTTTTTACAAAAAGAAAAAGGAAAGTTTTCACTTTCCTTTTCTCTGTTTCAAAAGCCACTGTGCAGGAGTTTCGCCCGCTTCGTTCTTTGCCGTGTAGGAGGGGTTCCAAATGCTGTGGCCAAAATTTTCCGTTATGGGTGTGTACTGTATCTTGTTGCCGCCCGCCGCGTGTATAGCCTCTACCATCTTCACCGTGCCTTCTGTCCACACGGTCTTATCGCCCGTGCCGTGGAAAGCCCAGATGTTTATATCCTTAAGAGAGGCCGCAGAGCCGAGTATGCCGGAGCCGCAAAGCGGAACTGCCGCCGCGAAAAGCTCGGGGTTGCGCGCCAAAATCTCCCACGTAGCACAGCCGCCCATGGAAATGCCGCCTACGTAGATCCTGTCCTTATCCACCCTGTTGTTCTCTATAAACTCATAGAGCAGTGCTTCCGCCGCCTGCATGCCTATCGTGTGCGGAATATCCTCTACGTTGCCCTCACGTATTTTGAGGCCTCCCGCAGCGCTGTCCCAAACGTGTATGCCGGGTTTACCGGAACCCGATGCAACCCACTCATATTTGTTTATCGCGCCGTCGCAGATAGTCTGAGGAGCGAGAATAAGGCAATTATCCATCGCCGCTATCTCATCGAGGAAGAGGTTTCTGCCGAAAACCTGAAGCTGTGTTTTGTTATCCGTGCCGCATTCGCCGTGGCCGTGGAGGAAGAGCACAAGCGGAAATTTTTCCGCGCTTTTCTCATATCCCGTGGGGTAGTACACGCGGTAAGGCAGGCTCATTCCCTCGCCATCTGCGTTTTTATATTCATATACGTATGCTTTTGATTCATATATAGATTTTTCTATACTAACGTCTTCCCAAGCATAATCGTAAATTTTAAATTCATCGATAGCGCCGTGGAACTGCTTTACACCGTCGCTGTGGGAAGCGCCGCCTATGTAAAAATCGGAATCGGATCTAAGGTTAACGGAAGGCACTTTTCTGCCCTTTGCGCCGTCGAGGTAAGTATAGATCATTCTGTTTTTCTGAATGATGGTGATATGGTGCCAGGTAAATCTGGAATAGAGAGAGCCTATTCTGCGGTTACGGGAATCGCCGCCCCAGCACACGCCCTGCGTGGGTTCATCATTCACGCCGAGCCAAACGCCATACCAGCCGTTGTTTTTAGAGCCCTTTGAAAATAGCGTTTCCCAGCCTGCGGCGCCCTCATCGAGCATATACCAAAAATCTATTGTAAATTCATCGTCTATGGCAAAATTCAGCCTCGGGTCGTTCTTTATAGTTATGTAATCTACCTCTTCCGATTGACCGAAGTGTATCGCATCTGCGCCCGTGGGGCTCGTGATGGTTACGGGGCTGCCCGTGATAACAGCGTTAAGGCCTTCGCCCGCCATATTTCTCACTATACCGCCCGCCATATTTTCCCCCTCGAAATCGTACCATACGATAGGGCCTCTGCCAACTGTTTCACAGGGGGCTTTTTCGTCCTGCGTGGCTTTTGCGGGTATTTTTTTCATTACGTTTTCTGCATTTTCCATAATATAGCTCTCTTTCTTTGGATTATGGCAAAAAACGCAGGATTTTTCCTGCGTTTTTGCCGAAACAAAACTTAAATCAATCTGCTTTTGTCTGTTTAAGAAGCCACTGTGCGGGTGTTTCGCCTGATGCGTTCTTATATGTGTAGGAGGGGTTCCAGATGCTGTGGCCCTGGCCTGCAAGCTCTGTATAAACGATCTTTGTGCCGCCTGCCGCCTGTATAGCATCTACCATCTTCTTCGTACCTTCAGGAAGAACCGTGGGGTCTGCAGAGCCGTGGAAAGCCCAGATGTCTATATCCTTGAGAGAAGCCGCTGTGCTGAGAATACCGGAGCCGCAAAGCGGAATTGCTGCCGCAAAGAGCTCGGGGTTGCGCGCAATGATCTCCCATGTGCCGCAGCCACCCATGGAAATACCTGCAACGTAAACTCTGTTAAGGTCTACTCTGTTCTTTTCGTCTGCAACAAACTCTTTGATAAGAGCTTCTGCAGCCTGCATACCTACAGTGTGGATAGTTTCTTCCAAAGTACCTGTGCGTATGGGCATACCTGTATCCCAAACGTGTCTGCCGGGCTGTGCGCCAACACCGGAAGCAACCCATTCGTATACGTTCGTAGCGCTATCGCAAACTGTCTGCGGAGCAACTATGATGCAATTATCCATTTCAACTATATCGTCGAGAAGGATATTGGGCACTGTTGTTACGCGGAGCTGTTTTGCGTTGTCCGTGCCGATCTCGCCATGGCCATGGAGGAAGTAGAGCACGGGGTATTTATTTGTGTTTTCGTTGAAATCTGTGGGAAGGTATACGCGGTAAGGAAGTGTCATCTTCTGTGTGCCGTCTGCACTTACGTATTCGTATGTGTAGTAGCCTGCCGCGTGGATAGATTTAGCGCTGTCTTTTGCTTCGAAAGCGTAATCGTAGATCTTGAAATCGTCGATAGCGCCGTGGAACTGTGCTGTGGAAACGGGGGAAGCATCAGAGCTGTTTCTGCCGCCGATGTAAAAGTCTGTTGTGGAAGTATATTCTTTAGCCGCAAAAGCACCTACAGCCTTACCGTCGAGGTAAGTGTAGATAGTGCGGTTTTTCATAATAACAGTTATGCGGTGCCACTGATATTTGGAATAGAGCGAGCCTATTTTATTGTTGCCCGTGTCGCCGCCCCAGCATACGCCCTGATTAGAGTTATCGTTTGCACCGAGCCATACGCCGTACCAGCCGTTGCCGGAAGAGCCCTTGGAGAAGAGGTTATCCCAGCCTGCGGCATTTCTGTCGAGCATGTACATAAAGTCAATAGTGAACTCATCGTCAAGTGTGAAGTTGAGTCTGTCGTCGTTTTTGATAGTGAGGTAATCGAAAACGCTCTTATTCTGACCGAAGTGGATAGCAGAGCCGCCGGAGGGGCTTGTCATATATTCGGGGTTACCCGTAATAATCGCATCGAGACCTTCGCCTGCCACGTTATCGATAACGCCGTCTTTGATATTGTCTTTTTCAAAGTCAAGCCAAAGAATGGGGTTTTTGCCCGCTGTTTCGGAAGGAGAGTTTACGTCCTGGTCTGCAACAGTGGGGCCTGCGGGTGTGCTGGGTTTCTTTGTTGTAGCTGTTGTCTGAACTGTTGTAACAGTAGTGCTCTGAACAGTTGTAGATGCCGTTGTGCCTGTGGGTTCTGTTGTGGGTGTATCGCCCGTGCCGCCGCACGCCGCAACCATGCACATAACCATTGTAAGCGCCATCAGCAAAGCCAATGCTCTTTTCATAGTGAGTATTCCTCCATATTTTTTGTTTTTAAGTTAAACCCAGTATACCGATTTGCTGTTTTTGCGCAGTAAATCGGTAAATTGGGCATGTTATTTAATTATTTTTTGTATGTGAGAGCTTCTTCGCCATAGTTGTAGATCTTGAAATCGTCGATAGCACCGAAGAACTGCTGAACTTTCGTCGTTGTGTTGTCGCCCTTGCCGGCATACGTATTACCGCCGATAAAGATGTCGAGATCGCTGAGGTATGCAAGACCTGTTGTTATCTGTGTTGTAAGGTTGCCGTCTATAAATACGTAGATAGCTTTAGCAGAAGCATCTCTTACAACCTGCATTGTGTGCCAAGCGCCTGTTGTCATATCGGGTGTTGTGATATAGTTGCCTGTATCGCCGCCCCAAACAATACCATTGTTCATCCAAACGCCGAGCCAACCGTTGCCCTTATCGCCTTTGGAAAGGATGCAAGGCCAAGAGCCGCCTGCCGCATCGATTCTGTATTTGAATTCAATAATAAAGTTATCGTTTTCGCCGAATTTGAGGTTATCTGCACTTGCGATCGTGAGGTATTCGCCGTCTGTATCGAATACAACAGCGCCGTCTACGATAGCAGCTTCGCCTGTAACAGTAGCATTGTTGCCCTTGCCGGATTTATCTGCGATAACGCCGTCTGCGATTTCAGCAAAGTCGAGGTTTACAACCACTTTGCTTTCGTCTTTTTCAACAGGGTAAACACCTGTGATCTCTTCTGCGGAAAGAGCGCGGTTGTAGATCTTGAATTCGTCTACGCAACCAAAGAACTGCTGGAGAACGTCTGCACCGTCTTTTTCGCCAACCTTACCGCCTATATAGAAGTCCCAAGTGTTGGAAACGTCTTTTGCGATTTCTGTTGCGCCTGCTTTGCCATCGAGGTATGTATAGATTTTGCCATCCTTCTGAACAGCGATGAAGTGATGCCAGTTATCGTCAAGACCGCTAGCAACAACAGCGTTTTTGTTACCTGTTACGTTAACCTTGTTTTCAATATCGTATGTACCCGTGCCGTAGTAAACCTTGCCTGCGTTTATCCAGCAGCCAAAGTAGCTTGTGCTGTTGGGAGAGCCTTTTGTGAAGGGGCAGGGCCATGTGTGCTGAGAATAGAGCTTTTCTGTGTCTGCCTGGAACCAGAAGTCGATCGTATATTCATCTTCTGCTTTGAAGTTGAACATATCGTTATGTTTTATTGTGAGGTAGTTGCCCACTGTGTCAAGCTCGATAGCTTCGCCATGATCGTCGGTAGGGCCATCTGCAACAACCATACGTCCGCCGATATAAGCGTGGTTGCCGTTGCCGGACATATCCTCGAAATAGGGCTTGTCGCCTTCTACAAGATTGTCAAAGTCGAAGTTGAGGTAAACCAAAAGGCTTTCGTCCTTGGGTTCTTCGGGGATAGGTGTTGTTGTCTGGGATGTTTGTGTTGTGCTGTTAGAGCTGCCTGTTGTGCCCTTTGTGTTGCCTGTTGTATTGCCCGTGCCTGTACCGCCGCACGCCGCAACCATGCAAACAACCATAACGAGTGTGAGCACAAGTGAAATGATTCTTTTCATAGTAGGTTTCCTCCTGAATTTTTAACAAAAACAAGTTTTTGTAATTTGCTTTATAATTATTTTACACCCATTCGTTTTCTTTGTCAATGGCGCGTTTTTTTTTCGTAAAATACAGCAAAAAAAACGTTAATTTTTATTCAAATTATCCATAACGCATTTAGAACCAAAACATTTTTGAGCGTACGCCCCGAGTATAACCACAAAATAACCTGCGGCCGCAAAAATTATCTGTGTTATAAGCGCTATTATTTCATCGTGGCTGTACGTGCCGCCGAGAGTGAACACAAGCGTGGAAAATATAACGGTGGCCGCAAAAAATGCGATAGCCGCCACAGCAGGCTCGCTTTTTGGGGTGATATAAGGCTTTTTAAATTCCGTACTGTTCTTTCTCAGCGTGAAAACAAGCGCAACAACCAAAGCTATGGCAAGACCGACGCCCACACGGGTGGAATTGGACATAGCACTGTATACATCGTAGCTCCAATATTCATCCATTACGGCAGCAGATGTGTATGCGGAAAGAAAAAGACTGCGCATAAAGAACATACACATAGGCAAAATGCCGGCATGGAAAAGAGAGATAACGGCGCAAAGCACGGCAGAAAGCGCGTTTCTTTCATACAGCGCAAAGCAGAAAGCGCCCACGCAGAAAAACAGCAGTATTTCCACGGCGTACGTGGAAATATAGAAGAAAACGTCGCCTATTCTTTCAAAAGAAGAGGGCAGATATTCATAGTTGGCATAACCGAGAGAGCTTACGGCGGTAAACGCACACACAAGCAGCGCGGGCACAAGGAAAAGCCCGAAAATATGATACAAAACAGAGTTCTTTTTCAAAACGTCCTCCAAAAATTTTATTCGCATTATAAGCATACCACAAAAGCGCCCCAAAAGGAAAGATATTTTGTAAATTTTTTTATTTTTCCGCGCAAAAATATGAAAAACAGAGGTGTTACCCTCTGTTTTTCATATTTTTATTCCTCAATAAGCATATTCTTCATTTCAATAAAACTTTCGATATCTACTTCACCTGTGTATGTTTCGGGATACGTAAGACAACATATTTTGTTATTATAGGAAAAATAAAACTCTCTGTCTGCCTCGCAGTACCTTGTTCCGTCTTCAAGTATTACATATTTATAGTTTTGAGAAAGAAATTCATCTAAATTACCATTGCTGTTTTGGAAAACATTTATAACACAATCATATTTGTCATCGATAATATAAAAATCTTCTATAAGCTCTTCCGGATAAAAATAATAACTGTATATATTGTAATTTACAATTATTTCAACAAGAGAATAGCCCTCTATTTTTATTTCGGGATAAATTATATCGTTCATATTCTCTATATTGATATATTTAGAAACTTCGCTGTCTTTGTTCTGTACAGCCTCCGCAAAATCATTTATATTGTGAAATTTCGGGAAAATAGGCGTAACTTCATATGAAGGAGAAGTAGTGGTAACAATATCACCGGTATTCACGTTACCGCACGACGAAATCAAACTCACAAGCATACAAAGTATGCAAGCTAAAGATATAATTTTGTTTTTTATAAAAAAATTTCCTAACATATTCTGATTTTTTTGTAATGTACAATTTTTATTTTTCATCCTCTGCAATAGAAACACGCAAGTAATCCGCATATGCTTCCACGTCTTCGAGCACAGCATCATAGTTTTCAAGCGCTTCTGGCAGAGAAAACATTATTCTGCACCGTTCATTTACCATAAAAATATGAGTAATGTACCCCATGGCAACTTTGTATGCATAATGATTTTCAGAAATCTTTTCATCATCCTTAAGATCTGTTTCAAGTCCATCCGGCTCATACCAGATATTATATCTTAAACCTGTGGGCTGGCACAAAACATTATAGCAATTACAGGATTCTTCATGAAAATAAAGCTCTATATAATGCTCGCCCGTCGCCACCAAATCTTCGCCGTTTACCAGATCATTAAATATTGAAAAATTAAGACTCCCTGCAGATTTAAAGCCCTTGGGTGTTATCATATCTCCGTCTATATAATTGAACAAGGAGATTTTTTGTCCTTCCGAAAATTCTTTTAAGCTCTCATCCGCACACATTTCAGAAAAATCTTTAAAATGTAAATCAGTAGAATAATCGATATCTGCGGGATCGGGATAAGTTTGTGTTGTGGAAGCAGTTGTTTGAACATTTCCCGTATTTCCGCAGGAACAAAGTAAAAGCGATACAAGAAGCATTATTGCTAAAATTGATTTTTTCATATTTTTCTCCTTATTTAATCAATATTTATTTGCATTATTTTTTATTTTAGTTAAGCATTCATCACACCAATATTCATAGTATTTAAGCATATCAAACTCATCACTTGCGGAAGCTGTGGTGCCCACAAGCGGTGTCAGCAGAAACGCCGCTATGAGCAATAAACTTATGGTTGATTTGAACATCCTTTTCATTACGATGTCCTCCTTTAATTTATTTTATCACTTTATTGCAAAAATTGCAACAAAATAATAATCGAATTTAAAAAGTTTACAATTTGCTTCAATTGGTTTCTTGTTTTTCCCCTTCACCTATATATACGGAAAAAACATAGCAAGTGTGACAAAAATTCAAAAATTTTTTTATTTTTTTTATTTTTTCTGAAAAATCGCGCAAAAAAAACACAGATTGCTCTGTGTTTTTCATCTTTAAATATTAACTTACTTGCAAAGCTCCTCTATTGCTTCCGTAAAAATGCACGTGTTCTTTCTGAAGCTTGCCATAGAAAAGCATTCGTTTGCACCATGCATATTGTTCACCTCGCCGGGGAATTCCGCGCCGAAGGCAACACCGCCCTCTATTTCGTGAACGTACGTGCCGCCGCCTATAGCGATGGGTTTTGCTATGCCGGAAGCCGTTTTCGCGTATATGCCGAGAAGTGTTTTTACAAAATCGGATTCCGCGTCTACCTTATGCCCCTCTACGCCCTGCATACCCGTTATGCGAATGCCGTATTTCGCAAAGCAAGCGGAATATTTTTCGCTCAAACCCGCAACCGTATCGGAAACGGGGAAGCGGCAATCGAATTTGCCGTTTATAACACCGTCTTTGTATTCCAAAATGCTGAACACAGCCGTGAGAGCGCCGCTTTCTTAGTCGCTTTCCGCAACGCCGAGCCCTTCCCCGAGGTTATCGCCAAAGGGGAAAGCAGAGGAAACACGAGCAAAGGAGCGCGCGGTTTCGTCGTCTGTGGTAAGCGAGCCGAGGTAAGCGCAAAGTCCCGTTACTGCGTTTACACCCCTTTCGGGCTGGGAAGCGTGCGCAGAAACACCTTTTGCCGTAACCTTTGTGTAGCCGTCTTCTGTTTTCGTAAACTCAAAGCCGAGCTTGGGGAAGGCACGCGCCGCCGTGCGAAGCTCGTCTTCAGGGAAGCCGCAAACAACGGCATACGCGCTTTCGGGCACGGCATTGAAAACTGTGCCGCCGAATGCGCTGAGAATACTGCGGTTTCCCACAGCAAAGCCGGAATATGTGGAAAACTCGCCGCGTATTCTGCCTTTTTCTATGTTAATAAGCGGATATTCCGCATCAGGGGTGAAAACTCTTTTCGGCAGAACCTCTTTCTTTTTATAATACGCTATATCGGAAGAGCCGCTTTCTTCGTCCGTGCCAACAATAAGGCGCACGTTCTGCGTTATGGGATATCCTGTTTCTTTTATGGCGCGCATAGCGTAAAGCACGGCGATGGCAGGGCCTTTATTGTCTATAACGCCCCTGCCGTACATTTTGCCGCCGCTTATAAAAAGCGAGTACGGCAGCGATTTCCAGCCGCTTTTGCCTGCGGGCACAACGTCGAGGTGGCAGAGTATACCGAGTGTGGTGGGCAACGTAGGGTCAAGGTCTATCGTGCCAACGTAGCCCTCGTGATTTTTTGTCTGAAAACCGTATTTTTCGGCAAGCGCGAGCATAGCGTCGAGCGCGGCGGCAGGGCCTTCGCCGAAAGGCTTGCCTTCCTCGGGCTCACCCTTAACGCTGGGAATAGCTACGAGCGCGGCAAGGTCGCGCACCATTTCGGAAAAATGATTTTCTATAAACTGACGGCATTTTATATTCATAATATCACCTCGTAAATTTATTTTGTAACTATATATTTATTTTTGGGAACGGATTTTTTGAGAATTTCACGTGCGGCGTTCAAATCTTCATCGGAAGCAAAGCCGTATTTGGAAACTATGAGCGCCATACCGGCAGCAATGTATATGTAGAAAAAGCTGTTTCTTTCGCAAACTTTATAGAGTGATTTGTTTTTATATGTCGTTTTGGACTGTGTTGTTTCGTTGCTCGATTCGTCTGTAAGTTCTTCTTCAGTAAAAGTGTATACAGTGGTCATATTATAAAGGTTTGAGGATTTATAGAGCACGGGGGGCAGAAAATAATTTAAAGCCTTGAAAGTAATTCCTATAATAACTAAAATCCAACCTAAATACAAAACGGCAGTACCGTTACCCGAAGCAATTATAATAAAAGAAATAAGCGCCAACCATAATATCAGTATTGAGATAATAATATGATAAATTATATTTGCCAAAGCGGATTTTTTAAAAGTGCGCGCATGAAACCTTTGAAATTCCACAAAGGTCTTTTTGTCTATAAAAGTCTTATTTTTTATTTCCATAAGCTTAACTCCCAAGCTAATTATATGCTATACAATATAATTTTAAAATAAAAACGCCAATAAGTCAAGATTTTCTGCTATTTTCGACACAGTTTTGGTGTTTGTCAAATAAAACCGCACAAATTATATTTTTGTGCGGTTTTATTTATGTGTTTTAAAGTTCTGTTCCGTCTGCGTGGAAAAGCGGCAGAACCTCCAAATATTTTATATCATCTCTGTACTGTGCGTCGCCCTCTGCGAGTATCGCCATTTTGCCCACAATATTGCCGCCCGCGTGCTCTACGAGCTCTTCTATCGCGCGCAAGGAATCGCCCGTGCTTATAACGTCGTCCACAATAAGCACACGCTTGCCGCGCATAAGCTCTGCATCCTTGCCATCGAGGTAAAGGGTCTGTTTTTTAGCCGTAGTTATGGAATTTACTTCGCAGGCAAACGTATCGCTCATATAAAGCTTCTGCATTTTTCTTGCCACGATATAATTGTTCGCCCCCGATTGGCGCGCCATCTCGAATATAAGCGGTATGCCCTTGCTTTCGGATGTTATCATTATGTCGTGCTCGGGCGCTTTTTTCAAGAGCTCTCGTGCGCAAGCGCAAGTAAGCTCCACATCGCCGAATATAATGAAACCGGCTATGGAAATTTCGCTGTTGAGCGAGCAAAGCGTAAGCTCCCTTTCGAGCCCTGCCACCTTAAGTGTATATGTCTTTTTCATTCAAAGATGCCTCCAAAAATTTGATTTATATTATAATTTTAAATCAAAACGTATGATATGTCAAGAACATAGTGGAAATACGGCAAACACCCCCACAATATAATTTTTGCCGAAGTACGGCGCAAAATGTAAAATTTTCTTTAACAAAATATTGATTTTTTATTATATATAATATATAATATTTCCACAAAATAATTTTTCGGAGGAAAAACAATGGACAAGTTTTTCAAAATCACCGAACGAGGATCTAACTACAGAAAAGAGATCGTCGGCGGTCTTACGACATTCTTTGCAATGGCGTATATCATATTCGTTAACCCCGCACAGATAGCGGCAGACGGCGCAAACGGCTGGCTCGCAGGTGCAGGTGCCGACAGCGCGGCGCTCGGCAAGATATGGAACTCTGTTTTCATAGCTTCCGTTCTCGTTGCCTTCGTCGGTACTATGCTCTACGCTTTCTATGCAAAGCTTCCCTATGCGCAGGCTTGCGGTATGGGTCTTAACTCCTTCTTCTGCACTTGCTTCATTTCCGGTGCATATTTCGCAGGCGTAGACCTTATCGGCGGCTACCATTCCGGTATGGTAATAATCTTTATTTCCGGTATAGTATTCCTTGTGCTCTCTATTACAGGCGCCAGAGAATACATAGCAAAAGCGATGCCCGAATGCATTAAAAAATCCATTTCCGCAGGTATCGGTCTTTTCATCGCATTCATCGGCTTTAAAAACGCAGGTATCATCACAGGCAACCAGTACACGTTCGTTCAGTTTGTAGACATAAGCGGCGCTTTCAAAGAGGGCGTAACGCTCGAAGCTTGGCGCACTATCGCCCCCGCTATCGTTGCTTTGCTCGGCTTTATCATTATAGCAGTTCTTACAAAGCTCAACGTAAAGGGCTCCGTTCTTATCGGCGTGCTTTCTTCCGCCGTTCTCTACTACGTTGCAACGTGGCAGATTCCCGCATTCGACCTTTCTTCCATCGGTCAGGCATTCAAGGATTTCGGCGAGATCGGTATAACAGGTCTTTTCAATGCAGAAGCATGGAACCTTGCTTTCTCCGGTAAACACATAGGCGGCGTGTTCTCTGCAATAGTTCTCATAATCTCCTTCTGCATCGTCGATATGTTCGATACCGTAGGCACGCTCTACGGCGCGGCGACAGAGGCAGGTATGCTCGATGAAAACGGCGACCCTATCGATATGGATAAAGCTATGGCTTGCGACTCTGTAGGCACGCTCACAGGTGCGGTTCTCGGTACTTCCACTTGCACAACTTTCGTAGAGTGCGCTTCCGGTGTAGCGGCAGGCGCAAGAACAGGCTTTGCAAGCCTTGTAACATCCCTTTGCTTCCTCGCTTGCCTCTTCCTCACACCTCTTGCAAACATCGTTCCCTCTTGCGCAACAGCGCCCGCGCTCATCTTCGTAGGCGTGCTTATGCTTAAAAACTTTGCAAAAGTTGATATGAACGATATGAGAAGCGCTGTTCCCGCGTTCCTCACACTCATTATGATGCCCCTCACATACTCTATCTCCAACGGTATCGGTATCGGCTGCATCTCCTACGTTCTTATTTCCATCTTCACAGGCAAATTCACAAAGAAAGATATCGTTGCCGCAATTATCGCGCTTATCTTCGTTGCTAAATTTGCGTTTGTAACAATGTAAATAACGTATACAACACCAAAAGTTCTTCTGCTTCGGCAGAGGAACTTTTTTGTTTTTAAATGCACAAAAATTCCGTTTCGGCAATAAAAACACAAAAAAAGATTGTGATATGTCAATTTTTTTGTTTTTGGAGCGTTTTATTTTTTTCTCGCTTATTGACTTATGGAGCAATATAATTTATAATATAAAAGGTATAGGAATATTTTGGTTGAATTTTCTTATATTTTTATAAAAAGTAAAAGATTCTATTTGATTATGGTAAAAGGAGGTGTCATAACTTTGCCAATTAACCCACCCGACATTGTAATTCCTGTTATAGTGGGCGTTGTTATGCTCGCACTCGGTGTGCTTATAGGCTATGTAGCGCGCAAAAAGAGCGCAGAAGCCACGATTTCCTCTGCGGAAGAACACGCAAAGAAAATCATGGATGAAGCAGTAGTTTCCGCAGAAGCCAAGAGCAAAGAAATGCTCGTTGAAGCGAAAGAGGAAATACTCAAAGCAAAAACAGAGGCTGAACGCGAAAACAAAGAACGCAGACAGGAAGTTATAAGACTTGAAAACAGAGCTATCGCCAAAGAGGAAACTCTCGACAGAAAGCTCGAAAATTACGAAAGACGCGAAGAGCAGCTTGCACAGAAGATCAAAGACAACGATTCTCTTAAAGAAGAGCTCTTGCAGAAAAAAGCAGACGCACAGGCCCGCCTCGAAGAAATTTCAGGCTATACAGCCGAAACCGCAAAAGCAGAGCTCGTTACCCAGATAGAGGACGAAGCAAAACACGAAGCCGCTGCCAAGCTTATGCAGATCGAAAGCGATCTTCACGACGCCGCTGAAGAAAAAGCGCGCAATATTATCTCTCTGGCTATACAAAGGCTTGCATCCGACCAGGTTTCCGAAACAACTGTTTCCGTAGTTCCCCTCCCCTCCGATGAAATGAAGGGCAGGATCATAGGCAGAGAAGGACGTAACATTCACAAGATCGAAACACTCACAGGTGTTGACCTTATAATAGACGACACACCCGAAGCTATAACGCTTTCGTGCTTCGACCCCATTCGCCGCGAAATAGCAAGACTCACGCTCGAAAAGCTCATTTCCGACGGACGTATACACCCCACACGCATCGAAGAAACAGTAGAAAAAGCGCGCAAGGAAGTAGAGCTTTCCATTAAACGCGCGGGCGAAGAAGCCGCTATGGAAACAGGCGTAAACGGGCTCAACCCCGAGCTTGTAAAGTTCCTCGGCAGGCTCAAATACCGTACAAGCTATGGTCAGAACGTGCTCGTTCACTCTATGGAGGTTGCTTACATCGCAGGTATGCTCGCAAACGAGCTCGGGCTCGACGGCACGCTTGCAAAGCGCGCAGGCTTGCTCCACGATATAGGCAAATCGCTCACGCAGGAGGTTGAAGGCTCCCACGTTCAGCTCGGCGTAGAGATAGCGCGTAAATTCAAAGAACATAAAGAGGTAATACACGCAATAGAGGCGCACCACGGCGACGTGGAAGCACGCTCTGTTACAGCGGTTCTCGTTGCAGCGGCAGACGCTATTTCTGCGGCACGCCCCGGCGCAAGAAGAGAGGACCTCGACAACTACATCAAGCGCCTTCAGAAGCTCGAAGAAATTTCCAACAGCTTCCCCGGTGTTGATAAGTCCTACGCTATACAGGCAGGCAGAGAAATACGCATAATGGTTAAACCGGAGCACGTAAACGACGACCAGATGATCGTTGTTGCCCGCGAGATAGTTAAGAAGATCGAAGCAGAGCTTGAATACCCCGGCCAGATCAAAGTAAACGTTATCCGCGAAAGCCGCGCTGTAGATTACGCAAAATAATCACGTTAAATAAAAATCACTCCGAGAAAATCGGAGTGATTTTTTTATTGATACAAAATTCCGCTTGTAGTTTTCACATTTAAAAGAAAAAACTCACCTTGCGGTGAGTTTTTCTTATGTATTAAATACTTACGCCATGGACCAGTATTTTCTCTTAACGAGAATGTAGATAAGGTCGATGAGACCCATAAAAGGAACGAAGAAAAGAATAATGCTAACTACGATAGCAGTTGTATTCTTTGCGTCAACAGCTTTAACTACACGGTAGATGTGAATTACAACGTCAAGGAAAATAGCGAGAAGGATTTTAACGATCCAAGGGAAATTGTCGAAAACTCTGATCAAATCTTTCATTTCAGAAAGCCTCCAAAAAATAATTTTTATTGGGCGTATTGCCCTTACTTGTAATATTATATACTATAACTCGTGAAAAATCAATAAATTTTTCACATTTTTTTAAACATTTTCAATAAAATGCTATTTTTTGTATCTTTGTACAAAATTCACTTTTACATCGCCGATTTTTTATATAAAATACCAATGGCAGACTTTTCAGCCTGCCATTGGTATTTTATATTTACTGTCTTATTGTAATACCGAGTTTATGCTCTATCGCGCCGAGGATCTTCTTCGCAGCTTTGTCTGTTTCTTCAACAGTGAGCGTGTGGTCGGGGGAACGGAAGGAAACGGAGAAGGAAACGCTCTTTTTGCCCTCACCGAGCTGTGCGCCGCGGTAAATATCGAAAAGTTTTACGCTTTCGATAAGCTTGGAGTTTGTTTCTTTCATAACCTTTTCTATCGTGCCAACTTCGAGAGCATCGTCGCAAACAAAGGAGAAGTCACGCGTGGATGCAGGGAATTTGGGAAGCGGCTTGTATGCCTTTTCAAAGCTTGCGTTCGCATAGATAGCATCGAGGTCAAGCTCTGCGGCATAAACCGTGGAAATAAATTCATAGTTCTTCATTGTAAGGGGGTGAAGCTCGCCGAACGTGCCAAGAATCGTGCCGTCGGCAGCGACAACGTTTGCGCATCTGCCGGGGTGGAACGTGGGCTCTGTTTCGCACGCAACGTAGGAAGCATCGATGCCTGCAAACTGCATAACCTTATCTACAGCGCCCTTGAGCGTGTAGAAATCTGCTGCGCCGTACGCACCGAGAACGAGCTTCATTTTTTCTTCGGGAAGTGTGCCTTCCAAGCCATGTTCGTTCGTTACAACGCCTTCTCTGGGGATAAACACCTTTGCCATTTCATATATAGCAACGTTTTCAACACCGGAACGAGAGCTGTTTTCCACAACCTCGAAAAGTGTGGGGAGCGCTGTTGTACGCATAGTTTTGCTGTCTTCGCCGAAGGGGTTGGCAATTTCAACAGATTTTCTGCGTGCATCGTCCTTGGCAAGGCGTATCTTATCGTAGTTGGAAGCGTTCATAAAGGAATATGTGCAGATTTCTGTGTAGCCCGCACCTAGAAGGAGATTGCCGAGGTCATATTTGAACTTCTGGCTTTCGTTAAGACCGCCCTGTGTCATCGGGAACACCATATTGCCGGATTCGATTTTGTTGTAGCCGTAGAGGCGTACAACTTCTTCTGCGATATCGTTCATGCATCTTACGTCATCGCGGTAGGAAGGAACGATGATCTCGTCGCCGTCGAACGTGAAGAAAAGTCTTTCGAGGTATTTCTTCATTTCGTCTGCGCTTATGTTAAGGCCGAGGAAACGGCTTATCTTTTCGGGCTCGAAGGGTACGCGAGCCACTTCTTTTTTAACGGGATATTCATCTATTATGCCGGGAACAACTTCGCCTGCGCCGAGAAGCTCTACAAGCTCGCAAGCTCTTTCGAGCGCGGGGAGCGTGTTTTCGCAATCAAGGCCCTTTTCAAAGCGTGCGCTTGCTTCTGTTCTCATACCGAGCTTCTTTGCCGTGATACGAACGGAAGAACCGTGGAACATAGCAGATTCAAACACAACCGTGCTTGTATTTTCCGTAATTTCGCTGTTTTCGCCGCCCATAACACCTGCGAGAGCAACAGGTTTTGTTTCGTCTGCGATAACGAGCATATCGGGTTCAAGCTCGTGATCAACGCTGTCGAGCGTGCGGAAAATTTCCTTGTCGCCCGCTGTACGGATATCTATTTTCTTGCCGCCGAGGCAAACGTAGTCGAAAGCGTGCATAGGCTGGCCGTATTCGAGCATTACGTAGTTTGTAATGTCAACGATGTTGTTTATGGGGCGAACGCCGCTTGCGCGAAGGCGCATTCTGAGCCAGAGGGGAGAGGGCTCGATTTTTACATTTTTGATAACGCGTGCGCTGTAACGCTTGCATTTTTCAGTGTCTGTTATTTTTACTTCGAGATAATCTTCTATTTTGCCGAGCTCGGGGTTTTCTTTTACCACGGGCGTAGGAACTGTGAGCTCGCGGGCAAAAGTTGCTGCAGTTTCGCGCGCCAAGCCTATAACGGAAAGGCAATCGGGGCGGTTGGGCGTTATTTCAAATTCCACCGCTTTGTCGCGCATCATAAGCGCATCGCATATATCATCGCCGGGTTTAACGTCGTAGCCGTTGAGGATGAGTATACCGTCCTCTGCCGCGCCGGGCATATCGTGCGTGGTAAGGCCGAGCTCTTCAATAGAGCAGAACATACCCTCGGAAAGCACACCGCGGAGCTTGCCTGTTTTGATTTCGCCGCCTTTTACCTTCGCCACTCTTTTTTCGCCGTCGGGGCAGTAGCAAAGGGGCACGAGAGCGCCCTCGAACACGTTTTTGGCAGCAGTAACTATCTGAAGATTTCTTTCGCCGCAATCTACCTGGCAGATAACAAGGCGCTCTGCATCGGGGTGCTGTTCTATCTTCGTGATAAGACCTACGCGAACGTTTTCTATTTCTTCGCCGAGGATCTCATAGCCCTCTACCTTAGAGCCGGATTCGGTAAGCTCATCGCAATATTTTTTTATTTCTATATCATCGGCTTTTACAAAATCGGAAAGCCAATTCATTGATAATACCATTTTCTATTCCTCCGTAAGATTTTTTATCAGAACTGTTCAAGGAAACGCATATCGTTTTCGTAAAGCAAGCGCAAGTCGTTTATACCGAGGCGCGCCATAGCGATTCTTTCTATACCCATACCGAAAGCAAAGCCGCTGTATTCGTTGGGGTCTATGCCGCAGTTCGAAAGCACGAACGGGTGTACCATGCCGGCGCCGAGGATCTCTATCCAACCCTCGCCCTTGCAAAGTCTGCAACCCTTACCGCCGCAAGCGAAGCAGGAAACGTCAACCTCTGCAGAAGGCTCTGTAAACGGGAAGTGGTGGGGGCGGAAACGAATTCTCGTTTTTTCGCCGAACATTCTCTTTGCGAAAAGCTCGAGCACGCCTTTAAGGTCGCCCATTGTAACGCCTTTATCTATAACAAGGCCTTCGCACTGGTGGAAGATAGGGGAGTGTGTTGCATCCGCAGGGTCTGCGCGGTAAACGCGGCCGGGGGAGATGATGCGTATCGGGGGCTGCATATGTTCCATCGTTCTTACCTGAACGGGGGATGTCTGGGAACGAAGCAAAATGTTATCGGAAATATAGAAGGTATCCTGCGTATCGCGCGCGGGGTGGTCCTTCGGAATGTTGAGCGCTTCGAAGTTGTAGTAGTCGTATTCTACCTCCGGGCCTTCCACAATAGAGAAGCCGAGGCCTATGAAAATATCGCGGAGCGTCTGCTCTGTTTCGTAGATGGGGTGGCGATGGCCGCGCGCTATCTCTTTGCCGGGGAACGTAACGTCGAGTTTTTCTTTTTTCAGTTTTTCATCAAGCTTTCTTGCCTCTTCTGCGGCAACGGCTTCCTTAAGCGCCGCTTCGATATTTGCGCGTACTGTGTTCGCAAGAGCGCCTACAACAGGGCGTTCCTCTGCGGAAAGCGCGCCCATACCGCGAAGAACCTTTGTAAGTTCGCCTTTTTTGCCGAGGTATTTTATACGTATCTCTTCTGTAGATACACCTGCGGCAATCTCGCTGAGTGCGCTTTGTTCAATTTTTTCAAGCATTTCTTTCATAGTAAAGATTTATATTCCTTTCGTGTTTTTTACGTTATTATAGCGGCGGCAAAGGGAACAAAAAAGCCCCCGTCCCAAAAAATACTGGGACGAAGGCATAAAGCTTCCGCGGTACCACCCGTGTTCCCGCAAAAATGCGCGGGCACTCTGCTCTCTGTAACGGGAGAAGCCCGTTCGGCGCTTGAAACACCGAAAGCTCCAAAGTGAAAGGCTCGCCGCACATATCGGGTCTTCTTTCAGCCGGTGAAAGACCTCTCTGCGCTTATGTGTGCTCGGTTTGCCGCTTTTTCATAGCTTTTTTTATATCAATGCAAGTATTATAGCACAAAAATTTTATTTTGCAACAGATTTTTGAATTATTTTTTATCTTTTTTCAAATACGGTATGGTTCTTCACCCTTCTGTACACGCGCACAAAAAGGTCTATTACCGTGTCCATAACTATTACCGCCAAGGCAACCGCACCCGCAAGCAATAGCGCGTTGGTAAGTGAAGCCGCCACGTTGCCGCCCGTAAACATATCGTACGCCACCCTGTATATACCGTAGCCGGGCACGAGAGGCAACACGCCTATTATAAGAAATATTATTACGGGAGCTTTCAGCCTGCGCGCCAAAATTTGCGCGGCAAGGTCTACGAAAACAGCGCCGAAGAAAGTAGCCCAAACGGAAGAAAGCCCAAAGCCCACGCACAAAAGGTAAACAGCCCAGCAAAGCGCCGCTTCCGTACAGGAAATAAAAACGAATTTATATGGGCAGGAAAAAACAGAGCAAAAGCCGAGAATACCCACAAATGTGGCAAGCACGGCAAAAAAAGCGTGCTCATCCAGCGCGTGTATGCCGGCCAAGGTAAATTCCACGGCGAGGTCCAGCCCAAAAAATTCTGCCACAACAAAGCCAAACGCAACGCCCAGCGCCACGGAAGCCGCAACGATGAGCGCTTCCATTACTCTCGCCGTACCGGAAACGTAGTCGCCCGCCAAAATATCGCGCACGGCGAGCGTAAACGCCGTACCCGGCACCAGAGGCATCAGCGAGCCGGCTATTATATACTGGCATTCCACGGGAGTGCCCCATTTCATAAGCAAAATAGAGGCAATTACACTGGAAACAACCACTATTGCCGCACCCAAAAGATCGGCAAGGAACGATTTTTTTATATGCTTTGCGATATATACGTTGTGAAAACCGAGAAGCAGACCGACAAAAAGCGCCACGAACGCTTCCAAAAAGCCGCCGCCGAAAACATAAGCGAAGCCCGATGTTGCGAGCATATGCCAAAGGAACACGGTGCGCGGAGCATACAGCGTGGTGCTTGCCGCCTCGCGCATTTTCTTTTCTGCCTGCTCAATATTTATATGCCCTGCACAAAATTCGCGAGAAACCGTGTTTACGTCGCTTATTTTGGAAAGATGCGGCGGGCCGCTGTACACCCTGCGTGTCATTGAAATGGTTTTATACCTTGGGTCGGAAAGTGTTATGGTTATGCCCGTGCGAAGCACAAAAGCATCGCGGTGGGAAAATTCCGTTGTGGAAAGTATACGCATAATAGTGTCTTCCACGCGGTGCGTTTCCGCACCCGCGCTCATCATGACCTGCCCCGCCTCCATAGCGAGGTCTACGACTCTGCGGTAATATTCGCGTTCTGCCATACACTTCCCCCTTTTAAAGACCCGATAATACTCTTTTGCATACTGTAAACATTATAAATCAAATACTTATTTTTGTCAACGGGGTGTTTTGTTTCTTTCATGGAAATCGATTTTTGAAATCAAAAATCGATTTCCATGAAAAGTTAAATATTATTGTTGAAAAATTCAAAATAATGTGCTATAATACCTTTTGTAATAAAATTTTGAAGTATATTTTTGAAAGTGAAAAGAGGTGTTTTGCTTCTATGAAAAAATTAGGTTTTGACAATGATAAATACATAGCGTTGCAATCCGAAAAAATTTTGGAACGTATAAATTCCTTCGGCGGCAAGCTCTACCTTGAATTCGGCGGCAAGCTTTTCGACGACCACCACGCGGCGCGCGTTTTGCCCGGCTTTATGCCCGACAGCAAGCTACGTATGCTCGAAAAACTCAAAGACCGCGCAGAGATCGTGCTCGTTATCTCCGCAGGGGATATAGAAAAGAACAAACAGCGCGGCGACCTCGGCATAACATACGATTTAGAGGCGCTCCGCCTTATCGACGCCTTCCGCAGTATAGGTCTTTATGTGGGAAGTGTTGTTATAACACAGTTTGAAGCACAGCCTGCGGCAGAGGCATTTCGCCAGAAGCTTGAATCGCTCGGCATACATGTTTACAAGCACTACACCATTCCAAATTACCCCTCCGATATCCCCTTTATAGTAAGCGAAGACGGCTTGGGCAAAAACGAATACATCGAAACCACGCGCGAGCTTGTGGTCATAACAGCCCCCGGCCCCGGCAGCGGTAAAATGGCAACCTGCCTTTCCCAGCTATATCACGAGCAAAAACGCGGCGTGCGCGCAGGGTATGCAAAATTTGAAACCTTCCCTATTTGGAGCATACCGCTTTCCCACCCCGTAAATATGGCGTACGAAGCAGCCACGGCAGACCTCAACGACGTTAATATGATAGACCCTTACCACCTGGAGGCATACGGCAAATCTGCTGTAAACTACAACCGCGATATAGAGATCTTTCCTGTTCTGAATGCTATGTTCGAAAAGATATACGGCACATCCCCCTACAAAAGCCCCACAGATATGGGCGTTAATATGGCAGGCTTCTGCATAACAGACGACGAAGTTTGCAGAAAAGCCTCCTGCGATGAAGTTGTGCGCCGTTATTTCGCGGCAAAATGCGCGGTGCGCCAGGGCCACAGCAACGGCGACGACGTTTATAAAATAGAAATTCTTATGAGCAAGCTGGGCATCACGCCCGACAGCCGCGTACCCGTAAGCTACGCCAGAAACAAGGCAGAGGAAACGGGCGAGCCCGCTATGGCGCTCGAGCTTGCCGACGGCAGAGTGGTAACAGGCAAAACCACAGACCTGCTCGGTGCAGGCTCTGCACTTCTTCTCAATGCGCTGAAGCTTCTTGCGGATATACCCGAAGAAACACTCCTCATTCCGCCGGAAATAATAACCCCCATACACCACCTGAAAGTAAGCCATATGGGGCATAAAAACCCACGTATGCACACGGACGAGCTCCTTATCGCTCTTTCCATTTGCGGCAACACAGACGAAAACGCAGCTCTCGCAATAGAGCAACTGGATAACCTAAGAGGTGCGGAAGCACACTCCACCGTATTGCTCGCAAGAGTGGATGAAAACGTGTTTAAAAAATTAGGTATAAACCTCACGTGCGACCCTGTTTACCAGAGAAACAATCTCTACCACAGATAAGATATGAAAAAACACCCTAAAGGGTGCCTTCCATAAAGCAAGTTTTACCTACCGCAAACACAAAAGGAGTACGAGCAATTTCTCTGTTGTTCTTAACGGAGAACTTACAAGCACAAAAATTTCGGCAGAGGGATTGTTTCCTCTGCCGATTTGTGTTATAATGATACAGGTGATGTAAATGGACGAACTGAAAAATCGCAAGACCACTCGGTTGAAAGGTGCGGACTATAATCGGAATCAAGCCGTGTTTCTCACGATATGCACGAAAGAAAGGCGCTGCGTTCTTTCTCGTATTGTAGGGACCGGCGTCCTCGACGGTCCGCAAATCGAATTGACAAAATACGGACAAATCGCTGATAAATACATCCGTCAATTGAACGACTTTTACGATGATCTATCCGTTGAAAGTTATGTGATCATGCCCAATCATATCCACATTATGCTGTGGGTAAAAGGCGCGGGAAACGGACCGTCGGGGACTGTATAGTGCAGTATGATTATATACAAGTAGTGCAATATGATTGTATACAGTTTTGTGATATAATAAAGGCAAAAAACGACCCGAAGGAGGTTGTAAAAATGCCTTGGAAGGACAAAACTGTGGAAGAATTAAGAAAAGAATTTGCAGAGTCTGCAAGAACAGCCAAAAATTTCAGCCGTCTATGTCAAGAGTTTGGTATAACACGGGCAACAGGTTACAAATGGGTGTCAAGATATGAACGTCAAGAATCACTATCTGACCGAAGCCATGCGCCGCAAAGCGTGCCGGGAAGGACTCCCGATGACATTCAAGAGGCAATTTTGAAAGTGCGTTACGAAAATCCTGAATGGGGTGGGAAAACGATCCTGAAGGTTTTGGAAAACGAAGGTTATACAAACCTGCCGTGCGTTCGCACAGCGAACAATATCCTGCAAAGAAACGGTCTGATAAGTGAGACAGAATCGCAAAAACGCCAAGCGTACATACGCTTTCAACGCGAGCATTGTAACGAGCTATGGCAAATCGATTTCAAGGGGGATTTCCCGCTTCTTGACGGAACCAGGTGCTTTCCGTTTGACATCATTGACGACCGATCCCGATACTGTCTTGGGATATTTGCTAAGAACAATACCCACGGAGTAACTCAAAATATGGAGATCACTTTTAGGCAATATGGGCTTCCAAATGCCATTTTGAGCGATAATGGAGGTCAATTTGCGGGTTTTAAGGGCGGATTTACACGTTTTGAGCGTTGGCTTATGGATCTTGACGTGCTGCCGATACACGGGCGGGCGTTGCATCCGCAAACGCAAGGAAAGATTGAGCGTTTTCATCGTACGATGAAAAACGAGTTGATCAAACGCAGCACGTTTACAGATATATCGGATGCTGACAAACAACTTCAGGAGTGGCGGATAAAGTATAACGAGGTGCGACCGCATCATGGAATAGAGCTGTGTCGTCCTTCGGACATATACATACCCAGCCAAAGGAAATACCCTGAAGAAATAAAGCCTTACGAGTACAGCGGAATATACCGTACACTCAAAGTGAATTACAAGGGATATTTGAGGTTTGACCGCAAAGAATTCTATCTGAGTGAAACGATGACAGGCGCGGAGTTGGAACTACGTCCCTTAGAGGGAACGCATTTCGCGCTGTGCTACCGCAATTATAAAATTGCGGAGATAGACACGGCGACCGAGCAACTGCTAAATCGCAGAATCTCGCGCCTGCCGTAGGCGGCGCGCCGCTTTTGGAAGCCTCTCTCCGCTCCGCTCCGTTCGGCTTCCAAAAGCGTTAAGTTGAATAATGCAAAAGTGTTTACAATCCTCTTGCACAATTGTTTACAATCATGCTCTTGACAGGGGACGCCGGTCCCTACAAGGAGAAATCAAACTTCCTTATGAGAACCTGCATTTTACGAATGGCTTTTTTTCAGCAAACACTTCACAAAACAAACATTTTTCGACAAAAATATTGACATTTTTTAAAAAATATAATAAAATTATACGAAAAGCACTCGGTGCTCAAAAATATCGTTTTCTGTAGGAGGCATTATGAATTTTCTCGAGGAAAGAATTCTTCGTGACGGTATCGTCAAGGAAGGTAACGTGTTGAAGGTCGATAGTTTTTTGTATCATCAGATGGACATAGAGCTTCTCGATCAAATGGGTAAAGAATTTTATGAGAGATTTAAGGAGCAAAGCATCACAAAAGTTTTGACCATTGAAGCGTCCGGCATTGCAATCGCTTGCTTCGTGGCAAAATATTTCGGAGTTCCCCTGCTTTTTGCCAAAAAATCCAAAAGTGTGAATATCGACGGCGATATGTACGTTGCAGAGGTCGAATCTTTTACTCATAAAACCAAAAATCAGGTTATAGTTTCCAAAAAGTTTTTGCAGAAGGGCGACCGAGTACTTATTATTGATGACTTTTTGGCAAACGGATGTGCCTTGCAGGGACTGATTTCCATTACAAAGGACGCAGGTGCTACGGTTGAAGGCATCGGTATTGCGGTGGAGAAGGGATTTCAGATGGGCGGTTCTGTTATAAGAAATTTGGGCTATAAGATTGAATCACTTGCTATCGTTGAAAAAATGGACGTGGAGAAGGGTACTGTTTATT
>JAFTLJ010000036.1 GCA_017456005.1 Clostridia bacterium | reverse complement strand
GCTTTCCGTGCTTTGCGCGGCTGTGCCTGAAAGCTGGTTCTGGATTCCTTATTTTATACAGATAGGCAATATTTCAGGCGCGGCGGGCGATGCCTACGTCACTTGCAAGATGGCGGCGTTGCCGAAGGATATTCTCGTGAACGATACGGGCGTTGCTATGACGGTTTACGCTGAAAAAGAATAAAAGCGCCGCACGGTAAGCAGAGTAATACATAAAAAGAGAAGAGAGAACGAATCGGTTTATAGCCGAATCGTCCTCTTTTTTTTTATAACATAGGAAATTGCGCGCGAAGCTGTGCAATTTTGCGTGTTCAAAAAAAGTTTTCCTTAAACAAAAATGCCTGTTTTCGGGCATTTTATAGTTGACGAAGTTAACTTTTTTATATATTAGAAAATTACGCTGAAATAGGTTAGAGTAAAAGCCTTCCCTTTGCATCAGCAGGGGTACTTGCGGTGGATGAGGCGCTCTTTCGCGCACTTTTTATTCCTCGTAAACGAGGTTGCCCGCTTTATCGTATTCGCGGTAAACGGCGATGTTGCCATTTTCAAAAACGGTTTCGGTTTTGGGGCTTCCGTTTGCGTAAAAGCTCCATTCCGTCGTTTTCGTTATTTCGCCCGCAGTGTATGTTTCTTCCGTTTTGGCGCAAAGAATACCGTCTTCGCCGAATCTGTTTTCTGCGGAGGAGATGAGCGTTCTTTCTCCGTTTTGCAGGCGGAATGTTCGTTCTGCCTTGCAAAGCCCGTTTTCGTGCGTGTAAACAGTGATAAATTTGCTTTCGCTTCCGCCTTCGGTTTCTGTTACGCAAAGCTCGGAAATTTTGCCGTCTTTTCCGTATTTCGCTTCCGAAGTGCGGGAGAATACGATGCTCCCCTCGGAATATCGCTCGAAGCGCTCTGTCACGGTAGACCCGCTTTCGCCGTATTCTGTTGTGACCTGCGTTTTTTCAAGCAAAACGTCGTCGCTGTTGTAAAAATAAATTTCTTTTTTTAGCGTTTCTCCGTTTTCACTGTATTCGAAAACGGCACTTTTTTTCGCGCAAAGCTCGCCTGTACCGTCATATTCGCGTCGCGTTTCCTGCGAAAGAAGACCGTTTTCGTTATAGCTTTTCAGCGTAACGAACGAAAGCAAAAACGCATTTTTGCCATCGTATTCCGTGCCGTTTATTTTGGTGATCTTTCCGCTTGGATCGGCGGTGTAATATTCCTTTATAACTGCCGTTTGCTCGCCGTTTCCGTTGTAGATGTTGAAGGTGGCTTTTGCAGGTGCGCCGCTTTCGGCATAGACCGTGTAAGATTTTTTGGTAAGCGTGCCTTCGCCGTCATATTCAAACGAGGTTTTGTCGCGCAGGAAAAGTCTGCCTTTTTTGCCTAGCGTGTAAAAGCATTCTTCCGTCAGCCTGCTTTTTTCGTCGTAAACGTAGCTCTGCCTGTAAATTTCGGTTTTCTCGCCGCTTTTCTCAATGTCAAACGATGCAACGTTTATAAGATTTCCTTGCCCGTCGTAGCTGTATTCTACCGATTCTTGAAATATAAGCTCGTTTTCTTCGTCGTATTCGAAAAATTCTTCTTTTTCGGGTCTTCCGTTTTGGTCCATATGCTTTTTGTAAACGAGATTTCCGTTTTTATCGTATTTTTCGTTTTCGCTGTCTTCGGGGACGCTCGGCGGCGTGGCAGTAGCGGTTGTTGAAGTGGTGGTAATGGCGGTAGCGGTGGTACCGGTGGTATTGGCGGTTACACTGGTGGTAGCAGTAGTTTGCACCGTTGCAACTTTTGAGGCGGTTGTTTTTGCAGTCGTCGCCGAAGTCATCGCTGTTGTTTGAGGTGCAGTCGTAGTCGG
>JAFTLJ010000035.1 GCA_017456005.1 Clostridia bacterium | reverse complement strand
CGTAGGTATTGTGCATATAGGCTCGCCCTTCTTTATGTTCTATGCTTTGGGCGCGCTTTTTGAAAACGGATATTCCGAGCTGGCGTTGAAATCAATAGCACGCGAATGGGGCGATATGTTGGATGCAGGTGTTACCACATGCACCGAAAGCTTCAACAGCAAGACAGAATGGAAAACGCGAAGCGTGGCGCACGCTTGGTCGGCTTCGCCTGCGCTGTACATGGTGAGCGAGGTTTTGGGTGTGAAGCCCTTAAAGCCCGGTTTTGCGGAATTTACCGTGGAGCCTTGCCAAAGTAAGCTTGCTTTTGCAAGGGGAAGTGTGCCTACCCCACACGGCGAAATATATGTGGAATGGCACAAAAACGCTAGTGGCGAAACGGAAATTAAAGTAAAAGCGCCGAAAGAATGCAAGAGAATTTAATTTATATATTGCAAAACGGCTTGTTTTTTGGTAAAATTATATCGAAATATTGAAATTTTTATTTAAACGGTGAACTATATGGTGGGACTTAAACGCCTTTTAAGCTATGCACGCCGCGCGTGCGACGATTATAATATGATAGAAGAAGGCGACGTTGTCGCCGTGGGTGTTTCGGCGGGGAAGGATTCGCTTTCCTTGCTCTATACGCTTTCCGCGCTTTCTCGCTTCTACCCGAAGAAGTTTAAGCTAATAGCCATAACCGTGGATATGGAATTCGACGAGCTTGGCGGCGGCAGACCGAAGGCGGATTACGAGCCTATTGCGGCGCTTTGCCGCGAGCTTGGTGTGGAATATTTCGTGGAAGAATCGCATATTGCGAAAATCGTTTTTGATATACGCAAGGAAAAAAGCCCTTGCTCACTCTGTGCAAAGCTTCGCCGCGGCGCGCTGAATGAAGCGGCAAAGCGCTTGGGCGCAAACAAAGTGGCGCTTGGCCACCATTTCGATGATGCCGTGGAAACCTTTATGCTAAACCTTTTCTACGAGGGAAGAATAGGCTGTTTTTCGCCTGTTACCTACCTCGACCGAACGGATGTAACCGTTATACGTCCGCTCGTATACGCACCCGAAAAGGACGTGGAATATTTCGCGCGGCACACAGAGCTTCCTATTATAGAAAGCTCTTGCCCTGCAAACAAAAACACGGAGCGAGAGGAAATGAAAACACTGCTTGCCGAAATAGAGCGCACGAATAAGGGCTTGCGCCACCGTATTTTCGGAGCTATGCTTCGCGGCGGTGTTTCCGGCTTTAAAGATTCCAAAATAAAAACCTACGACGATGAACAGTAATGTATAAAGCCGCTTTTTTTGCAAAAAATACGATAAAACGTGTTTTTCGAGGGTAATATGCAAGAAAACGGCGAAACCAAGGAGCTTTTCCAAAAATATTGCGCCGCTTTGGGCGGATATACAACTTTTGTGGCGGACGGGCACAGGCAAAAATGCCTTTGCGCCCACCTTTGCCACGGGCAAAACTGCGAAAACAAGAATTTTAACGCCGTTTCGCGCATATACGGCGGTGTTAACATAAACGAAAAATAAGAACAGAGGTATAAGACTATGGCTTTCAAATTTTCCGACAAATACTTGAAAAACACAATCACAAAGGCAGACCTTGACGCTATCGCACCTGAAATTGCAGCGGCTGCAAAAATGCTCGATGAGAAGAGCGGCGCGGGCAACGATTTCCTCGGCTGGGTAGACCTTCCCGTAAACTACGACAAGGAAGAAGCGGCTAGAATCGATGCGGCGGCAGAAAAAATCAAAAAGAGCGCAGACGTGCTTATTGTTATCGGTATCGGCGGCTCCTACCTTGGCGCGCGTGCCGCTATCGAATTTGTAAAGGGCAACTATTACAACGAAAAGAAAAAGGACACACCCAACATTTACTTTGTTGGTAACGACATCAGCTCCTCTCACCTTTCCGATATACTCGCTATTTGCGAAGACAAAGACGTTTGCGTAAACGTTATTTCCAAATCCGGCACGACAACAGAGCCTGCTATCGCTTTCCGCGTATTCCGAGACCTTCTCTATAAAAAATACGGCGAAGCGGCAAAAGACAGAATTTTTGTTACAACAGATAAAGCGCGCGGTGCTTTGCGAGGCGAGGCTGACGCACGCGGCTACGAAAGCTTTGTAATTCCCGATGACGTAGGCGGCAGATTTTCTGTGCTCACGGCGGTTGGACTTCTTCCTATCGCGGTTGCCGGCATCAATATAACGGAAATGCTCGAGGGCGCGGCAAAAGCACGCGAAGATTTCGCAGAGGGCGACGTTCATACAAACGATTGCTACAAATACGTTGCTATGCGCAACATACTTAACCGCCGCGGCAAAACAATAGAGCTTCTTGCGGTTAACGACCCCGCAGTTACCATGACTTGCGAATGGTGGAAGCAGCTCTTCGGCGAAAGCGAAGGCAAAGACGGCAAGGGTATTTACCCTGCATCCGTGGTTTACTCCACAGACCTCCACTCCATGGGTCAGTTCGTTCAGGACGGCACACGCCTTATGTTCGAAACTGTTCTCAATATCGACATTGAAGACGGTGTTACTATACCCTATGACGCAGAAAACGCAGACGGGCTCAACTTCCTTGCAGGCAAATCGCTCAATTTTGTAAACCAGAAGGCGCACCTTGGTACGGTTCTCGCTCACACAGACGGCGACGTTCCCAACCTTGCTATAAACATCACGAGCAAGAGCGCGTTCGATTTTGGCTATCTCGTTTACTTCTTTGAAAAGGCTGTTGCTGTTTCCGGTTATACTATAGGAGTTAACCCCTTCAACCAGCCCGGTGTTGAATCCTACAAGAAAAATATGTTCGCGCTTCTCGATAAGCCCGGCTATGCAGAGCACAAGGCAGAGCTAGACAAGCGTCTTGCGGACCTTGCTTAAATTTTACCTTAATATAAAAGCCTTCTCCCAAAGAGGAGGCTTTTAAAGTTAGAAAGGAGAAGCTTTATATGAAACATTTCGAGAACAGAAAATTTTTGCTTCTCCTTTTGCTTTTTGTGCTTCTATTTACCGTTTATATACTCGTGCCGTTCTTTTCGGGGGCAAATATCGCTTTGCTTGCCGCTGTTTTGGTATTCGCCGCGGCTGTTTTGGGCGGCGTAAGAGCTTATGGCGCAAAAGAACTGCTTTTCATATTTCTCGCGCTCGCCACGGCGTTTTCTTCCATTGCTTATGCCGTGGGGGTAAAGGGCAGGGGCGAAATTCCGCTTGCCTATGCTGATGGCTGCGAACACGAGGTTTGCGCTGAAATAACGCAAGTTTCGTTTGTTAGCGCATATGAAGCGCGGTATAGTGTTCGCGTGATAGAGATAGACGGCGAGGCATCGAGCTTTTTCGCCGTGCTCGATATTTCTTCGGGCGATGCCTTTGAATACGGAGATATTATAGTTTGCAGCGCTTCGTTTGAACCCGTGGCAGAAAAAACAGCATATCTGCGCGGCAAAAATATTTTTGTGCGTGCCGCGGCAGACGGCGCGTATAAATCCGGAACGGCGGGAAGGGAGATTAACTATTACATACAAAAAGCAAACGCTTACCTTAGCGGACGTATGGTGGACATGCTTGGTGAGGATGCCGGCGGTTTTTGTGCGGCGCTGATATTCGGCAACAGAAGCTATATAGGCGCAGGTGTGCGCCTGGATTTTGCGCGCACGGGCATATCGCATCTGCTGGCGCTCAGCGGCCTGCACCTTTCCGTAGTGGCGCAGACACTCGATTTTCTGCTGCGCGGATTTATGAAGAAAAAGCCGCGAAATATTGTGCTTATAGCGGTGGTTTTTGCTTTTGCCGTTTTTACGGGACTTTCCGTTTCCGTGCTTCGCGCGGCAATAATGCTTGCTTTTGTTTTTGCCGCCGATATGGTCGGGGAGGAGAATGATTCGCTAACGGCGCTTTTTGCCGCCGCAGTTCTCGTTTTGTTGGTGGACGGCAACGCTGTGTATGATATTGCATTTTACCTTTCCGTTTGCGCCACACTCGGCATAATACTTGTGCGGCCTGCGGCAGACGGGCTTTTTGCAAAATGGCAAAAGCCGAAAAAGAACAAGCTTTTGCGCGCTCTTCACGGTATTTGCAAATATTTCTACGGGATTTTTGCCATGACGCTTGCGGCGACGTTTTTTACATTGCCGGTTACGTATTTTTCGTTTGGCGAGGTTTCGCTTATAGGTGTGCTTTCAAACTTTGTTTTTTTGCCGCTTGCCTCGGCACTTTTGGTGCTGTGCGTTTTCTTTGTGCCGCTTTCTTTTGTGCCGTACGTGCACATACCTGTGGCATATCTGTGCGGTTGTATTGCCAAGCTTTTGCTTTTGCTTGCGGAAAAAATTTCAAATTTCGAGGGCATATACGTTTCGTTAAATTACCCCTTTGCGCCGTATATTTTTGCTTTGCTTGCCGCAGCTCTTTTTCTTTGTATTTTCGTGCGCAAGCTGACAGTGGCGAAAATAGGTGCTCTTGCCCTTGCTTTTGCGCTTTCTTTTTCCGTTTGCTTTTCGGTTTATAAAAATATAACTGCGGAAAACGTGCGTATAACCGTTGCTTGCGAAGGAACGAGGGAGTTTGTTTCTGCCGACATTTGCGGAGAAAATTACGTGTTCGATATTTCAACGGGCGGATATGCATTTATGATGGATGAAGCGGAAAGCGTGACGGATTTTGCCGATACGGAAATAGACAATCTTGTGCTTACACACTACCACATATACCACGAAAATTCTATTTACCGTTTGAGCGATGCTGTGAAAATACGCAACGTGCTTTTGCCCACGCCGGAAACAGAGGCGGAAAACGAAGATTTTGGCTACATAAGGGCGCTTCTTGCCCGTCTTGGCATACCGTATGAGGTATATACGCGCGGCGTGGTTTGGGAAAATGGCGACGTAAGCATAGATTTTGCGCCAAGATGCGAGCTTTCGCGCTCGGCAAAGCCGATCGTTGCGTTTGCAATCAAATGCAACAACGCGGAATTTGCTTATATAGAAAGTTCGGCGTTTGAAAGCAATTTCGATTATTCCGCATATCTTGCGGTAAAGGCTGTTTTTGTGGGTGGGCACGGGCCCGTGCGCAAATTTCCCGTTTCGGCATATGCGCTCGCAGGGGCGGGAAGAGTTATATTTGCAGAAGGCGTGCGGGAATATTTCCGCGACACGGAATGCCTTGCAAATGCTTACGACATAGCCGACTTTGACGGGAAAATCAGTATTTTGTATAAAGGGGTAAATTAGATCCTATAAAAATACTGTATCTGCCGAAAGAAAAAAAGAGAGAATTGGGAAAATCCGCCTTATTCTCTCTTTTTTTGCATAAAAATCTCTCCTCCCGGTAAATAATCACTAAAAAACTTTGGGAAGTGATGAAATGGCAGAAGAAAAATATTCACCGAACATAAAAGAAAGTGTTCGCGAGCTTCGGCTGGCGGCGGCGCGATACCGCGCAAAAGCAAAGAAGATTTTAAAGGAAGAAGCGGAAGGCGAGCTTTACTATGCCGCCACACTTGCGCGCCCTCTGTGTGCACGCGCAAATAGTACGGCAAAAAATATGGCTTTTTACAGCCGATATGCTTCGGGCGAGGAAGCGCGTGCGCTGGCAGAGGCTTTTTGCGATAGCGCAAAGGAAATAAACGAGCTCGAACTGCGCACGTTTCTTTCTGCGCAAGGAGAAAAATACAGCAGCATAACTCTTTCGCTTTTGCCGGATATGATTTTTACGGCATTGTTTTTGAAAATTTGCGCGCTTGTTTGCCGTGGCGAGTGCCAAGGTATTTCTTATTTGCTGCGCGGCACGGAACGCCTGCGATTTATAGATTTTTCGCGAATTTTCCTGGATTTTTCGGCTACTAATGCGCTTTTTGCCACCGAAAGCGTGGGTGTTTGGGAAAGTTGCGACAGAAAAACGAAATTTAAATATATAGAGGAGCTTTTGCGGCTGGCGAGAAGGGAGGGGCAAAGCGAACGGAAGATGGCGAGCCTCGTTTTGCAAAAGGCAGAGGAGCTCGGCGTGCATACCGGCAGCTTGCTTATAGAAAAGAATACCGCTGTGCCATGCGTGTACTGCGTATGCCTTGCCGCCATAACTTTCCTGGCTACGCTTATATATTTTCTTTTATGTGGGGCGAGCTTTTTTGTTTTTTGCACGTTGCCTGCGGCGCTTGTGGCTTGCTATATTGCTGCAAAAGAGGTGCTGGCTATTTGCTTTAAATATGCGGGAAGCGACGGGCTTATGCGCCTTTCGGGCGAAAAGGTTCGCTCGGAAAAGGCGGTTATAGCCATTATGAGCATAATTTCGGGCAATGACGGAGAACTGTTCGACAGGCTTGAAAATTTCTACCTTGCAGATGAAAACGAAAACCGTTTTTACGCTGTGGTTTGCAACCTGCCGGATGCGCGCAAGCGACGCACATACGGCGACGAAAAGATAGTGGAAAGCGCGCTTGCACGCATAGAATCGCTCAACGCAAAATACGGTGCGCATTTCGGCATATTCGTGCGCGAGCGCAGATATTCCCATTCCGAGCGCAAATATATAGGTTGGGAACGCAAGCGCGGCGCTGTGTTGGAGCTTTGCCGCTATATGCGCGGTGGAAAAACGAGCATTTCGCATTGTATTGCCGATAAAAAATTCCTTGCGGAGGCAAAATACCTCATAACGCTCGATTCCGATACCAACCTATATGCAGGTGCCGCGGACGAGCTTATAGGAACTATGCTTCACCCTATGAACAAGCCGAGGGTGGAGGGCGGAGCGGTGGTTTCCGGCCATGCAATAGTTCAGCCGCACATTGCCCCCACACTGGAAAGTGCGGCGGCTTCGCCCTTTTCCACGATAACCGCGGGCAACGGCGGCATAGATTCCTATGCCGGTGCAGCCTTTGATATATACGAAAATGTATTTGGCTGCGGTTCCTTCTGCGGCAAGGGAATAATAGACGTGGACGTGTTTCTCGAGGTTTGCGGCGATTTCTTCCCGAACGAGCGAATTTTAAGCCACGACCTGCTGGAGGGTAATCTGGCAGGCGCGGCTATCGCTTCCGATATAACGCTAACAGATTCCACGCCCAAAAACGCTATTGCGTATTATACGCGAATGCACAGGTGGATTCGCGGCGACCTGCAAACGGTGCCGTACCTTTTTGCCCGTGTAAAAAGCGCGTCGGGGCAAGCTGTGGCAAATCCTATGGGCATTTTGGGTAAATATAAAATAGCAGATAATATTTTGGGGGCTTTTTGCCCGTTTGCCTCGCTTGCGGCGGTATTTTTTCTTGCTGTTTTTGTGCCTGAATATTTGAATATTGCCATTGTTTTTCTCTTTTCATATTTGATTTTTCCTGTTTTACGTGCGCTTGCATCGCTACTGCTTCCCGGTGAGGCACGGCTTGCCGCGCGAAAATTTCACGCGCGCATTTTGCCACATATAACAGGTAGCCTTGTATATTCATTTTATAAGATCTGTGCTATTCCGCACGAGGCGTATATTTTTGCCGATGCCGCCGTGCGTACGGCATACCGTTTTCTTGTAAGTAAACAAAATTTTCTTAATTGGAAAACAGCAGCGGCGGCAGACGGCGAAAAAAACGGTTTTTCCGTTTATTTTAAAAAGATGTGGTTTTCCTTCGCCGTGGGCTTTGCGGCTTTGCTTGCGCCAAGTATTGTGCTGAAAGCGCTCGGTGCACTATGGCTCTTTTTCCCGTTTTTTGCTTATTGCATATCGTTGGGAAGCGTGGGAAAAACAGAAATTTCTGCGAGTGAACGTGCGCGCCTTGCGGAATATGCCGCGCATATGTGGGGCTTTTTCCGCGAAAACGTAAACGAAAGCACAAATTTCCTGCCGCCAGATAACGTTTCTGTTTCGCCTGCAGAGCGTGTAGCATACCGCACGTCGCCAACAAACATTGGGCTATACCTTGTTTCACTTCTCGGAGCGAGAGATATGGAGTTTATTTCCTCCGAGGAGCTTTATAGGCGCGCGGAAAAAACGGCGGCCACGCTTTCCTCCATGATGACTTGGCACGGGCATTTATACAACTGGTACGATATAAAAACGCTGGATATTATAGGCGAGCCGTTTATTTCCACGGTGGATTCAGGCAACTTTGTTTGTTCGCTCGTGGCATTTTGCGAGGGTATTTCGGAATATGCAGGGGAATGCCCCGCACTGCTTGATGTTTTGCGCGTTTATGAGGGATTTATAAAAAATGCAGATTTTTCGGCGTTATACGATAAAAGCGCGCGATTTTTCTATATAGGATACGACGCGGGAAAAGAACAATTCAGCGAATCCTACTATGATACGTTTATGAGCGAAAGCCGAATGACAAGCTTTTACGCTGTGGCATCGGGGCAGGTGCCGCGCGAGCATTTCTTTGCCGCTTCGCGCTCTGCAATAGGCGATGGACATTATACGGGCGTTGCCTCTTGGAGCGGAACGGTTTTTGAATATTTTATGCCTGCTTTGTTTTTGCCCGTACCGCCGAACTCGCTTTGCGAAGAGGCGCTGGCTTTTGCCTTCAGAGAAGAAAAGAAAAACGCAGTTGTGCGGCGTGTTTTCGGCAAGAAACGAAAATTTTTCGGTGTTTCCGAGAGCGGATATTGGCATTTCGATGCAGAAATGAACTATCAATATAAGGCTTTCGGGCTTTCGGCGCTTTCGCTTGACCCGGAGAGCAAGAACGCAGCAGTGGTTTCGCCATATTCCACGTTCCTTATGCTTCGGTGCAGTGTTTCGGAATGCCTCGATAACCTGGATGTTATGAAAAAGCTTGGTGCATACGGCGAATACGGATTTTACGAGGCTATAGACTGTGAAAATCGCCGTGTGGGCGGCGGCTTTGCCATTGTGAAAAGCTTTATGGCGCACCACCAGGGAATGAGCTTTATTTCTGCGGTGAATGCGCTGAAGGGTGATATTTTCCAAAAACGCTTTATGAGAAAGCCCAAAATGCGCGCGTTTTATGAGCTTCTGTGCGAAAAAATAGCAGTGGATAGCCGCCGTATACCTACAAAATCCAAAACAAAGCGCGAGGTGCGAGAGGTGCTGTATTATCGCGAAAGCGGGTTGCGCGGCGAAAAGAAAACGGAAAAAGCACCGTATAACGTGGCTTTTCCCGATGTGGCAATGCTTTCTAACAATAAAATGCGCTTGCTTGCCTCCTCCTCCGGGCATATAGCTCTTTACAACGGCGAAAACGTGCTGTTTCGCTCCGATTTCGAGCGTTTTTCACTTGGCGGAGGGCTCTGCTTCTATCTTGAGGCAGATGGCGCGGTATATCCGCTTGTGCCGCTTTGCGAACGAACCGAGGGCACGGAAAGCAGTTTTTTCTTTGAATATGACAGCGAAAAAATATGCTATGTTTCGGAGCACAGAAGGGGCGAGGCGTTCATAAGCGCTGTGCTGACACTGCGCGTTTTCGGGGACAGAGAGATGTTTTCTGCGGAATGCCGCGCAGACGGAGCGTTTAAAAAAGCCGAGCTTTTTGTATACGGCGAGCCTATAATGGCAAGCGAAAAAAGCTTTTTGGCGCACAGGAGCTTTACGGGTCTTTTTATGGAAAGCAAATACGCCGCAGATGAAAATGCGCTAATATTCAAGCGGCGCGAAAAAACGGGTGCAGACGCAAAAAACTTTTTGGGCATATACGCTTATCCACCTGTGCACGGCGGCGAATTTGACACAAAACGCGGCGAAATTTTGCCGCTTATGTATGGGCAGAAAGAAATTTCCACACTCGCTTTGCGCGAGCTTTGCGGTACGCAAGGTGCAATGATAGTGCCTGCGCTCGCCATGAAAACGTACCGAGTGGGGGTGCGCACGGCTTGCGGTTTTGTTTTTGCGGCGGCAAGTGGAGAAGAGGAAACACTTTTTTTGCTTTCCGAATACAGCGCATATTCTCAGAAGCGCTTTTCGCAGGTATGTGCACTTCAGCGCAGTGCCGCCGGTATAGGGCGAAAGACGGAAAGGTTAAAAAATTACCTTTTGCGCGAATTTTATTTTCGTTTGGGCACTCGCGGAGTGATGTATGCGCATGCCGGCAGGGACTTTTTCTGGCGGCACGGCATTTCCGGCGAAAACCACATCGTGCTTGCACAGCTTCAAAACGGGGGAGAGGAAGAAATGCACGCTTTCGCCTTGCTTCTTCGCCTATTCAAATATATGTGTATTTGCGGCGAGCGCTTTGACCTTATCGTATTGTATACGGAAACAGATCTTTACAGAAATGCGCAGAAAAGCGCTGTAGAGGCGCAGACAGAGCGAGAAGGATGCGGCAGCTTTTTGGGCCGTGACGGCGGCGTACACATTTTGCCCGAAGGCGCTTTTTCGCCGCAGGAAAGGGGAGTTCTCACAAAGCTTTGCGATGTGCAAATAAGCCTTTCCGATGCCGTTTCCGCGCTTGCGCTGAGGAATGAAAGGTTTTTCGAGCTTTCGCCGGAAGCGGAAAGAATTTTGCTTTGCGGTGCACAAAGAAAACCGACAGCGGCAAGCAAAAAAACTTTTGCCGCGGGCGGAAAATTTACGGAAAACGGCTTTGCCGTAGATAAACCGCACGGCAGCGCACCTTTTGCTTATGTTTTGGCAAACGAAAGCTTTGGCACGGTGCTTACGGAAAATTCGCTCGGATTTTCGTATTATGAAAATTCCGCGCTCGGAAAGCTCACGCCGCACACGGCAGATGCCATGTGCGAGGATGAGGGCGAACGCCTCCTTTTGCGTGTATACGGTATACCTGGAACGTACGAATATGAAGATTTCGACCTTTGCGCGTGCGCAGACAGCGTGGATTTTTCCCGTGGGCGTGCCGTATACAGCGGAAGCGCAAGCGGTATTGGCTTTACCGCAGAGGTTTGCGTGGAAAAAGCAAATAGTATAAAAAGGGTAAGCGTAACGCTCGAAAAAGGCGAAAAAGAGCGTGAAACCGCGATATTTTTCATGGTTAAGCCTTGCCTTGGGGAAAGGAGTGAGCGCGAAAGCAGATATGTATTCGAGCGTTCGGGAAAATTTATTTTTGCTACGTCTGTGTTTGAAAACCCGCAATCGCTCGCGCTTGCTTCTGCGGCAGAAAACGTTTCTGTTTTTGACGATGAAGCCGCAGTGCTTTCCGACGGCCGTATTTTCTGCGGAGCCGGCAATATTGCCGCTGTTTGTGTGCGCTGTGCAGAGCGTGCAGATTTCTACCTCGCCGCGCTCACGGCGGAATTCGGGCGTGCGGAATTTGAGCTTTTTGTGCAAAAAGGCGCTTTTCGCCCGAATACTCCGCCTACAATGTTTGAAAAAGTGAAAATAAAGACAAAAAATGAGCTTTTCGACCTTTCTGTGAACACGCTTTTTCCGTACCAAACGTATTATTCACGTTTTCTCTCGCGTGCGGGGTTCTATCAGGTGGGCGGGGCATACGGCTTCCGCGACCAACTGCAGGACAGCCTTTCGTTTATAGAAAACGCACCGTGGCTTTGCCGAGAGCAGCTTTTGCGCGCCGCCGCACACCAATATGCAGAAGGGGATGTTACGCATTGGTGGCACTCTTATGCAGGCAAAGAAACAGGCTTGCGCTCGCGCTATTCCGACGACCTTTTGTGGCTGCCGTTTGCGCTTTGCGAGTATTTGGAAAAAACGGGCGACCGAACCGTGCTAGGCGAAAGAGTACCGTTTCTTTACTCCCAACCGCTTGATGTGAGGGAAAAGGAGCGATACGAGGAGCTGTGCAAAGGCGGCGAGGGCACGTTATGGGAGCATGCTTTGCGTGCCGCAGAGCTTGCTTTTGAGCGCGGATTCGGAGCACACGGGCTTTTGCTGTTCGGCGGCGGAGATTGGAACGACGGTATGAACCTTGTGGGGGCGCGCGGAAAAGGAGAAAGCGTGTGGCTTACGGAGTTTTGCGCCATTATTTATGCAAAGCTTGCACGTGTTTGCGATAGTTTAGAGGAGCATGAAAGGGCGAATTTCTTCCGCGACGGCGCAAAAACGATGTATGACGGGGTTTGCCGAGCTTTTTGTGGCGAATGGTATTTGCGCGGATATTACGACGGCGGCGAGCCCCTTGGCGCCGCGGGAAGCGAGGAATGCGAAATAGATTCCCTTTCACAAAGCTTTGCCGTGTTTTTGGAGCTTGAAATGTTCGGAAGCGTAAGCGAAAGAACAAAAACGGCTATAAATTCGGCATATTCGCACCTTTTTGACCGCGAAAACGGCATTATGAAGCTGCTTTCGCCGCCTTTCGACTGCGGCAAGGCAAAGCCGGGATATATAAAAGGCTATATTCCGGGAATACGCGAAAACGGTGGGCAATATACCCACGCCGCCGTGTGGGCAGGCATGGCGCTTTTGCTTGCCGGGGAAACGGAAAAGGGCGAAGAGGTGCTGGCGGCGATAAACCCTGCGTTAAGAAGCGAAGAAAACGGCTTT
Source organism: Clostridia bacterium (assembly GCA_017456005.1). GTDB lineage: Bacteria > Bacillota > Clostridia > Oscillospirales > CAG-272 > UMGS731. Next base: position 12,877 of record JAFTLJ010000035.1, on the reverse strand, counting down.
TTGCAAAAATATAAAATAGAGCCGTATGCGCTCGCAGGGGATGTATACACGGGAAAGGAATGTACGGGGCGCGGCGGCTGGAGTCACTATACGGGCGCGGCTGCTTGGTACAGAAAAGCCGTGCTGGAATGTATTTTCGGGGTGCGCTTGTGCGAAAACGGCTTTTTCATAGTGCCGCATATGAGCGAAATTTTCGATGGTGCCGAGCTTTCGCTCGATATACGCGGTACGCGCTACCGTGTGCGCTACAGCTTTTGCGAGCAGAGCGGAGCTGTGCTGGATGGCAGGATTACCGCAGGAGACGAGCGTGAAATGGAAAAATACCTTTTCCCGATAGACGGCGGAGAACATTCGGTTGATTATTGTATGAAGAAAAGAGGATGAATATGGATATTCGAGCAATAATTTTTGATTTCGAAAAAGCACCCGATGCCAAAACGCGCGAAACGCTTTGCAAGCTGCGCCGCAGAGGATATAAATTGGCGGCAAATTGCGCATGCGGTGCGTGTGACGTGGTTTTTGAAAGCGGCGAAGAGGGCGAGAGGACCTGCTTTTTGCGCGCGGCAGAGCTTCTGCACGTGCCGCCGCACACTTGCGCCGTGGTGGAATGTGCGTGCGAGCGCTTGCTCGCTGCAAAGGATAGCGGAATGAAAACGATAGGCGTGCTGAACGCGAAGAACTGTATTTATGCGGATACCTGCATAAACGATTTTTCCGAGCTTACCGACATCTTCGCATGAAATATTGACAACATATGCGCGGTGTGATATTATATGTATATAAATTACTATCGACCGTGCTTATGAGGTGCTTTATGAAATGCTTGCGTTGCGAAAGCGAAATGAATTTTAAGATAAAGGAAAAAATTCAGCTCGGAGAAATGGGTTTGCTGCTAGGCGATCTGCCACATCTTTTTGCAGGCGCTCTAAACGTGGATATATACGTTTGCCCAAAATGCAAGAAAATGGAGTTTTTTGATGCAGGTTCTTTTGAGGCGGATGCGGATGGGATTCCCAAAAAGACTTGCCCTGCCTGTGGGGTGCGCCACGATTTCGATTTCCCGAAATGCCCCTCGTGCGGTTTTGATTATTACGGAAAATAAAATTTAAAAAGCTCTGCCTTGTTGGCAGAGCTTTTTATTTGCACCGTATTGACAATTCTTTGCAAAAATGGTATACTTAAATTACAATTTGTTGACTGGTAAACAAGTTTAGAGAAAAAATGTTTGCCGAATTTAATTTATGAAAGGACGAAACGCTAATGGAAAAAACGGATAAAAAGTATGAAGCGTTATTTACCCCTTGGAAAATAAGAGATGTAGAGATCAAAAACAGAATAGTAATGTGCCCGATGGGCGGTACGTCGCTTTTCGGTTGGTTTGAGCTTACGGGTTGCCACTTCGATAAGGAAGCGGCAAAGCTTTTCCTTGAAAGAGCAAAAAGCAATGTTGGTCTTATAATCCCCGGTATCGCGCCGCTTCGCGATACGTTCTGGGGCAAATGGCTCTGGCAGAACCCGAAAATGTTTGAAGAGCTTAAGGAATTTATGGACGAAATACATAAAACGGGTGCAAAGCTATTTATTCAGCTTACGGCAGGTATGGGCCGTTCCTGGGCGATAACCGAGCTTGTAGCGCCGCTTCACAAAAACAAGTTTACGCGTGCTATTATAAAGCCCATTATAGACACATCCCACGAGCTTGCTTGCCCCAGTCCCCAACCCTCGCGCTGGGCACATGATATCGAATGCCCTGAAATGACGGTTGAGCAGATACACGAAATTATAGAAGCTTTCGCAAAAACTGCGAAGCTTTGCCGCGATGCGGGCGTAGACGGTGTGGAAGTGCACGCTGTGCACGAGGGCTATTTGCTCGACCAGTTCGCAATAGAATTTTTCAATAAGCGTACGGACGAATACGGCGGCAGCTTCGAAAACAGATACCGCTTTGCCGCAGAGGTAGTAAAAGCTATAAAAGAGGCGTGCGGCGAAAATTACCCCGTTTCCTTGCGCTACTCCGTAGAATCCAAAATGAAGGGCTTCTGCGAAGGTGCTATGCCCGGCGAAGAATATACCGAAGTGGGCAGAAACATGGAAGAAAGCGAAAGAGCCGCAAAATACCTTCAGGATGCGGGCTACGATATGCTCAATGCAGACAACGGCACGTACGATTCCTGGTATTGGGCACATCCGCCGATGTATATGCCCGAAAACTGCAACCTCGAAGACGTTGCGCACATAAAGAAATTTGTGGATATCCCCGTGGTTTGCGCCGGCAGAATGGATGCCGAAGTAGGCGCAAAAGCCGTGGCAGAGGGAAGAATAGATGCTGTCGGCGTTGCTCGCCAGTTCCTCACTGACCCCGAATGGGTAACGAAGCTTATAGAAGACAGGCTGGAGGATATCAAGCCCTGCATCTGCTGCCATAGCGGTTGCTTCAACTTCTCCTCCTCCAAAGGCCATGCAAACACGCAGGACCTTACAGATACTATGGGTCTTGCACGCTGTGCGCTCAACCCCGAAACGATGCAATCCAAAAAATACAATATACAGCCCGCTAAGAAGGCAAAGAAGATCGCCGTTATCGGCGGCGGTATAGGCGGTATGGAGGCGGCTATCGTTTGCGCGAAACGCGGACACACCGTAACGCTCTATGAAAAGACAGATAAGCTCGGCGGCGTATTTATAGCGGCGGCAGCCCCCGAATTTAAGGAAAAAGACAAAATGCTTATTTCCTGGTACATACGCGAGCTTGCAAAATACCCTGCAATTACGGTTAAGATGAATACAGAGGTAAAAGACGCGGCTTCTCTCGGTGCAGACGAAATAATCGTGGCTACGGGCGCTAAAGCGAGAAAAATAGGTACGCCCGGCGCTGAAAAAGCTGTAGAAGCGGTTGACTATTTGCTCGGAAACAAGGAAGTCGGCGAAAACGTAACGGTTATCGGCGGCGGTCTTACAGGATGTGAAATAGCATACGAGCTTTACCTCAAGGGCAAAAAGCCCACTATTGTGGAAATGCAGGACGACCTTATAACAACAAAAGGCATATGCCTTGCCAATACAAGCTACCTGCGCGATTTCTTCAAAGCTAACAACGTTCCGGTATACCTCGAAACGAAGGTTTGCGAAATAGGCGACGGCTACGTTACGGTGCAGAAGAAAGACGGAACAAAAGAAAATATTGCGGCAGACAGCGCGGTTCTTTCCGTAGGATACGTTCCCACTCCCGTATTTGAAAAAGGCAAGAATATACACGTTATCGGCGATGCCGCAGGCGTGGGCAACCTCCGCACCGTTATTTGGGGCGCTTGGGACGTATGCATGAAGCTTTAATTATAAGGAGATAATACGATGATTTTAACAAAAGAACAAGAGGCTATACTTAACGGCGAAAAAGGTGAGACACTTGCCAAAGTTATGAAAACCTTGGTTATGTACGGCGAAGCGTTTGAAGCCGAAAAGCTTGTGCCCATAACATCCAAATACAATCACCTCGTAACGTCGTTCGGGCTTAAGGTTATGTCGCCCGTATACGACCTTATGCAGCAGCTTTTAGACGCAGGCGTAGCATCCGGGCAGAAATTTTCCGTAGACCCTCGTCCGCTTGATAAAAACGTGCCTGCAAGCTTCCTACAGAACTTCGTTTTCAATAAGTTTATGTATACAAAGCAGGATTTCTACGAAAAACAGCTTGCAGAGCTTGGCCTTATGAACGAAAACGCCTTCACCTGCACCTGCTATATGGACGAGGTTGAAAACAAGCCGAAAAAAGGCGATGTGCTTTCTTGGGCAGAATCCAGCGCGGTAGTTTATGCGAACTCCGTATTGGGTGCGAGATGCAACCGTAACTCCGGCATTATAGACATTATGGGTTCTATCGTTGGCTATGTGCCGTACTTCGGCTTGCTTACCGACGAGGGCAGAAAAGCAACTTGGGTTGTGAAAATCAAAACGAAGAAAAAACCAGAAGCGCAGCTTCTTGGCTCTGCCATAGGCATGAAGGTCATGGAAGACGTGCCTTACGTTGTGGGGCTCGACAAATGGCTTGGTACAGAGCTTAACGATGCCGCTTGCGCATACCTCAAGGATTTCGGAGCGGCAACCGCATCCAACGGCGCGGTTGGTCTTTACCACATAGAAAACCTCACGCCCGAGGCTGTTGAAATGGGCGAAAAGCTCATTGCAGAGGGCGCACGCGAATACGTAATAGACGATGCAGAGCTAGAAAGAGTTAAAAATGAATACCCCGTTATTTGGAAAAAGCCCGATGCAAAGCCGAAGCTCTGCTTTGTGGGCTGCCCGCACCTCTCGCTCGAACAGCTCAAGAGCTGGACAGACAGAGTGGAAAAGGGGCTTAAAGACAGCGGAAACAAAAAGGTACTTATCCCCACTGTGTTCACAGCAGCACCCAAGGTGCTCGAGGCATTCAACAAGACAGAGTATGCGGCACGCCTTGCCGAAACGGGCGTAATTACTTCGTATATATGCCCGCTTATGTATATGAACAATCCGCTTTGCAAAACAATGCCTGTTATAACTTCTTCAAACAAGCTACGCACATATACGAGCGCAAGATACTACACTGAAGAAGAAATACTTAAAGCTATCACAAAGGGAGGTAAATGATCATGAAAACTTTTAAAGGCAGAGTTGTAACTCCCGGTGAAGTAACGGCAGAGGCTGTTGTTACCACACAAGGTTTTAACACGCTTGCATCTTTCCAGATGGCTCTCCAGTTTGGCGATAAAAAAGTAAAATGCGGCGACCAGAACAATAAAGAGCTGCATGGCAAGCCGCTTGTAGGCAAGGCTCTTTGCTTGCCGCAGACGATAGGCTCCACCACGGGCGGTCTTGTGCTTTACTGCGCTTGCGCTATGGGCAGAAACCCTGCTTGTATGCTCTTTGCAAACCACATAGACTCGCTGGCGGCGGCAGGCGCTGTTCTCGCCGATGTTTGGGTAGATGGAATGACAATGCCCGTAATAGATTCTTTGGGAGATGAATTCCTCGCATACGTAAAAGACGGTATGAAAATAAGCGTAAAAGCAGACGGCACGGTTGAGGTTGAGTAAATTAAAGATTTGGAACAAGGGAAAGCGTTGCTTTCCCTTGTTTTTTTGTGCAAAGTATATTTTTATTCGATAAAATTTCAATAAAAAATTGACACATTGATTACTTTATGATAAACTGTTAATTACACGGCGAAAATGCGGTGCAACTCAATATCGGAGATTTAATTTATGAGAACCAGCGGCATACTTTTACATATTTCCTCCTTGCCCTCGGAGCATGGTATAGGCACTTTTGGCAAAGAGGCTTATCGTTTTGTTGATTTTCTCTGCAAAGCAGGGCAGACTTATTGGCAGATATTGCCTATAGGTATAACAAGCTACGGCGATTCACCGTACCAATCTTTTTCTACGTTTGCGGGCAACCCGTATTTTATAGACCCCGATCTGCTTTGCGAGGCAGGATACATCGAAAAGAAAGATTACGCAAAGCTCGATTTCGGCACGGACCCCGAAAAGGCAGATTTCGGCAAGCTTTACCAAAACAGATATAAAATGCTGGAAACGGCATATGAAAACTTTAAAAAGAAACCTGCGGCAGATTATCCGCGTTTTTGCGAGGAAAATAAAGAATGGCTGGAAGGCTTTGCGCTCTTTATGTCGTTAAAAAACGAAAACGGCGGCGCTTCCTGGCAAGCGTGGGAAAAGCCGCTGAAGAAGCGCGAAAGCTCGGCTGTTGCGGCGGCGCGCGAGCGCCTCGCGGATAAAATAGATTTTTGGCGCGTTACGCAGTATTTCTTTTTTACGCAATGGTTTGCGCTTAAGGCTTATGCAAACAAAAAGGGCATAAAGATTATAGGTGACCTGCCTATATACGTTTCGCTCGACAGCGCAGACGTATGGGAAAACCCGAAGGATTTCGAGCTCGACCAAAACCTTGCCCCCGTGAACGTGGCAGGGTGTCCGCCGGATGATTTTTCTGCCGATGGGCAGAGATGGGGCAACCCACTTTACAACTGGAAAAAAATGCAGAGAGAGGGCTTTTCTTGGTGGTGCAGACGCGCAGAAGCTGCCGCTAAATTCTATGACGTTTTGCGTATAGATCATTTCCGCGGGTTTGAGGCATATTGGTCTATTCCCGCCAAAGATAAAACGGCGAAAAACGGTAAATGGGTCAAGGGCCCTGGGTACGCGCTCTTTGCCGCGCTTGAAAAGCGCTTGGGCGAGCTGCCCATTATAGCGGAGGACCTGGGCTTTCTTACAGACGGCGTAAAAAAGCTGCTCAAAAAGACGGGCTTTCCCGGTATGAAGGTACTGGAATTTGCTTTTGACCCGAAGGGCGACAGTGAATATTTGCCACACAATATAGGCAAAAACTCCGTAGCGTATATCGGCACACACGATAATGAGCCGGCGCTTCTTTGGCTTGAAAAAATGCCGGAGGATACCGTGGAATTTGCAAAAAGCTATATGCACCTTACAAAGGAAGAAGGTTTGAACTGGGGCTTTATACGCACGCTTCTTGCTTGCCCTGCGGACACGGCTATAATGCAGATGCAGGATATTTTGGCGCTTTCAAAGGGGGCGAGAATGAACACCCCTGCCGTGGCAAGCGGAAACTGGGCTTGGCGCATGAGGGGCGAATGTATAAACGATTGGCTCGCGGAAATAATTTATAAAAAGACCGCGCTTTACCGCCGTTTACCTGAAAAAAAGAAAGAAGATAAATAAATTTTATATTTGTTTACAATTTTTTCACAAAGCGTTTGCTTGTGAATGGTAAAATACAAAAACTTTAACAACTTGAAAGGATTTTCTCAATGAACAAACTCAAAAGAACGCTCGCCGTTATACTTGCGGCGGCAACTATTGTGATGGCGCTTTCGCTCAGCTCCTGCGGCAAAAAAATAAGCGAAATAGACGTTATCACTTCCGAACACTATACTGTAAGCGCAGGTATGGTAACATATTCGCTTTACGATTCCTACTACTACTACGTAAACTACTTTGGTTCGGAACTTCTGAAGCTCTATTTCGGTATAGACACACAAGTTTCGCTAAAAGAACAGTATTCCGATGAAACGAAAAAGACCACTTGGTATGACGTTTTCAAAACAGATGCGGTAGACGGTTTTTACAACGCTCTCGCTCTTTGCGAAGCGGCGTACAGAAAAGGTGTCGAGCTTAACGACGTAGACAAAAAATACGTTGAAAGCGAGATAGAAGAGATCAAAAAAATGGCAACGCAGAATAAGATGGAGCTCGGTGAATACATCGAATTTATCTATACAAAGGGCGTTACGGAAGCGGATATAAGAAAATCGCTTGAAATCTATCGTCTCGCAAACAAAATGAGATATAAAGATTACTGCGAAGCAGAGGTTTCCGAAACGGAAATTAAAAATTTCCTTGAAAAGAATAAATCCGAATATCAGTGGCGCGATGTTATCTATTTTGAACTCGTGCTTGCAAACGATACGGAAAAAAACAATGCAATAAAAGAATATTCGCAGAGACTTAAAAATGCAAAAACAGAAGAAGAGTTCAGAAGCATCGCGGCAGAATTTCTCGCTTCCAACGTTTGCGTAGACAAGAAAAAGGTCGTTACAAGCGAAAAGCTCCAAAATAACGTAGAGGAAGACACAAAAGCTGCTGTGGACGAATGGATGTTTGCAGAAAGCACGGTTAAAGGCAGCACGTATCTCCACGAAGGCAACGCATCGCACGTTGTATATATGGCAACCTCTGAAATCCACCTCAACGAAGCCCCCACAAGAAAATTCTATACCATACTCTTTACATCCGACGTTTACGGCGGCGATTCTGATATGAAGGCAAAAGCAGAAGCTGTTTACAAGGAATGGGAAGAAAGCGGTAAGGACATGGCGAAATTCCGCGAGCTTGCAGTTAAATATACCACAGACACGGCAAGCGTATATACCGGTGGTCTTTATGAGAACGTTTCCAACGGCGACCTTACAGACAAGCTCAACGATTGGCTTTTTGCAGAGGAACTTAAAGAGGGCGACAGCACAATTATAAAGACCGATTACGGTTACCATATAATGGTTTATGCCGGCGCCGGCGAACCTGCTTGGAAAGTGCCGATAATAGGCGAAATAAAAGATTCCAAAACAGCCGACAGCATACAGTATTATTCCGAAACTTACAAGGTTACTATTATAGAGGGCAACCTTAAATATGTAAAAGGCTGATAAATTTGATTTTATTGAAAGAAAAATGCGTTTTTTTACGCATTTTTCTTTTTTTATCTTGCTTTTTGTTCTATATGCTGATAAAATATTATGGAATAGTTAAATTTGAATTCAAGTGATATATTTACTTGCAAAATGGATAAATAAAAATTTTTTGTGAAAAATCACGTTAGTATAAAATAGCAGAAATTTCGGAGGACAAATAATGCTGGAACTTAAGAATATTTCTTGGAGCTTGCCGAACGGCGGCAGAGAGGTTATAAAGGATATTAGCCTTTCTATTCCTCAAGGCAAGCTTGTGGTTGTTACAGGCCCCAACGGCGGCGGCAAAACGACGCTTGCAAAAATTATTGCGGGCATAGCTGTGCCCGATTCGGGCAAGATCTTGCTGGAGGGCGAGGATATTACCGCCCTTGACATAACAGAAAGAGCAAAAAGGGGCATAAGCTTTGCTTTCCAGCAGCCGGTGCGCTTTAAGGGAATTACCGTGCGCGATCTTCTCGCGCTCGCGGCAGGCAGAGAGCTTAACCAGGCGGAGCTTTGCGATCTGCTCGGCAAAGTGGGGCTTTGCACACGCGATTATATAGACAGGGAAGTAAACGCATCGCTTTCCGGCGGCGAAATAAAAAGAATAGAAATAGCTTCCGTGCTGGCGCGCGGTACAAAATATTCCGTTTTCGATGAACCGGAGGCAGGCATAGACCTTTGGAGCTTTACGGGGCTTATAAAGGTTTTCGAGGACCTCAAAAACATAAACAGCGGCACGCAGATAATCATTTCTCACCAGGAGCGAATTCTTAATATTGCCGATGAAATAGTGGTTATTGCAGACGGCAAAATTCGCGAATACGGAGCGAAGGAAGAAATTTTGCCGAAGCTTCTTGCAGGCGATAAAAATGCAGGTTGCCCCGTTGAAAGGAGAGTTACGAAATGAACGATATAACAAAAAATATACTCGAAACAGTTTCCGATTATAACGGCGAATTCAAGGGCGCCTATAATATCCGTGTGAACGGTATGTGTGCAAGCAGACAGTCCACGGAAAATATCAAAATAGAGCAGAAAGAGGATGCCCCCGGCCTTGTGGTTACAGTGGCGGCAGGTACTGTCGGCGAAACGGTATACGTTCCCGCTTGCGTAACGGCGGGCGGCATAGACGACCTTGTTTACAACGATTTTTACATCGGTGAAAACGCAGACGTTACGGTGGTTGCAGGCTGCGGTGTGCACAGCGACGATGAAGCCGATGCAAAGCACAACGGTATACATCGCTTTTTCGTGGGCAAGGGCGCAAAGGTCCTCTACAAAGAAAAACACATCGGCACGGGCAAGGGCAGGGGCGCAAAGCGCATAAATCCTGTTACTGATATTTATCAGGAAGAAGATTCTGTGCTCACTATGGATACAATACAGCTTTCTGGTGTGGACACGACAGACAGAAAAACAACTGCGAAGCTTGCCAAAAACGCAAAAATCGTCGTGCGCGAAAGACTTCTTACAGATGGCGATGAATATGCGAAAACGGATTTTGACGTTATACTCGAAGGCGAAAACTCCGGTGCGGACGTGGTTTCCCGTTCTGTAGCCAAAGGCAACTCCAGGCAGGAATATTACTCTCGCATTGTGGGCAAATGCCCCTGCACGGGTCACACGGAATGCGATGCCATTCTAGCCGATAGCGGCAAGGTTTTTGCAACTCCCTCTCTCGTAGCAGAACACCAGGATGCGGCGCTCATTCACGAAGCGGCGATAGGCAAAATAGCGGGCGAGCAGATTATGAAGCTGCGCACGCTCGGCCTTACGGAGGCGGAAGCTGAAGAAACCATTATAAAAGGATTTTTGAAATGAGAAAAAAGCTATGGAAAATATTTTCCATAGCTTTTTCAAATTTTTTATCTTGAACACGTAATATTTTGCCGAAAAAACTGAGTATATAAGTGAAAGGGGGCGTTCGTATGGATGATGAGAAAATAATAGAATTGTTTTTTGCCCGTTCGGAGCAAGGAATTTCGGAGCTTGCGGGCAAATACGGCACGCTTTGCAAAAATTATTCCTATAATATAGTCGGCAACAGCGAGGATGCAGAGGAATGCGTGAACGACGCATACCTCGGCGTATGGAACAGCATTCCGCCGCAAAAGCCAAATCCGCTGAAAGCGTTCCTGCTAAAAATTCTGCGTAATATTTCCGTAAACAAATATAAGGCTAACAAGGCAAAAAAACGCAGTAGCGCATATACCGCCTCGCTCGAGGAGCTGGAGGGCGCGGTTTGCGGGCAGGAGAACGTGGAAGCTTATGTAGAAAACCGCGAGCTCGCGCTTGCCATAGAGGGCTTTCTCGCCAAGCTTTCGCGAGAAAACAGGGTAATATTTATGCGCCGCTATTGGTTTGCGGAGCCCTTAGAGCAGATTTCGTGCAGAGTGGGGCTTACGGAAAATGCCGTGGCTGTGCGCCTTGCGCGGTTGCGTGAAAAAATGAAAAAATATTTTGCAGAAAGGGGAATAAGCATATGAAGGCAGAAAAAATTTCGGAAGCGCTCGGCGAAATAGACGAAAAATACATAGAAGAAGCAGAGGACTACAAAAGAAGCAGAAAAAGTGTTGTTTTGGCGCACATAGGCAAGCTGGCGGCGTGCCTTGTGCTTATATTCGGCATAATTTTTTCGGGCAGATTTGCCTATTACCTTGCGCAGGCGCCCGGGGCTTTCACTATGCTGGATACGCATAAAAAACAGAGCTTGGGCGGTGCGCTTGGTTCCCACAAGCCATCTATGCCGCCCACATATTGGGATAAAGCGCTTTACGCCAAGGTCTACGGCAAAAAAGGCGTATATAAGCCGAACGAGAGCTTTGAGCTTTGTTTTGAGCTTGGTATGGCGAAAGAGCTTGGCGCAGGCGACCTCGTGATAAATATAGGCAGCGGCGATTTTACCGCGGAAAGCACCTTTGGCGAAATAGAAGACGGTGCGCTCACTATAGAAGATTTCACAACGGAAAACTACAGCAAGGAAGCGCCGCTTTGCTTTAAGATAGTTTTTACGCCCGAATTTGCAGAGGAATGGGCAAGGGGGAAAGTGACTCTTTCTTTTGATTTTAAGTTTGACGATGTTGAAAAGTTCGTTTCTGCGGCAGATGAATATATGAGCCAATTTCCATCTGCCTACCCCGATTGGAAGGAAACTTATTTGGAACAAAATGTTTTGCGGCTGGCGAGCGAAAGCTTCGATTATGCCTGCGACGGCGTGGAGCTTTGGGTTGCGGAATACGGCGACGTTTTGCTCGAAAAAATGCTTATAAACCACTACAATACGTGGCGCATAAACAAGAGCGATTTTATGCGCGTTTACTATGAATATCTCTATAGGGACAATGTTTTTGCCTCTATTACATCCTATAAAGAAGAAGATCAGACCTTTGAATTTGAATATATCAGCAAAAATATTCGCTACGAGAAAAAAGGTTTTGTAAGCGATGATAAAATTTGGGCGCTTTACGAGGAGATAGACGATATGACAGAGGGCTTCGAGCGCCCGCCCGAACTTGCTGAAAAGCAAATGGAGATGGCGCACCTTTTGCTTGAATATATGCTCGAAACAGGCGTTATAACCCGAGCAGAATATGAAACGGAGCTTGTGTGGCTTTCTGAGGTTTCCTCCGTGGGCAATATGCAGGCGGCATACCCCGGCAAAATGGGCGATTATGCAAATAATTTCAGTAAATATATATATACACACAAAGATAAATAAAGAAAACTCCTCCGAAAATCGGAGGAGTTTTTAACGGTATTATTTCTTAAGACCGAAGAACGCTTCTATATCCGCTATGGAGATGGGGGCGTTTTCTGTATTGGCGTAATTTTCTTCCGTGCCGAAATAGTGCACTGCGCAAATCGCGAGAAGTTTTGCTTCGCCTTCGGAAATTTCCGCTTCGCTTACTTCGGAAATTTTTTCCTGAATGATGGATGTAGCTATATCTACACTTTCTTCAAAGTTGCCTTGTGTAGCTTTCGTAGCTGCCAAAACCTCGTTAACGCTTGTGCTTACTGTTTCGAGGTATTCTTCACGCTTTTCGCTGCCTTCCTCAGGAAGAACTTCTCCGAGAATTCCGGTGCCCATTTCTGTGAGTGCATCCATTGTGGAAGAAAGGTTGGGATTTTCTGCTATATTTATGAGGGAAGAAGCGAGCTTCTCTACCTTTTCAGTATCTTTAAGCACTTCTTTTATATCTCCGCCGGAAGTGATTTCTGTTACCGCTTCTATAACACCTGCCGTGCCGCTTTCCGGGTCGCCGGCTATGGCGGCTATATTATCTGCAATGTTTTCTGTATTTATATTTGTGAAAATGTTGCCGACAGATTTTAAAAGAGCATTCTCCATAGTTCCGTTTTGACCATTTGTTATGCCGAAGATATCTTCGCCGTTTTTAAGGCTTTCACCAACAGCATTTACGAGCGCTGTGGTAAGGTGAGCTATATACTTGGAATCTTTCATATGCGAAACGGAAGCGGAAACTGCGGCGGAAACGTTCATTATGGCGCTTTCGCCCTTATTTTTGCTTTCGTTGTGCGCGTGGAGAACATCTGTTGCGAGACAAACGAGGCGCGGAGCTTCTTCGACAGCATAAAACGTTTCGCCGTTTACACTAAAGGCTGTTG
>JAFTLJ010000003.1 GCA_017456005.1 Clostridia bacterium | reverse complement strand
GTGTCCATTACGTTTGCCATAACGTATTTTCTCCTTCTCTCTCAACCTGCATAGCAGGTTTTTAATCCTTCCTATTCAATTTACACTTTTTTCCCTTTTTTGTCAAGCGTTTTGCGAGAATTTCATAACGAACGCCCCCTTTTTTCGCCCGCCGCGCCCAAAAAGCAGAAATATAAATACGATAACGGTTACCGTACAGTTCAGTTCGTGGATTGGTACCACCGCTGGTGGTTCATTGTGATAATGGCGTTCATTTCGCCGCTTATCTCCCTCGTGCTGCTTATCACAAGCCCGCACAAAAAGGCGCATAAGATAATCGCCGCGGCGGTTGCGGTGCTTTACATGATAGTTTCGCATTTCGTACTTCCGCTTCTCCTCAGCCACTATTTCTTCAAGCCGGATTTACCTGTGGACACCTCGCTTTCAAAGGAAGAATACATCGCAAAATGCGAAGCACTTTCCGCAGAAGAATTTTACCGTAACCCCGAAAAATACGATGGAAAATTCGTAAAATTGGAGCTTGTGGTTACCAAAAACGTTACGTCTTTGGATTATTATGAGCCCACTTGCTACATTTGCAAGAGCGCAGACGGCGGCGAATTTGAAATAATCGTTTACAGCTACCTTCTAGACGGCGACCAAAATCTTCTCCCCGGTGATAAAATAACCGTTTACGGCGAAGGCGCGGGCACAGGCTCCGTCTACGATAACAGCGGCGCTTTGTGCAGAGCGACCTGCGTTAATATGGCGTATATGATACTTAGTTCAAAACAAATCGAAAACAGCGCGTTCCCCTTCGGAACGTGCTGTTTTTTTGCTCTGCATAAAAAACTCGCTTTTACTTCAAAAATGAATGAATATTCAAAAAACAATTGGATTTCGCCATGCTAAACCCTAAAATCGACGGAAATTCGGCTAAAAATCGCAAAAAAATCACTTTTTGGCTCTTGAATATTTTTTTAAGATATGGTATGATTATTCTTGTGACGGTGCAGTATTCTAGTTAAACACTGCCTTATCGAACACGGGCCTAAAAATCCGTTGGCGGGCACATCGATGAAGCTTCTTGTGGTTGCTTCTTACGCCCAGTTTGGGGTGGCTGCTGGAAGAGTGGTTTGAGGGCGAACCGCAATGGCATGCGGACCTCGTTCCTCTCACCTTTGAGGCTTCCTTTTGTGGTACGCCATAACCTTATGGCGGCTACGGTTGGAAGATTAAACCTATTATGCGGTACAATTGAGTTGCTGCGAATAGCGTAGCCTGCTTTGAGTGGTTGCGGCGAATATCGGATTTTAAACTTTGCTTTTCCTTGGCCGGGTTGCAAAGCCTATTGCCGATTGAAACCGCCGCTGCAAAAAAAGCTAGGTAGGGCTTTGTGTTTATCGAGGAAATCTCCTAGACTGTTCTTGTATGAAGTGTAAAAGGGATTGCAGTGCGAACTCATCGGCAATCAAGTAGCGGATACGGCAACGCTCCGCCGTTTTCTTTAAAGGGAAACTGCCTGCTGGTAACAAAAATGGTAGAAAACGGGGAAAACCAACTTGACCTTATGTCGCAAAGTTTACTTTTTACATTACCGTCACTTTTTCCTTAATATATAGTTTAATTTAACATACATAACGGAGGTTTTTCTGTGGAAGATATTCACCGAAAAGAAAAAAACGAAATAGAAGCCGAAAGCACCGCTAAAAACGGCAAAAACCCAAGTTCTGGAAAAAAACAGCTCCCGCAAAAGCAAGAAAAAAAGAACTCTAAACCGCCAAAGAAAAAATCGCTTTTCTCTATGGTAAATTGGAAATGGGTGATAACAGCATTCCTTTCTTCGCTCGTTATTTCCATAATACTTTCTTTGCTTTCTGCTGAAGTGCTCTCTATCGTTCCCATAATCGCGGCGGTCCTTATACTCCTTGCTTTCGTTTTCCTCGGCATCATATTCGATATAATCGGTCTTGCCGTAGCCACGGCAAATGAAAAACCTTTTAACTCCATGGCATCGCAAAAAATAAAAGCGGGCAAAACAGGTCTTGCTCTTATAAGAAAGGCAGACCAGGTTTCCAGCTTCTGTAACGACGTTATAGGCGATATATGCGGTGTCGTTTCCGGTTCTGCGGCAGCAACCGTTGCGCTCCGTTTGGCACAGACAATGGGCATTGAATCCCTTTGGGTAAACCTGTTGCTCTGCGGCCTTGTTTCCGCCATTACAGTCGGCGGTAAGGCCATAGGCAAAGGCATAGGTCTTAACTACAGCGTGGAGATAGTAACACTCGTAGCAAAGTTTCTCGCGATTTTTTCTCGCGAGCCGAAGAAGAATAAAAACAAAGCAAAAAATAAAAAAACCGAAAAAGACACTAAAGAAGACAGCGCCGACAAAAACAACTGAAAAGGAAGTAGCTCAAATGTCACTTAACGATGTTAAAATATCGCAGGATGAACGCTTTACGCTCGTAAAAACAAACAAAATACTTTTGCCGCGTCTTATCGCTGCCATCATACTTGCCATTCTTGTGCTCATCCCCGTAAAGCTCAGCATAGCAAGCATTGTTCTGAAAATAGCCATCGCCGCAATTTTTGTCGTATTGCTCATAAACGTCATCACACTCCCGAAAACGGGCTTGTACATACGAAAAGACGGTAAAATAAAGATAGTCTACGGTATGAGCAAGGATGAATTTGAGCTTTCCGCAATAAAAAGAATAGCAGTAAACTTCACGGAATGGGAAAACGAAGAGTTTTCCGCACATTTCAAATTTGTTTTTGAAGACGGCGAAATCGTAAACGTAAACTACGCAAAAAAATTTGAAGATACCGGCAACCACCTTTCCCTATCCTCCTATACCATGAGCAAAGAGGAAATGGAAGCGGCCTGCAAAAAGCTTGCGGAAATGAACATTTGCAATATTTCCGTAATAGACTTCAATAAAGATATAACGTATCAATACATCAAAAAATAAAACTCGGAGAAAACACTATGCGCGCAGATGTATTTCTCTTTACCCGTGGTTTTGCAAAAAGCAGAACACACGCGGCAGAGCTTATAAAAAGCGGTGTCGAGCTCGGCGGCAAAAAAATTGCCAAACCTTCGCAGGATATTCCCGAAAACACGCTCGACAGCGAAATAAAAATAAACGAACCCTCGAAATACGTGAGTCGCGGCGGGCTTAAGCTCGAAGCGGCTCTTACTGTATTTTCCGTGGAAACAGAAAACGCGATTGCGCTCGACGTAGGGGCTTCCACAGGCGGCTTTACCGACTGTTTGCTCCGTCACGGTGCAAAAAAGGTCTACGCTGTGGACGTAGGGCACGGTCAGCTCGCCCCCTCTTTGCTGTGCGACAGCCGTGTGATAAACTTAGAGGGCATAAACGCGAAAAATCTTTCGCCCGAAATAATTGGCTTTGCAGATTTTGCGCTCGCCGTTTCCGACGTTTCGTTTATCTCTCAATCGCTGATATACACCCCCGTTGCCTCCATGCTGTGCGACGGCGGCAAATTCATAAGCCTTATAAAACCGCAGTTTGAATGCGGCAAAAAAAACCTTTCCTCCGGCGGCATATGCAAGGATAAGAAGGTTCACATAAAAATAATTTCGGAGCTTTTCGGCAAAGCGGCGCTTTCAGGGCTTTACCCTGCCGCGCTCACGCGCTCCCCTATAACGGGCGGCGACGGCAATACTGAATATCTGGCACTCTTTGTAAAAAACGTGCCCTCCGCACCGATAGCGGAAGAAACAATAAAAAACTGTGTTATGGGAGGTTAAGTATATGAACAAAATAAAAAGCATTCTGCTCTTCCCAAACCCGGAACGCGACACAGAGCTTGCCTGCACCAAAAGCATTATACAAACTGCAAAAACGTGCGGAGTTTCGGTTTTTATGCATGAAAGGTTTGCCGCAGAGCTTTCTGCCTTCGGCATAGTTTTTCTTCCCGAAGAGCAGCTCGTAGCTGTTAATGCAGATACCGCCATCGTGCTCGGCGGCGACGGCTCTATTTTAGATGCCTGTGCAAGAATCGCAGGCACAGGTATACCGATATTCGGTATAAACCTCGGCAACCTCGGATTTCTCACGACTATAGAAAAAAACGAAATTTCAGTTCTCCGTTCCGTTTTTGAAAACGGATTTGAAACAGAAGAACATATGATGCTTCATTTAAATATAAAGGACGGCAAAACGGAAAAGAATGTGAGCGTGCTGAACGAAGTGGCGCTAACCTCCTCCGTTTGCTCCAAAATAACGGAAATGGAGCTGAAATGTGACGACAGCGTTGCGCTCAACTGCCATTCAGACGGCATTATAATAGCAACCCCTACGGGTTCTACGGCATATTCCCTTTCCGCAGGCGGCCCCATACTCGACCCTGCGCTGGAAGCAATCTGCGTAACTCCCATCTGCCCTCACTCGCTCATGACGCGCCCACTCGTTTTCGGTGCGAACGTAAAGTTAACGGCGCGCGGCAGAACCAACCACCCGAAAAGTACGGGCATTCTCGTAACACCGGACGGCAGAGATGGTATTCTCGTTTCCGAAGACGCAGTTATAACAGTTACAAAATCGCCTTTTAAAACAAAATTCGTAAAAACAAACCAAAACCGCTTTTTCGATATCCTGAGCACAAAAATGTACCGTAAATAAGGAGTAGTCCATATGAAAAATTCAAGACACGCAAAAATACTCGAAATTATAACCGAATACAATATAGAAACGCAAGATGAGCTTATAAACAAGCTCTGTGAAGGCGGTTATGACGTTACTCAAGCCACGGTTTCGCGCGATATAAAGCAGCTTCAGCTTGTCAAAATTGCCACGGAAGACGGCAAATATAAATACGCCCTTCCCCGTCGCGACGACGTTACCTCCGGCGCAAAATTCAAGAGCATTCTGCGCGACACCGCCACTTCTATACAAAACGCGGAAAATATAGTTGTTATAAAAACATATCCCGGCATGGCAAACGCTGCGGCAGCCGCTGTAGACGCGCTCGCAGGCGACAGCATCATAGGGTGCATAGCAGGCGACGACACGATTTTTATTGTGGTTAAAAATGACGACGAAGCGGAAAGAGTTACAAACAACCTCCGCGCAGTTATATCAGTAGCATAAAACTTCTGCCGCGCAAAGCGGCAGATTTTATAAAAGGAGCGTATTATGTTAAAAGAGCTTTGCATAGAAAATATCGCCATAGTAAAAAAGGAATGCGTGGAGCTTTCGCACGGTTTTTCTGTGCTCACAGGTGAAACAGGCGCAGGTAAATCTATAATTATAGATGCCATTGGGCTTATTATGGGTGCGCGCGCCAGCAAGGAGCTGCTGCGCAACGGCGAAAAAAATGCAAGTGTAACAGCGCTTTTTACAGATTTTACAGAAAACGAAATATCCCGCCTTGCCGAGCTCGGCTTTCCGCCCGAGGACGATAACACGCTCTTTATTCGCCGTGATATCGGCGCTTCGGGCTCGTCTACCGCAAAAATCAACGGCAGAACAGTTCCTGCCGCGATTCTTCGCGAGGTTGGCGAATTTCTCATAAACATACACGGTCAGCACGCGAGCTGGGCGCTTTTGGAGGAAGAAAACCATATAACCTATCTCGATGCTATGGCGGATATAACCGCGCCGCTTGCCGAATATGAGGTTATTTTCGAGGAATATTCCGCAATACGCACAAAAATGGAAGAGTTGCGCCGCAAAGAAACGCAGAAAGAGCGTACTATAGAGTTGCTCAAATATCAGCTTGCGGATATAGACGCAGTAAAACCGCACGAAGGCGAAGAAGAAGCCCTGGAAATAAAGAAAAAGAAGCTCGCAAGCGCCGAAAAAATTTCCAAATACTCAAACCTCGTTTACCGCGCGCTGTATCAAAACGAAAAAGGCAACTCCGCCACAGACCTCATACGCAAATCTTCGGATGCTATAGAGGCGCTTGCAGACGTTTTACCGAAGGCAGAAGAATACCTTGAAACTCTGAACGATTTTATGTACCGTTTGGAGGATATTGCAGAAACTATATATAAAGAATGTGACGTAGGTGTTAAGAACCCCACCGAACTTCTCGATAAAATAGAAACACGCCTTGCCGCAATTTCCAAGCTTAAACGCAAATACGGCGCAACTGTAGAGGAAGTTATAGCATTCCGCGAGAAAACGGCAGCAGAGCTTAAAACTCTCGAGCATTCGGGAGAAATGCTGGAGGACATGGAAAACGAGCTTCGCGAGGTTCGTACACGCCTCGCCGCAAAAGCCGAGGAAATAACGAAAAAACGCCGTGCGGCGGCAAAAATCTTTGAAGAAAAGATAATAAACGAACTTCGCTTTCTTGAAATGGGCAAGGTTCGCTTTGAAATCGCCGTAGAACCACTTTCTGAATTTGCCAAGAATGGTGGCGATGCGGTTTCTTTCCTCGTTTCCGCCAACCCCGGCGAGCCGCTTATGCCGCTTTCCCGTATAGCGAGCGGCGGCGAGCTTTCGCGCACAATGCTCGCGCTCAAATGCGCGCTTGCAGACAAAGAAAAAACGCCCACACTCATCTTCGATGAAATTGATACGGGTATTTCGGGCAAAACCTCGCACAAAATAGGCATAAAGCTCCGCGAAGTCGCAGAAAGCGGCACACAGGTGCTCTGCGTTACACACTCCCCGCAGATTGCCGCCACGGCAAGCACACACTTTTTCGTTTCAAAAAAAGAGGTTAGCGGCAGAACGGAATCGAGCATCCGTACGCTTTCGTATGATGAGCGCGTGGCGGAAATAGCCCGTATAATAGGCGGCGCAAACGTGACAGAGCAAGCGCAGGCGGCGGCAAGAGAACTGCTTGATGCGGTAAAGTAAATAAAATTTAACGGTGAGAAAATACTCGCCGTTTTTTTATGCAAATATATCAACGCACAGTTTAAAAAAATTCGTCTTTCTCTCGCTTCTAAAATTCTTTTTATTATGCGATAATATATACAGTAGAAATCGCACCAATTTTATATTTCAGGAGGAAAAATTATGTCAACTATGGGAGAAATTATAAAAATATTAAGGAAGCAAGCCGAATTAACGCAAGAAGAACTCGCAGAAAAAGTGGGGGTTACCGCTCAGGCTATTTCCAAATGGGAAAACAACATAGGTATGCCGGATATTTCCCAAGTAGTACCACTTGTTTCGGTATTTGGGGTATCGACAGATGTGCTTTTCGGTTTGAATCCCAATGGAATAGAAGATGCTATAGAGAATACCAAAAAGATTACCGAACTGCCCGAAACAACTAACGACAAAAGCATAGCGTTATGGGAAGAATTGCTTAAATCCTACCCCAGAAATAACACCATTCGTTTTGAACTTGCACAAGCGTATTCTTGCCGCAAGAAAAAGGAAGATTATATTGCTGCAATAGGATTGCTTGAAAAAATACTTGATGAATGTACAGATTCCCAACTCAGATGGAAATCCATCGATAATTTGTGCTTCTGCTATAGCCGTATTGGTGACATAAACAATGCCGCCAGAGCAGCAAATTTGTTGCCGCCCATTCATATTTCAAGTATAGCAGAACTTGCAAATATAGATGGATATGAAAAAAGAAACGAGGTAAATCAAGAACTACTGTCATATTGTATTGAAGAAGCGGTCTGGTGTTTGATTCGACAATCATACAGCACCGACGAAAACGCTGTTTTTGCATATCGCACAGCCACAAAGTTACTCGACCTGCTCTATTACAACAATAGCAAAGAAAGGAGTTGTTACGTTTATGTCTGGATACGCACATTGTTATGCAAAAAACTCGCAAAAATACAAGATTATGAAAGTATGTACTCTGAAATGGAGAAATGGCTTGATGAAATTATTTTCAAATACAGCCTTCCTTTAGGAGATTTCCAATACAAAAACAATATCTTTCTTAATTTAACCAAATACACACACGATGCCGAAACAGCAAAAGAACACGGGCTTGAAACTTTGATATATCATCTTAATCAAAAAGATTTTGATTCGATAAGAGGTGAAGAAAGATTTAAGGTCTTCATAGAACGAGCAAAAGAAAGATATAACAAAGAAGTTATCGGCAAATAACATATATTTTTGCTTTTTTGCTTGACAAATCTCAAAAACTATGTTATATTGCTATAAAAGTATATAAAAAGGCTTTGAAGGAAAGAAGTACACCTCGCAATGCGCCATTAAGAGAGCCGACGGTTGGTGAAAGTCGGTATGGGTTGCGCTGTGGAATACGTTCCTGAGCCCCGCACCGAAATACTACCAAAGTAGGCTACGGCGTGTGCGCACGTTACAGCGCAGAGTGAAATTCACTCACAAAGGCCCGGAATCGCGAGATTTGGGCAAACCCGAGGTGGTAACACGAAATTTTCGTCCTCTGCTCTTCCAAAGCAGAGGACTTTTTATTTTTAGGAGGAAACAAAAATGGGAATTTATGAAGAACTTAAAGCGCGCGGTCTTATCGCGCAGGTAACGGATGAAGAACACATCCGCGATATGATCAACAACGGTAAAGCAACGTTCTATATCGGCTTCGACTGCACGGCAGACAGCCTTACTGCAGGCCATTTTATGGCGCTCACACTTATGAAACGTTTGCAGATGGCAGGCAATAAGCCCATCGCGCTAATCGGCGGCGGCACGACAATGATCGGTGACCCCTCCGGCAGAACAGATATGAGAAAGATGCTCACAAAAGAAGACATCGAGCACAACGCAGAATGCTTCAAACGCCAGATGGAAAAATTCATCGAATTCGGCGAAGGCAAAGCGCTTATGGTAAATAACGCAGATTGGCTTCTCAACCTCAACTATGTGGACCTTCTGCGCGAAGTTGGCGCTTGCTTCTCCGTTAACAATATGCTCCGTGCTGAATGCTATAAGCAGAGAATGGAAAAAGGCCTTTCCTTCCTCGAATTCAACTATATGATCATGCAGTCCTACGACTTCTACTATATGTTCAAAAAATACGGCTGCAACATGGAATTCGGCGGCGACGATCAGTGGTCCAATATGCTCGGCGGCACAGAGCTCATCCGCAAAAAGCTCGGCAAAGACGCTCACGCTATGACAATTACTCTCCTTACAGACTCCAACGGTAAGAAGATGGGCAAAACTGCCGGCAATGCGGTTTGGCTCGACCCCAATAAGACAAGCCCCTTCGAAGTCTTCCAGTACTGGAGAAACGTTGGCGACGCAGATGTTATGAAGTGCATAAAAATGCTCACATTCCTCTCTCTCGAAGAAATCGCAGATATGGAAACTTGGTCAGATAACCGCATAAACGAAAAGAAAGAAATCCTCGCATACGAGCTCACAAAGCTTGTTCACGGCAAAGAGGAAGCAAACAAAGCAAAAGAGGCTTCCCACGCTATTTTTGCAGGCGGTGCTTCCGAAAATATGCCTACAACAGAAGTTGAAGCATCCGCTTTTGCCGATGGCAAAATAAGCATACTCGACCTGCTTCTTCTCGGCAAGCTAGCCCCCTCCAGAAGCGAAGCAAAACGCCTTGTTCAGCAGGGCGGCGTGTTCGCCTCCGACGAAAAGGTAGCTTCCTTCTCCCAGACATTCGATGAAGCAACGCTCAAAGAAGGTCTTATCGTAAGAAAAGGCAAAAAAGTATACCACAGATTCATCGCAAAATAAAATTATGAAACTTCTTCCCTTTGCCGATTACGCAAAAGAAGAAACGCTTCGCGTGCGTGCCGAGCTGCCGGCGAAAGGCGCGCACGACCTACGCTTTGTATTTATCACAGATTTACATTACAAATTCATAGATGAAATGCAAGCAAGCGTTTCAAATACGGTCCACGCTATAAACGAGCTTAACAAAAGCGAAAAAATAGATTTTATCTGCTTCGGCGGCGATAACGTAGGCAACTACCCTGCCTCGCCCGAGGAACACGTGGAAATGATGGCAGAGCTCGCCTCACTTCTCGCGCAGTGCGACGTACCCGTAATATGCGTGCAAGGCAATCACGACGACAATTCCATCCACGGCAGAATATCCCCTGATTCCACAGTTTGCCGGATAGGCACAAATGTGTCCGATGATGTGCAATACGATGTGCTCTTTGCCGGCAGCGAAAAGTGCGAACACTACCACGGCGGCGGAAACAAAGCGCTCTATGGCTATTTCGACGCTCCTGTGGCGAACACGCGTGTGATTTTCCTCAATAGCTCGGGTGTGCCATATATAGAAGAAAACGGCATTATGATTTATAACCAACAATGGGATTTCGGTTATACGGAAGCACAGCTTTCTTGGCTTTGCGATACAGCGCTGAAAAATGCACCCGAAAACGTAATTTTTATTCAGCATATGCCTTTCGACAGCAAGCTTTCCGAGACAAACGAAACAGTATATAACAAAGCTGTTCTCGATAAAATAACTAAAGCATTCATTCGCGGTGCAAAAGCTCGATTTATAAATACGCACGAAGATTTCGGCTATAATATTTTCGCCGATTTCGGCGGAAAGACGCACCGTGTACCCGTGCGCATCTCGGGACATTGCCATGCAGACAGTGCTTGCATTGACGATATAGGCCTGCTTTCCGTTACAACTATGCTCGCGGGCAGAAATAATTCGGGCCTTGCCGTAGGCGATGACGGTGTAAAATACAGCCACGAGCCTTTTTCCGCTACAGAAACAAGCTTCGATATTTTCACGTTCAGCCCTGTGCAGAACACGCTCGTTGCCACACGTTACGGTGCAGGCAAAAGCAGAAAATTTGATATTTAAGCAAAAAATCTGCCGAACATTCGGCAGATTTTCATTTTTTTGCAAATTTTTTGTAAGATTTCTCCGTTTTTTCCGTAATAATAGGTGAAACGTTTCAAAACTTCGGGAGGTAAACATATGAAAGACGATGTTCTTTTAAAGCTTCTGCGCAAGCACCCCGACAAAGGCTTATCTGCGCTTATGGAGCGGTATATGGGGCTTATATGCACGGTTATAAAAGGCTGTTTTTCCCCTTACACCTGCTTTTCGGCAGAGGATATAGAGGAATGTGCGAGCGACGTTTTCTATGAATTTTATAAAAGCATGGAAAATTTTCGCCCCGAGCAAGGCAGCATAAAATCTTATCTATGTGCCATAGCAAAGCACAAAACCATAGACGTGATTCGCAAGCGCGCATTCGAAAATACACTTATTTCGCTCGACAGCGACGAAGAATTTTTGCAGATCGCCGGCGATTTCACCGTAGAAGCAGAGCTTTTGCTTGCTGAAGAGCGAAAAGCGCTTTTTGCCGAAATAAACGCTCTGGGCGAGCCCGACCGCGAGATTATCGTGCGCAAATTCTACCTGAGAGAGCCTACACAGGCTATAGCCGAGCGCTTGGGGCTTTCCGCAGGCAACGTGGACGTGCGCACACACCGTGCTCTTGCCAAATTACGCGAAAAGATTGGAGGAAAAATATGAAAAAAACACTTTATGACATAATGAATGAAGCAAAAACAGATGAAATAGACACTATGCTTGAAAACATCGAGTGTGAAATGCCGGACGGCATTTCCACAAAGAATATCAAGGAAAAAACGCTAAAAAAATGCGGCATCAAAAAGAAAAAATCCCGCACTCTCATCGTGCGCTATGGGGCATTGGCGGCTTGCCTTGCGCTTATAGTGGCGGCTGTTCCCACAGCGATGCACTTTGGCCATTCCAACACCACAGACAGGCGCTACCCCGAAATAGGCGGCGAAAACGGTATTTATCAGGAAATAACCCCTTCCATCGCTTACCCTACAAGCGTTTCCTACACGTACCACTTCCCTCTTGAAGATGGAACTGTACTCTGCAAGGAAATGTTTTTTAAGCTCGAAGAAGGGAAAATGAAAGAAACGTGGAAAGAGCTCCTGGCCCCGTTCTTCGAACATTGTGCACTAGACGTGACGGTTGCTGATTGGAAACTTTCCACCTCGGGCGAAAAAACAGAGGTAAGTGAGAATGGTCAGTTCGTAACACACACACCGGGTTCCAACACGCTCACGCTCTTTTTCGAGGGCACGGCAGAGCTCGATGACCACACGCTCAAATGCCTTGTAAACACAATAGACAGCATTTCCTATGTGAAATATATCAAGCTCGTTTACAACGGTGAACCCGTTGCTATAGACGGCGAATGCCCCGCGGAAGGTTTTACGAATTTCAAAAACTAATGTTCAATAACAAAAGCCACAGGTGATACTGCGGCTTTTGCTTTACTTGACAGCATTTTCTTTTTGTGCTATACTATCCTTAAAGGAGGTACTTGTATGTTCAAAAGAATTTTGTCATTTACTTTGATTATTGCTTTTTGTTTTTTTGTGTGTTCGTGTGACAAAATAACTTATGGTGAAGATTCCGGCATAATTTATTATAATGGTTATACATACAAATCCCAAGGTTATCAAAAATATCGTTTTGATTTTGATAGTGAGATGCTTGTGCTCATAGATGTGCAATCATATTTTGTATTAGGTATTACGGAATATTACGGAAACAACAAAATTTATCCTGAATTTATCACAAGCAGCAGATTTCAATACCTCTATCTTCGCGAAGATATTGTTTTTGACGATACGCGATTCCTGTCTATAAAAGACATCGATACCGACTTTACGTTTAGAATAAGCGATATTACCCTCGGTACGCAAATTGACGAAGATTCCAAAGTAAATAAATTATATGATTTTTGGGTCACAATGTGCGATTATCCATATATTTCACTTCATATAAGAATATTCGAATCAAATGGAAAGTTCTATTTGCAAGACGAATATTTTACAGACTATAAAGAAATAACGCCCGACTTTCTGGAATCGCTCTCCGCTCTTAACTTAAAATAATATATAAAAATGCACGCGGCGCGTGCATTTTTCTTTTACTCTCATATTGCTTTTTTGGCCGCACTTCGGTATAATTAACATAAACTATAAATTCCCGAAAGGATTTTTACTATGGCAGATTTTTTCGGCGCAATAGCCGCAAATGAAATAGGCAGCAAGCGCTTACCGCTCGTTTTTCCCGAGCCCACGCCCAAAAACGGCGTTATTCTGGCTATGAAAGAGGCAGACGGAGCGCCCACGCCCGTATACAAAAAGCCCGACACTCGTGAAGAGCTCGATGCTATTATAGAAGAACTTCGCGTGAAATACGAGCCTTTTATGCAAAGGCTCGCTCCAAAAACGCAAAACACACGCACGGTTTTACCGCTTTCCTCGTTCGATATGAGAAAAGCGGAAAGCGAAGATTTTTTTGATTTTACTCGCGTTCTGCGCGGCGAAGGAAAGTGGGAAAAGGTACAAATTCCCCACTTTTTCGGTCCAACAGGCGCAACGGTGCACCATTACCGCACCACGTTTCTTGCAAAAAAACCTGCCGTGGGCAAATC
The DNA here is from genome assembly GCA_017456005.1 of Clostridia bacterium. Lineage (GTDB taxonomy): Bacteria > Bacillota > Clostridia > Oscillospirales > CAG-272 > UMGS731. The sequence continues at coordinate 18,849 of JAFTLJ010000003.1, read as the reverse complement.
CGTTTTTCTCTGCTTCGACGGCGTGGATTATATAGCCGAGGTTTTCCTAAACGGAGCTTTCCTCGGAAGTCACGAAGGCTTTTTTGCGCCGTTTGAGTTCGATGCCACGCCCTACCTGCGCGATGGCGAAAACACGCTTGTGATAACCGTGCGCAACGATTACGTTTACGGCGGAAACCAAGGTCCAACAGAAAATCCCATACGCCTTGAGGGCGACAAAATGTACGCCGCCACAGGCTTTGGCTGGGACGATTCCGAAATAGGCTGGCATCACTGCCCCCCCGGCGCCGGAATTTGCCAAGGCGTACGTCTGGAGGTGCGCGCGCGCGCATTCATTTCCGACATTTTCGTGCGCCCTCTGCCAAAAACAGAAGAATGTGAAATCTTCTGCGAGGTCTGCAACGCAGATTATATGCCGCTTTCCGACGTGAATCTCGAATATGCTATATACGGCAGAAATTTTGAAGCCACCGTGCTTGAAAATTTCGCCTACGAGCCCATAACTTTTAAGGATGCCGCCCATGGCGAAACAATATCTTTTGCCGACCTTGAAAATAAGGAAAAGATGAATGATGCCGTAAAGCTTGTCTTCTATAAGGGGGCAAACCTTGTGCGCCTGCGTTTACCCGTAAAAAATGCGCGCCTTTGGGAGCTTGACACTCCATACCTTTACGAAGCGCAAATAAAACTTACAGTCGGCGGCACGCTCTGCGACGTTAAAACAAGCTCCTTCGGCATGAGAACCTTCGCGCAGGACATGCAAAGCACGCCCAAGGGTATGTTCTACCTCAACGGTAAAGCTATTCGCTTGCGCGGCGCAAATACGATGGGATATGAGCAGCAAGACGTTCTTCGCGGCGACACCGACGCCCTTATCTACGATATGCTTATGGCAAAGGCGTGCAACATGAACTTTTTGCGCCTTACACAGCGCCCCGTGCAAAAGGAAATATACGAGCTTTGCGATACCATTGGTCTTATGCTGCAAACCGATCTGCCGCTGTTTACGGTAATGCGCCGCACTAAATTTGCAGAAGGCGTGCGCCAGGCGGAGGAAATGGAACGCCTTATACGCCCACACGCATCGAGCATTCTCGTTTCCTACATGAACGAACCCATGGCAAATGCGGCAAATCGCCCGCACCGCCACTTAGTACGTGATGAAATGGAAGCGTTTTTCTCCGCGTGCGATACGGCGGTACATTTGCTCAACCCCGACAGAGTTATAAAGCATATAGACGGCGATTACGATCCGCCGGACAGCACCATGCCCGATAACCATTGCTACTGCACGTGGTACAACGGCCACGGCATAGACCTCGGAAAGCTGCACCGCGGATATTGGCTGGGCGTAAAAGACGGCTGGTACTACGGCTGTGGCGAATTCGGCGCCGAGGGGCTGGACCCGGTGCCGCTCATGCGCGCGCGCTACCCCAAAGAATGTCTGCCGCAAAGCGATGCGGAAGAAAAAACTTGGGAACCGGGCAGGATAAAAGACGCGCAAAGCGGTAATATGCACTTCTTCTACTACGACACGCAAGAAACGCTCAAAGCTTGGGCAGATGAAAGCCGCAAATATCAGGCGTTTGCCACAAAAATTCAGACAGAGGCTTTCCGCAGGGATAAAAACATGGCAACGTTTGCCATTCACCTCTTTATAGACGCTTGGCCCTCCGGCTGGATGAAGACGATCGTGGATTGTGAACGCAACCCCAAGCCTGCATTTTTTGCTTACCGTGATGCTCTAACTCCGCTTATGGTAAACATAAGAAACGACCGTTTTACATATTTCGCAGGAGAAAAAGCAAGTGCTGAGCTATTTGTTTGCAACGATACACACGAAATCTCTTCGGGGCACAAAATCATTTGCGAGCTTTTGAGTGCCGATGGCAATTTGCTTATGAAAGCAGAAAAAGAAGCCGTTTTCGGCGAAAACAGCTCCTTTTTGCAAGGCGAGATTTCGTTCGCCGCGCCAAACGTAGCAGAGCGAACCAAATTCACTCTCCGCGCTATACTCATGAATAGCAACGGAGATACACTGCACTATTGCGATGAAGAAATAGAGGTATTCCCAGAAGAAGAGCTTCTCGCACCCACGGCAGAGGTCGTTTCAGGCGAAGAATTCATAAAAAACAAAGAAAAATATATATCTCTCGCAGAAAGCGGCAAAACCGTATTGGTGGAATTTTTACCGCTTGGCTCACACAGCATTTGCGGAAAGGAAATACGCGTTAAGCTTTGCGGTATGCGTTCGCTTCACTTCGTTTCGCGCAAAACCAGGCACGATCTTGTGCACGATTTTACACCGTACGATTTTCGCATGTGGTATAGCGAGCAGGAAGATATGATAACGCCTATTTTGCACACCACATTCATGGCAGAAGGGCTAAAACCCATACTAACAAGCGGAAACAGCCTTATGGGCAGCGCCTGGGGGCAAAAGCTTTACCCTGCCCTCGCCTGTGCAGAGCTGCCCGTAGGAAGCGGCAAAATCATCATAAATCAGGTTGACCTAAAAAATCACCTTTCAAACCCCATAGCGCGAATTTTTGCAAACAGGCTTTATACTTATTAAACAAATAAACAGACCGAGTTTTCGGTCTGTTTATTTATACAAAAACGCCCGAAAACCGGGCGTTTTACAGTTGATGAAGTCAACTTTGTTCTTTTAAATTTTATAGTCGTATTCCTCACAGAATTTTTCAATGTCAACAACCGAAGAATTAAGTCTTGCTTTCTCTGCCGCAAAGCCTATCATATGGTTTTTAACGGAAATGCCAATTTCAGCTATATCAAGTCCGTTGTATGTACCGTTTAAATAGTCATAAAGGTCGTATACTATGCCGTAATCGCCGCCACCGTGTCCACCTGTTATGGTTTCATCAACTTTATTGAGTGGTATAACGTGCTTCTTTTTATCGGCAAATGTTCGTACTACTATTTCATCATCGGAAGCAAATGCGTAAACTTCGCCTTTTGTGCCGTAAATTCTCGTATATCTTCCGCCATTGTTAAACGCATTGAAGGTAAGCTGTGCCGTAGCACCGCCCTCAAACTCCATACTTACTACCTGATGGTCCGGCATATTGTTGTTAGCGTGGAAAACGCAAAGACCGTAATCTGTTATCTTAAGCGCTTCCAAAAGCTCTTCATCGCTAAAATTATTGTGTGTAGCCACGGTGTTTCTGAATCCACCCTTCCAGCAAAGGTTATCCGGGTTTTCTATATAGATTTTATGGCAGTCGTATGGGCAATTTTCGCGTATGGAGCAAGGGTTGCCCGCACAGCGCACAGGCGTACCATCCGGCGCATTTTTCTCTGTAAAATAAGTAAGGTCTCCAAAAGAAGAAACTTTTTTGCAAGGCTTGTCTATAAGCCACTGTATTATATCAAGGTCGTGGCAGGTCTTTGCCAATACAATAGGTGTAGTTTCCACGGAATCGTGCCAATTGCCGCGTACAAAGCTATGCGAAAAATGAACATTACCTATAGCTTCTGCCTGGTCTACAGACATAACCTCGCCAATCTCGCCGCTTTCAATAATATTTTTCAGTGCTTTATAAAATTGTGTATATCGAAGAACGTGGCAAACAAGCACATGTACGCCCTTTGCCTTTGCCGCGTTCGCAATGGCGGCACACTCTTCTGCTTTCTGCGCCACGGGCTTTTCAAGCAAAATATCATATCCCAGTTCTATTGCTTTCATCGCAGGCTCATAGTGCGCGTCATCGTTCGTGGCGATAACGGCAATATCAGCCATTTTGGGCATAGAAAGTATGCCTTCCCAGCTATTAAAGCAAGCTTCTTCGGGCACGCCGTATATTTGTGCAAATTCCGTGCGTCTTAAATCGTGCGGCTCTGCCACACCCACAATTTTATATTTTTCGGGCATAGTTGCCATAAATTTGCAATATGTTCTGCCTCTATTGCCAGCTCCTATGAGAATAACTGAAAATTGTTTCATAATGCCATCTCCGCTCTATTATTTTTCAAGACCGTGCTTTTTGCAAAACTCTTCAAGTGTTACGATACAGTTTTCCTTGCGTGATTCTTCTGCCGCAAATCCCATCATATGGTTTTCTACAGATATTCCTATTTCAGAAGCGCCGAACTCAACTTCCTCGCCGTTAAGATAATTGTAAAGATCACGCACAATGCCGTAGTCGCCGCCACCGTGGCCGCCTGCGATAGATTCTTCTGTTTCCTGCACGGGAATAAAGTGCTTTTCTCTCGCTGAAAGCGTGCGCACAAATATCTCTTTATCAGACATAAACGCCCAAAGCTCGCCTTTCGTACCGTAAACGCGCGTATATCTGCCGCCGGCATTAAATGCATTTACAGTAAGCGTTGCCGTAGCTCCGCCGCAAAATTCCATATTGACTACCTGGTGGTCGAGAGCGTCGTTATCGCAGTAATAAACGCAATTTCCGAAATCCGTCTTCTTAAGTACTTCACAAATTTCTTCATCCGTAAAGTCGGGGTGTGTGGCATACATAGCCTTGATAATATCCTTCCAGCCGTGCCATACTCTATCCTCTTGATCCACATATACTCTGTAGCAGTTGTAGGGACATTCCTCTTTTACAGGGCAAGTGCCGTCTATACATTTCTTGGGAGCACCCTCGGGGGCGTTTTCAGCCTTGAAATGTTTAAGGCTGCCAAAGGAAGAAACGTTTTTGCAAGGTTTGCCTATAAGCCACTGAATTATGTCAAGGTCGTGGCAGCTCTTTGCCAAAATCATCGGCGCGGCTGTTTTTGTGCTGTGCCAATTACCGCGCACATAGCTATGCGAGAAGTGAACATCACCGATAGCTTCAACCTGGTCTACGGAAACTACCTCGCCTATCATACCGCTTTCGATAATTGATTTAACCGTCCTGTAAAACGGGGTATAACGAAGCACATGGCAAACAAGCACACGCACACCCTTTGCTTTTGCAGCATTTGCAATATCTATGCATTCCTTTTCAGTATTTGCAACGGGCTTTTCTAAAAGCAAGTCGTAGCCAAGCTCTATAGCCTTCATAGCAGGCTCGTAGTGCATATCGTCCATCGTGGCGATGATTGCAATATCCGCCATTTTCGGCTTTGCGAGAATATCGCGCCAATCGGAATAGCACTGCTCTGCCGCAAGCCCAAATTCCTTAATACATCTTTCGCGCTTGTAGTCGAGCGGATCTGCCATAGCCACAAGCTTATATTTTTCGGGCATTTTAAGCATTTCACGTGTATATGTCATACCTCTGCCGCCGGCACCGATCAAAATAAAAGAATACTGTTTCATAATATCTCTCCTTGAAACACGAAAATTTATCGTTGTCTTAATTATAAAACATCGAACTTACTTTGTCAACATCAAAAAGGGCAGTTACCTGCCCTTTTATATCAACCTTTATAAGCTTTTTCTGCCGCTTCTCTTATATCGGCAATAGCTGTTTCCGCATCTGCCGCCGCAAAAACGGAAGAGCCCGCTACAAGCACGTTTGCTCCTGCTGCCGCCGCGATTGCCGCAGTTTCTGCATTGATGCCGCCGTCAACTTCGATTTCTATATCGTAGCCGCCGGCCTTAACAGCCTCGCGCAAAGCGCTTACTTTGGGCATCATATCGTGCATAAACTTCTGCCCGCCAAAGCCGGGTTCAACCGTCATAACGAGCACAAGGTCACAAAGCGGAAGCAATGGCAAAAGAACGGAATAATCTGTTCCGGGTTTTACGGAAATTCCGGCTTTTTTGCCGAGAGCGCGAATTTGCTTTAAAACTTCCGCAGGATTTTCCGTGCTTTCATAATGAATGGTTATGAGGTCGGAGCCGAGTGCCGCAAATTCTTCTATATATCTTTCGGGGCGTTCTATCATAAGGTGAACGTCGAAGAAAATATCCGTTGTTTTTCTTATTGATTTTATAACGGGCATGCCGAAAGAAATATTCGGCACAAAAAGACCGTCCATAACATCAACGTGAAGATAATCGGAAAATTTGTCTACTTTTGAGATTTCTTCGCCCATACGGGCAAAATCGCACGCTAAAATCGAGGGGGATATCTTAATCATTGTTTTTTCTCCTTTTACTGTTTAAAAATTTTCGGTCAACTAAATCCTGTGTCGGCATAGAATAATGGTAATGAAAAATATGTCGAAGCGCGTATGTGCCGATGTTAAAGCAAAAGGCTGTGAACCGTTTTCGCATACGCGCTCGGCTTTTATTTTTCGTTTTCCGTGGGGTCAGCTACAGGAAGCTTGCCTTTGAACTTCGTTATTTCCGCAACGAAGCAGCAATATTTGCCGTATTCACTTTCCACGTATATTTTTTCTCCCAAATGGTCCATGATAGTGCTGCAAATATAGAGTCCCAAGCCAACGCCCGATTTATCGAGCCCACGGCTCTTATCGCTTTTATAAAATCTGTCGAAGATGTGCGGCAGATCCTCCGGCGCAATTCCCACGCCCTCGTTAAATACGCTAACTCGCACAAACGAGCCCTCATCCGAAACGGCAATTCTGTATTTGCCGCCCTCGTTCGAAAATTTAACGGCGTTATCGCAAATATTGTAAATAACCTGGTTTATTGCATCCTTATCCGAATAAACGTAGAGCTTACCCTCCGGGGCAATAAATTCCACATCCAGCCTCTTGGCATCTATCTTAGATTCAAAAGAAAGCAGTATTATTCTCGCCATTTCGCAAATATCAAAGGGTGCTTTTTCAAATTTTCTATTTCCCGCTTCCATACGCGAAATATCGAGAAGCTGGGAAACAAGGCGCGAAAGCCTGCGCACCTCCTGCCCTATTATATTAAGGTAGTGTGCCTGCTTTTCGGGCGGAATGGCGCCGTCCAATATGCCGTCTATAAAGCCGGAAATCGTCGTCATGGGTGTGCGAAGATCGTGGGAAACACTGGCAATAAAATTGCTTCTGGTATATTCAATTTCCGCAAGCGATTGTGCCATGGAATTGAACGCCGTGGCAAGCTCTGCTATTTCGTCCTCGCCGTCTACACTGATGCGCACGTCAAATTTACCTGCGGCAAACTGCTTTGTGGCATAGCTCATCTGGCGCAGAGGGGAAACGATTTTTTCCGTTATAAAATAGATAGCCACAAAGCTTGCTATCATTACCCAAAGGCTTGCCAAAATTATCGTGCGAACGGTTCGCATCGTAAGCGCATCTACATCGTTTGTACTGAAGCAAACTATAAGCGCGCCTGCGGTAATATCTGTTTCAGTATAATGCATCGGCAAAATATATACACCGTATTTACGGTCCATTATTCCCATATCGCTGTATATAAGCTCGCCTTTTCTTTCCGTTATGCTTGTAACCACTTCTTCATCTTCTATGCCGCCGCTGTAAAGACCGTCTGTGCAAACGAGTATTTCGGCTTTTTCATTGGTTATCATTATAGTCATTTTTTCGGCATTTTTAGAAAGGATATCCAGCGTATCGGAAAGCTGCTCTTCTTTTGATTTAACAAAATCCTCAAAGCTGAGCTTTATTTGCGCTATGCTCGTTATGGCATTATATTCCGTTTTTAAAAAATCCAGCATATATTCGGCGGTATTTTGCGCTACGTTTACACGCTGTTCATTTGCCGTTCGAATAGTCATAGAGCTTACGATAACGGTGAGTATCATAAAGCTTATGAAAACGATCAACAAAAATGCCGATATATATTTTGTAAATATACTTCGTTTCACGTTTTTTCACCTCGTTACAGGCGAGTTAGGAAACGACCTCAAATTTGTAGCCCACGCCCCAAACCGTTTTAAGGTTCCATTCCGATGAAACGCCGTCCAGCTTTTCGCGCAGGCGTTTAACGTGAACGTCTACTGTGCGGGAGTCGCCGAGGTAATCAAACCCCCAAACCTTATCGAGGAGCTGGTCGCGAGTGAAAACATGGTTTGCATTGGAAGCGAGGAAATAGAGCAGATCGAGCTCCTTCGGCGGCACATCCACCGTTTTGCCACAGAGCTTAAGCTCATATTTCTGGCGAGATATTTCAAGGTTATCGAAATGGAGCGTTTCATCGCTCGCTTTATCTCCGCTTGCCTGGCAACGGCGCAAAATGGCCTTTGTCTTGGCGGAAAGCTCACGCATATCAAAAGGTTTTATGAGGTAGTCGTCCGCGCCAAGCTCGAGGCTGAGCACTTTATCAAAAACCTCGCCCTTTGCGGTTATCATCATTATCGGAACATCGGAAATCTCACGAATCTCGCGGCAAACCTGCCAACCGTCTTTTTTGGGCATCATTATATCGAGCAAAACTATGTCCGGGTCGTAGATCTTAAATACCTCCACACCCTGTATGCCGTCGTTTGCCGTTTTAACGTCGTATCCCTCATGTTCGAGGTACAGCTTCACAGATTCGCAAATATTGCTGTCGTCATCTATCATTAAAATTTTTGTTTTCATTATGTTTAACCTCCGCAGTATTCTTTTTACCATATATATATTTTACCACAGATTGAATTATCTTGTAAAGAATTATGCAAATTTTTAAAGGTTTGTTTAAAATTTTTTTACTTATTCGCCGTAAAATACAAATTTTTGCCCCGAAGAAAGCAGTGCTTCCGCCATTTTTTCTCCCTTTACATCAGGCGTATCTTCATCTTCCGCAACATCCCACCAATATATGTAGGAAAGCTCCGTTTCCTTTATGCGTATATAATTTTTTTCAAAATTATCTATTTCAAAAAGATACCGTTCCGTATCTATGCTTTCTCCGTCAAGCTCAAATCTCGCCCCCGTGCAAACAATATCATAGTTTCCCTCGGAAAGCTCCACCATATCCATACTGTAGCTTGCAAACAAGCACTTGCTCCACTCTTCCGATTCCCCTGCAAATATATTGGTAAAGCACATTTTACCGCTCCAGCCCGAGCGCCAGGAAAATTTGTTAACGTTGACGATGCCTTTTCTTTCCGTATCATAATATACGCAAAGCGAACCGCTCTGCGCACCGTCGATGCTGTAGAGATTTTCGCCCGTGTAAATATCGTATACCTGGTAGTAGGAATTGCCTGCGCTTCCGCCGCCAAGGTCTACGAGAAGCTCCGGTACGCCATCAAGGTTTAGATCGTAAAGCGCACAAGCGCATCCGTCTGCTATAGACGGATACTCCGGGTTAGGCGGCTTATGGCCTATTATAGCGCCTATAGCATCGTCGCTGTATATTGTCGCATCAACATTGGAAAGCAGCTTTTCGAGTGGCTCACGCCATTTTTCGGCTTCTTTCTCTCCTGCAAAATGTATTTTCTCGCCGCAGAGATATGTATATTCCCACTTGCTCGCCGCACATGAAAAAAGCGAACAGCACAAAGCGCCGAGTGTAAAAAGTGCCGCGGCTCTTCTTAATATTCCCATCTTCATTTGCCCCTTTCCCTTTTTTTGCTTTGCGAAAGAAGCCAAACAAAAAGCTCCCTGTCGGCATAAGCATCGCACCAAGACATATGCGCTGTATCGGGGTAAATCGTAAGTCGCGCGCTTCCGCCGGCGGCGTTCACCGCTTTCACCATTTTCACGCTTTCATCGGGCAGAACAAGCTCGTCCTTCTCACCGTGAAAAGCCCAAACAGGCACATTTTTAAGTCTTTCGGCATTCCAATACATTCCTCCGCCGCAAATAGGCACTATGGCGGCGAAATACTGCGGCATGCTCATGCCAAGCTGCCAAACGGCGTATCCTCCCATACTGTGCCCTACGGCGTAAACACGCTCGCTATCGCAGAAATTTTCGAGTGTTATTTCCTCCACGAGCTCTCGCAGGGTTTCCCAAAGGTCAAACCAAGTATTCTCGTGGCACATGGGCGCAACGGTTATAAAATCGAATTCTTCAAATTGTTCGGTTATAACAAAAAAATCGTTTTTACGCATAGCATAACCGTCCGTGCCCCTGCTGCCGGAGCCATGCATAAAAATCACAACGGGATATTTTTTATTTTCTTCATATCTGCGCGGATATTTTATAATATATTGCAAATTTTTAAAAAATTTTATTTCAAACAATTTTATCACCACCTGTAAAGTATATTTTACTCTTTAAACGCACCAAAAGCAATAATTTACAGAAATTATTTATAAAACTTTTCATAAATACTTGTATTTTTTTAAAATTTGTTATATTATATAATAGTATATATCCGAAATAGGAACAAATAAACAAAAAAGGACGTTATATAATATGAAACTTGGTATCGTAGGCTTGCCTAACGTAGGCAAAAGCACACTTTTTAACGCTATAACAAACGCAGGCGCGCAGGCGGCTAACTTCCCCTTCTGCACCATAGACCCCAACGTTGGTATGGTAAGCGTGCCCGATGCACGTCTTGATGCTCTCGCAGAAATGTACAATCCCGAAAAGTACACACCTGCCGTTATCGAATTCGTGGATATTGCAGGTCTTGTAAAAGGCGCTTCCCAGGGCGAAGGTCTTGGCAACAAATTCCTTTCCCACATCCGCGAAACAGACGCTATCATCCATCTCGTACGTTGCTTCCCCAATTCTAACGTTATACACGTTGACGGCAATGTAAACCCTATGCGTGATATCGAAACGATCAACCTCGAGCTCATTTTCTCCGACCTTGAAGTGCTCGAACGCAAGATCACGAGAGTGGAAAAAGACCTCAAAGGCGACAAAACTCTCGCAGGCGAGCTTGCATTCCTCAAAACTGTACGCGAAACACTCGAAGACGGCAAATGCGTTCGCTCCATGAACCTTTCCGAGGAAGAACGTGAAATGCTTTCCGACGTAGCGCTCCTCACTCTCAAGCCCGTAATTTACGTTGCAAACATCGGTGAAGACCAGCTCGCGGAGGATTTCCCCTCTTCCGAAACTTACAAAACACTCGAAGCGCACGCGGCAAGTGAAGGCAGCGAACTTCTCGTTATCTGCGCGCAGATCGAAGCAGAGCTTGCAGAGCTTTCCGGCGAAGACAAAGAAGCCTTCCTCGAGGACCTAGGCATAGAAGAAAGCGGCCTTGACGCTCTTATAAAAGCAAGCTACAAGCTTCTAGGCTACATAAGCTTCCTTACAGCAGGCCCGAAAGAGGTTCGCGCTTGGACAATAGTAAACGGAACAAAAGCTCCCCAGGCGGCAGGCAAGATCCACACCGATATGGAGCGCGGCTTTATCCGCGCTGAAGTTATCGCTTTCGATGACCTTATGAAGTGCGGCTCTATGGTTACAGCAAAGGAAAAAGGTCTTATCCGCAGCGAGGGTAAAGATTACGTTTTCCGCGACGGCAATATTGTTGTTATCAGATTTAACGTATAAAGCAAAATGGGCGTACTTTGTACGCCCTTGATTTTTAAAGAGGTATATTATGCTAAAAATAGGTTGCCATCTTTCTTCCTCCGCAGGGTATCTTGCAATGGGAAAAGATGCTGAAAAAATTGATGCTAATACGTTCGCGTTCTTCACGCGAAATCCACGCGGCGGCAGCGCAAAAGCCATAAACGAAACCGATGTTGCTCGCTTTTTGGAATTTGCCGCAGAAAACGGCATTTCCGGCCTCGTGGCTCATTCACCGTACACACTCAACCCCTGCTCTGCAAAGCCTGAACTGCGCGATTTCGCAAAGCGCACTATGGCAGATGACCTTTGCCGCCTTGAATACACGCCCGGCAACTTCTATAATTTTCACCCAGGTTCCCACACCGGGCAGGGCGAAGATATAGGTATTTCGCAATGCGCCGAAATGCTCAACGAAATTCTCCCTCTTTCGCAAACGACCACGGTTTTAATAGAAACTATGGCAGGCAAAGGCTCGGAAATCGGCAAGACGTTCGAACAGATTGCAAAAATCATCTCTATGGTGGAAAACAAAAGCAAAATAGGCGTTTGCCTTGATACCTGCCACGTTTGGGATGGAGGATATGATATAGTAAACGACCTAGATGGCGTGCTCACGCAATTCGATAAAACAATAGGGCTGGAAAATCTAAAAGCCGTTCATCTTAACGACAGCCTTAATCCCTGCGGCGCACACAAAGATCGCCACGCCAAAATCGGCGAGGGATATATCGGCAAAGATGCAATATGCCGTGTAATAAACCACGAAGCGTTGCATTCGCTTCCCTTTATTTTGGAAACGCCCAACGACGAGGCGGGCTATGCAAGAGAGATTGCAATGCTCCGCGAGGCGTATAAATATTAAATTCAAAACCCTGCGAAAATTTCGCAGGGTTTTGTTTAGTGTTTTTCATCCAAAAGCGCTTGCAGGCTAAAATCAGGACAAAGCTCATAAAGTAACGAAGCTAAATCGTGCTCGTTTGCGTTCTTTGTCTTTATCATTGTGCGTACGTTGTCTGTATACCAATTACCATTCGCAAATAAATTAAGACAATATATTTCCGCATCAAGCAAAACGCCATCTTTGGTTTCTTTGCAAAGTGCCTCTATTTGTTTTTTAGCATATGTATTAGCCCAATCTCTAATAGCATTTTCATCTTTACATAATGTAGGCTTATCAAATACAACCGCATATTCAGCACGTAATCCGCAATTTTCCAAAGCTTTAACATAATCTCCCATAGTGGGAAATTCAAATTCCCGTTCGTATTTCAAACCGCATTTGTTAAAGGCATATTTCAATGCACCGTGCAAAGTTTCACAGTTTTTGTATTCGCAAAGTTCGCATATAAGCTCGCCGCCGACTTTCAGGTTCTTTACTATTTTTTCAAAAATCGCCCCAAATTTCTTTTCTTCGTGCCAATGCGGCTCATCGTTATAGATAACAGCATCTGCACGCTCTGAAAGCGCATCCAGTTCACTTTCGTCTATACATACCGTGCGGTAGGCTTTTTCTCTGAGCGCTTCTGCAAGCGTATCGCAACCTATACAAACGATAAGTCCGCCTTCCCTTGCGGTTATAAGGCTCGTAATATCCTTTGTATAGCTACTAATAAGGGGCAATTTTTCCAAATCGGTTTTATTAAATTTATTCAAAAAAGCCTCTGCGGTTTCTTTGCTCGGTTTTCCTTGCATACTCATTTTCCGAGCCCTTGCGTGCGCTCGTATGCCGCAGCAACAGCACCTACTGCAGCCGCACGGAAGCCGCTCTTTTCAAGCGCGAAGCAACCCTCTATCGTGCTACCCGCAGGGCTACAAACCGCGTCTTTGAGCTCTTCGGGGTGTCTGCCTGTTTCCTTGGCAAGCTTCGCCGCGCCTAGCAGAGTCTGTTCTGCCAGCTTCAGCGCCGTGGCACGGGGCAAACCGCATTTTACACCGCCGTCGGCAAGCGCTTCTATAAACATATAAACGTACGCGGGGCCGCAACCAGAAACAGCCGTGCCTGCATCTATAAGGTGCTCGGAAAGCTTTTCAAATTCGCCCGCCTTCGCCATAAATGCGAGAAAAGCGCGCTCCGCGCCCTCGCTCGCCGCCTCGTTTGCTGTATAAAGCACCATTCCTTCGCCCACTTCCACGGCTGTGTTGGGCATTATTCGTATAATCGGCGCAGTAAAACCGAGCGTTTGGCAAATTTTTTCTGTTTTTACACCAGCCATCATACTAACAAGCGTGTATCCGCTTCTTTCTGCTAAATAAGGCTTTATTTCTGCGAGCATTTCCGCCATCATCTGCGGTTTTACGCCGAAGAAAATAAAATCACATTTTTTCGCAATTTCTACGTTATCGGAAAACTTAGCACCGAGTTCGTTTGCCAGCGAAATTGCCTTATCTTCAAATTTATCGGCAATCATAATATTTGTGGGGGTAGCCGTTTTTGCCGCCGCTTTCGCGAGAGCTCCGCCCATATTTCCCGCGCCGATAAAACCTATTTTCAAAGCTTCAATTCCCATTTTTCGCCCCTTATCTTGTCTGACCGTTGCCGAGAACAATGTATTTGTAGGAAGTAAGCTCCATAAGCCCCATAGGGCCGCGCGCGTGGAGCTTCTGCGTGGAAATGCCCATTTCGCAACCCAAGCCGAACTCGCCGCCGTCTGTAAAGCGTGTGGAAGCGTTAACGTAAACAGCCGCGCTGTCTACCGATTTCATAAAGAGCTCCGCATTTTCTGCAGTTTCCGTTATAATCGCGTCGCTGTGGTGTGTGGAGTGCGCAGAAATGTGCGCCACCGCCTCGCTTACATCTTCCACAACCTTAACTGCGAGAATATAATCGAGAAATTCTGTGTCGAAATCTGCCTCGCTCGCAGGTGTGCCGTCTATAATCTTGGCGGCTTTTTCGCACAGGCGAAGCTCCACAGGCGTTTTGCCCGCTTCGGCGCGTGCAGTTACAATGCGCTCGCAAAGCTTGGGCAGAAATTCCGCCGCAATTTTTTCGCTTACGAGCAAAACTTCTTCTGCGTTGCAAACGGAAGGTCTGCTCGTTTTCGCGTTTTCTATAATGTTAAGCGCCATATCGAGGTTTGCGCTTTCGTCTACGTATATGTGGCAAATACCTGTGCCTGTCTGTATGCACGGCACCTTCGCGTTCTGCACGCAAGCGTTTATAAGCCCTGCACCGCCGCGAGGGATAAGCATATCCACAAGCCCCGTGGCTGTCATAATCTCGTTTGCGCTCGCTCTTGTCGTGTCCTGCACGAGGTTTATCATATTTTCCGGCAAGCCTGCCGCCGCAAGACCTTTGCGGAGCGCCGTGACAATCGCGTTTGCGGAAAGGAAAGCCTCTTTACCCGAGCGAAGCACGCAGGCATTGGAGCTTTTCAGCGCGAGCGCCGCCGCGTCGCTCGTTACGTTTGGGCGGCTTTCGTATATAATGGCAACCACGCCGAAGGGCACGCTCGTTTTGCGAATGGTAAGCCCACCGGGGGTCTTGTATTCATCGAGCACCTTGCCCACGGGGTCGGGCAAATCAATAAGCGCGCGAATGCCGTCTGCCATGCCCATAATGCGCTTTTCATCCAGCGCAAGGCGGTCTATCATAACATCGGAAATCTTGCCCTTTGCGTTTTTTTTGTCTATGGCGTTTGCCGCGAGTATCGCCGCTGTGTCTGCCACGAGCGCATCTGCCATTTTTGCAAGCGCGTTGTTTTTCTCTGCTTCTGTCAGAAGCGCGAGGCGCGGGCGCACCGCCGCCGCAGATTTAAGTATTTCAAGCGTAGTCATTTCAAATTTCCTTCTTTCCCAAAAATCTCGTGCCTATATTTCCGCCCTCTGCAAGCGTGTATAGCGCGGAAAGGTCCTTGCCGTTGGTAATAACCATATCACATCCCACAGCCGTGCATATCTGCGCCGCGTGAAGCTTTGTTACCATGCCGCCCGTGCCCAGGTCGCTTCCGCTGCCTGCCGCAAGGCCGAAAATTTCGGGCGTTATCTCTTCCACAACGGGGATTAGCTTTGCATCGGGGTTTTTGTGCGGATCTGCCGTATAGAGCCCGTCTATATCCGAAAGGAGCACGAGAAGGTCTGCCTTTATGCTGGAGGCAACTATTGCAGAAAGCGTATCGTTATCTCCAATAAGGATTTCAGATGTGGAAACCGTATCGTTTTCGTTTACGATCGGAATAACGCCAAGCTCCAGCATTCTCGTTATCGTGTTGTTGAAGTTTGTGTGGCGTTCCTCGTTTTGCACGTCGGAGTTATTGAGCAATATCTGCCCAACCGTGTGGTTGTATTCGGAAAACTGCTTGTCATACGTGTACATAAGCTCGCACTGCCCCACAGCCGCCGCCGCTTGCTTTGTGGGCAAGTCCTTCGGGCGGGAAGGCAGCATAAGCTTGCCCGTGCCCATACCGATAGCACCGGAGGAAACCATTATTATTTCGTGGCCTGCGTTTTTGAGGTCGCTGAGCGTTTTGCAAAGCTCCTCTACAAGGCGGATATTAAGCCTGTACGTGGGATAAGCCAAAGTAGACGTACCTATTTTCACTACAATTCTCATAATTTATATATTCCTTTTAATAAAGTTGTGTTTATTATTTATAATAAATAATAATATCACAGTATTTCCTTTTTTTCAATAGAATTATATGAAATAAGTTAAAAGATAAATACCGCCCTTTTTGAGGGCGGTATTTATTGGGGATAAAATATGTCACACGGCTTAGCCGCCTTGTGTGTAAAGATTAACGGCATATAGTCAATTCAACTACGCTCCCATTGTAAATTTGATGATTCATAATAGTCACTTAAAATTACTGATGTAGTTCCTAAAGCGCTCAAATAAGAATTTGACACTTCATTTCTTATATAATAAACGCCTTCCATAATAGTTTCTTGCCATCACTCGTGGATGCGGCAAACGAAAAATTTGAAAAACATATTGTAAGTAAAAATATTACTGTTAATTACAAGGCGGCTATAGTTTTTAATTTGTTTTGTAACATCTTTTTCATCCTCCATAATTCATGATTTTTTAGTCAATTGTAACTATCAAAAAGGAAGTGTCCTGCAAAAGTTCCCCATCTTTTGTAGCTCTACCTGTTACATGTGTTGTGCAGTAAAAATAGTATGTGCCATCTTCAAGTCTGCACAATCTAATTTCATAATTACTTGTTATATCAAAGCTGTTCTTATAAATAGTGTTTATTTTTGTGTCAATAACTTTATTAAGTGCAGTTTTATCAACTTCGGATAGTTTCACATTTCCCATAGCGCCATATCCCCAAAAATGATAATCATATATTTCTCCTGCACCTGTCACTCCTATATTTATATTATCATCAGTCTTGATTCCGTCTATCATTCTACAGAAAGAAAATTTAAAACCTTTCCTATCTGTAGCTTCGCTTTCATTGTACAAAGCATATTCTTCTATATCAGGTACATTATTGGTCAGAAACTCCATTGCCTTTTCATAACATTCGTCACGTGTAATAGGGGTTTCAGGAAGCGGAGATAAGCATTTTTGCTCGGCAGAGAAACCAATAAGTTCCCCTGTATCTCTATCATATTCAAAAACAAACATATTTCTCCAAGTAAGCAAATCAATACCTACATAGAGATCACGGTCACGACCATAATAAATGTTGTCTATGCTTTGATCATATTGTGCATACCAAGTTTTGCCGTTGACATTGATTGTTTTTATTGTCTTTACTTTTGTTTCATCCACAAAATGATCTGCATATTTGTCAATTTTAAATTCTGTCGTATGAATAGCGTTCAGCGGAGAAGTTCCTGCGTGATTACCTATATCATACGCAGTAAAAATGCCGTTTTTGCCGAGCTGTATAAGTTCTCCTGTAGGCGGTATCATATTGCCTGTTGGGGGAATAATGTTGCCAGCCGGGGGCGTAACCGGATTCTGTGTTGTACCCGAGGGAACAATATTGTTACCCGTTGTGCCTGCCTGTATAATATTGCCGCCTGTCGTGCCTTGTACCACACCGCCGGTTGTGCCAGATGCAGGTGTACCTGCAAAGTGGCTTATCAGCGGTATCGTACCTATCATAAGCGCCACACACGCCGCCGCTGCTATCGTTTGTTTTATAGGAAATCTCTTTTTCATTTTATAGCACCTCGCTTCTTCGATATATTTGTCGTCTATTTCATTAAGTGCTCTGGAAAATTCTTCTGTTTTCATACCGTTATCTCCCTTTCATTAAGATATTTTTTCATTTTTTCCCGTATACGCGAAAGGCGCACGGAAACGTTCTTTTCGCTTATTTTAAGCCCTTTTGCTATCTCTGCATATGTTTGGGAAAACCAATATCTCCGCATAAATATCGCTCGGTTTTCGGGCGAAAGCGTATCTAAAAAGCTTTCTATCATACGCGAAATTTCTCTCTGCTCCAGCTTTCCATGTGGGCTTTCGTAGGTAGCAAGCACACCCTCCAGCTCCTCCATCGACTCTGTATAGAAGCAATCTCGCTTTTGTGCCGTATTTAAATAATATCGGTTCACGGCAATATTTCGCAGTATTCTGCAAAGAAACGTGGCAAGCGGCTTGGGCTTTTTCGGCGGAATTTCGTTCCACACGCCCAGGTAAGCGTCGTTCACACATTCTTCGGCATCCTGCTCGTTGCCTATAATGTTCCGCGCAATGCCGTGGCACAGTGTACCGTATTTTTTGTCAAGCTCTTCTATCCCCTGTTCAGAACGGGCAAAAAGCAGCTCTATTATCTCTTCGTCGGTCATTTCCATCACCCCTTTCACTTATATAATCAGTTTTTTGCAAAAAATGCTACACTTTTTTGAAAAATTTTAGAAAAATTTACGCTTTTTCTCAAAAAAACTTCCTACTTTTAACCCCAAAACGCCATAGTTGACAAGAACGGATAAAAATGGTATAATATAAATGAAAATATACACTAAGGAGGTTCAGTATGGCTATTTATATCGTTTTATTCATCGCAGAGGCTCTCATTTTGGGCTTGGGAATTTTGCTCGGCTACAAACGCGGCACTGGCAAAACCGTTATTCGCGTTTGCGAACTTATTATCGCTGCAGTCGCCTCTTTTTTCCTTGGCAAATGGGTTGCGGGTATGGTAACTTCACCTATCTTCGGCGCGCTTTATTCCGCTTTGCCGGAACAGTTTAAAGCCCTGCTCGAATCTGCACCCCAAACAGGTGCCTTGGTAGAAGGGCTTGTGGGCGCACTCATTGCCCCGATTTTCTTCGCGCTCATATTCATTGTATTGCAGTCGCTTTCTCTTATCGGGCTTTCTGCACTCACAAAGCTTATTGCCACACGCTTTGGCGAACAAATCCCACCCACCAAAAAAAGTAAGTGGATCGGTGCGGCTGTCGGCGCACTCGGCGGCATTATAGTAGCAGTTGCGCTCCTTTCCCCCCTCTATACAGGTACATCGGTTCTCGCTTCTATCCCTACAGAAACAAAGCAAGCTCTGGCTATAGAGCTTAAAATGGAAAAAGATGCACTTTCGGCGCTTCCCTCGGATAATATAACCCCTCCGCTTTCCGTCATCGTTGCCAAAGGCGCAACAG
>JAFTLJ010000034.1 GCA_017456005.1 Clostridia bacterium | reverse complement strand
GCCTGTTTAGCCATCTTGAAGTGTTTGGATTTAGCACCCCAGTAACCTTTTGCAAGCTTCAACATTTTATTTCTTCTCTTGCGAGTCATCATCGCGCCTTTAACTCTTGCCATTTCAGTATCCTCCTAATTAAATTGACCGCAAATCAGTCGTTGATAAGTGTTTTGATTGTTTTTGCGAAAGAAGCGCTGAGATAAGCATTCTTTCTGAGCTGTCTTTTGCGTTTAGGTGTCTTGATTCCGAGTTTGTGACGACGGAAAGAAGAGTTGAGTTTTACTTTGCCACTTTTTGTTGTGGAAAATCTTTTAGATGTAGCCTTGTGTGTTTTGATCTTCGGCATAACTGTATATTCCTTTCGATTTTTACAAAAATTTTATTGTTTCACGGGCGAAATGAACATTGTCATATTACGTCCGTCAAGAACTGCTTTTTTCTCGGCTGCGCCAATACCTTCGCAACCCTTTTCAAATTTCGCGAGTATCTCTGCGCCGAGCTCTGTGTGGCGCATTTCTCTGCCGCGGAATCTAACGACAACCTTAACCTTGTCGCCACCCTTGAGGAAACGGTGTGCGTGGTTGAGCTTTGTCTGGAAATCGTGCTCGCCGATCGTGCAGGAAAGCTGAATTTCTTTAATGTCGACAACCTGCTGTTTTTTCTTCGCTTCTTTTGCGCGTTTTTCTTTTTCAAAGCAGAATTTGCCGTAGTCCATAATTTTGCAAACGGGCGGTACAGCCTGGGGGGAGATAAGGACAAGGTCGAGGTCCTTCTCGGAAGCAAGCTCGAGCGCTTTTGCAATTTTGAAAACTCCGAGCATTTCGCCGTTGTCTGCAACAACGCGAACTTCGGGAAGTTTTATTTCCTCGTTGATAAGATTCTCTTTCGTGCTAATGGTAAGCACCTCCATAACAAAAATAAAATACGGAAAGCCAAACGAAGGCTCTCCGTATAGATATGACATAATTAACCCAATTACAACTTTATAACTCGGGTAAAGTTCACATTTCTATTAACCTAAACTCGCCGCTTGCGGTCAGGTGAGAACGGAGAAACGTCCTTCTTTGTTTTTACCCGTATATTATATCACCGCAAAAGCACTTTGTCAAGGGTTTTTGCAAAGTTTTTTTGCATTTTTATTCAGTCGATATAGGATTTGATTTGAGATTTTTCAGAAACAGGGCGAAGGCCGTCTTTGGTTACCAATTCAAAGAACGTTTGGCTACCGTCAATACCATCTACCGCAACTATATATTCCTTTCCTTCTTCAACAGTATCGGGAAAGAAAATTATCCAAACCAAACCGGGGTCTTCGGGGTCTTCCGGTTCCGGGGGAAGCTCCCCCTTCAAAGCTTCCAGGATTTCACAATCCCAGATTTCCGTATGCTTCAAATCCCCTTCTACTTCTTTTGCAAGATACCACGTTTTAATATGGTATACTGCGGAAGCATCTTTTACAATTTCTTTCAAGGATTGTGCTGTAGAAAGCTCTTCTTCGCTTGTTTGGTTATTTTTTGTAAGCTCACGCACATATTCTATAATTTCTTCGCGTGTGCAGGTCTTTATATCAATCCCCGTTGCGTGAGAATACAAAAGGTCATTATACATTTCACTGCTCGGTACATCATCCAGAATTATTGCCGTTGCATAAGACCAAGTATAGTATATGTTTGGTGTACTGTATAAATCTACAGTTTTTCTTAAAGGCAACAGATATTCAATTCCTATACCAGCAGGGATATAACTTTCATCAAACCTTAATTTTTCTTTAGTATATTCAGGAACATTACCTTGAAGTTTAGGAACAATAACGTCTATCATTCCATTCGCATTGCCCAAAATAGCTTCATTAACCTGAAAAGTATATCTCACATGGTCATTACCGAATTCGCCAAAATTCACAAGTGTTCCTATTATAACGTCGGTTACAAAATTACTTGTGCAATATTCTTCAAATGTTTGATATGCATAAGTAGCGGAATATCCTTCTTGACTTGGATTATTGGGATGGCTCCATCCAGTTGTAAGATCTTCCTTACCCACATAACCACACGATACAGTGGAAACCAGCAATGCAAGAAAAGTCATCAAAGAAATTATTTTTTTCAACATAATAAATTCCTCCTTTAAAATCACTCTGCAAAATTATCGTAAATTTCTTTCAAATGTTGTTTTTCAGCCGTAGTCAAAATTGTAACACCATTTAATCCATTCATTACATTGCCATTTCCTGTAGGGTGTCCATAATATCCTAATGCGTGACCCATTTCGTGAATAGTTGTTTCTAATATTGATGTTGCATCGCTTGCTCCGCTATAGTCAGATTTGATATACACATCAGCAAATTTTTGTTCATATACTTGTTTAATAACATTTCCGTTATCCAACCTTACCAATGACCCATTATTCCATCCATTTTTAGTAAGTCCTGTCCACGTAGTATTAGAAACACTCAATATTTTTTCTAATTCTGCGGTAGTACCTCCGTAAATTCTAATGTCCGCATTTGAAGAAAGTATTTTTGTTGAAAAATTCACTCCAAGTGCCGAACCCCATTGGGAAGTTGCATTATTTATATTTCCCACAAAATCAAAAGACGAAGAACCATTTATTTTTTTACGATATATTGCTATATCATTCGATTTCCAATACATTACCATATCAGAGTCGCTATACCAAACATCGTCAATAGACTTTGAATAAGGCAGATTAGGGAGCAACATCCATTCGTCTTTATATTCATAATCGTAACTATATGGAACTAATTTTAAATACGAACCATAACTATCGTGCGGTGGGTCTACTGACAACGTGTACGAATATGGTTCATAATCCCTTGGCGTTATCAAGTAATACGTATCATACAAAGACCTAATTCTCCAACGCGTATTAGCTGCCGTATTGGATGAATACTGTTCAATATAATAATACCCAGAATCATCCATTTCCAAGCTATATCCCAAATATTTTCCAGTATAAGCGTTTTTTATACTATAGGATATGTCAGTTTCATTAAATTCAAATATCCATTGAAACTGTGTGTAAGCTCCAAAATCCCATTGATGAATTTTAGTTCCATCTTCGGTAGAAGGTCCGTAAGGGCCCGCAAATCGATTTGTTTGAAAATTTTGGATATAGTGTGTTCCATTTAATGATATATCAAGTTCATATAACCCCCACTCTGCTCTTGATATGGTCAAATTACCAAGTTGCAATTCAGACCCAACATTTGCATCAGGAGACGTTAAAACCTTTCCCTCTGCGCTATACGGCTCAAAAACAAATGCGCCAGTTGTTTTATGCTGTCTAATGTACCACAATAAATTTTCAAAATTGTTCGGGCCGTAACTATATTGGTTAATATTGGCCTCACCGATATTTGAGTTTTCTATTCCCAAGTATTTTCCACTATATACCGATTGTATGGAATACAGATTATCCTCTACTTTGCTAATATACCATATTTCTTGAAATCCACTATGATATGACCACTGATGTATCATATCTGTATTGGGACCGTGAATATCAACAAAAAGTCCATTCCCCCTATTTTTAAAAGAATAATATCCATTTTCAATATCTGCATACAAGTAGGTCAATGACGAGATGGAAAAAAGTGATGTTCCATTTTCCTCACTAATATCTGAAATATTTGGAATCAATCCCTCATTTTCAACATCTTCCGATATCGGAGGTATAATTTCAATATCAGGTTGAGTTGTGGGTGCTGTTGTTGTAGATACCGCTGTTTGTGGGATTTCCACGGCGCTGATATTAAATGTCAATGAACTAAAAACTGTAATCACCGTGAGAAATAATGCCAATGTTTTCTTCATAAGTTTATTCCTCCTATGATTTTTTAATTCAGTTAATATTAACTGTACTTTAATTATACCATAGTTGGTTCGTTTTGGCAATATTTAACATCATCTTTATATATTTTTATATACTTGTACAAGATGTGAGTATAAATATATTCAATAGCAGATAAGTATTTGGTAAATATATACAATCATTATCCTCTCACCTCAAACGGGAAATCGCTTATATCTCTTGTAAACGTTTTTCCCTCAAGATAATCGAGGTGCGAAGGCTCGTCTGCGAGAAATTCCAGCTTGTAGGAGTAAAGCTCCTGGCTCGTAAAGCCCATTTTTCTGTCGTCGCGGTTCACAGCGTACTTGCCGTCGCCCACAAGCGGGTGGCCGACCGAGGCAAAATGCGCGCGTATTTGGTGCATGCGCCCCGTAACAAGCTCTGCTTCCAGCACATCGCCCTGCTCGTGCTTGCCCACCACACGGTAGCGAGTTACTATATATTTTGCATCTCGCTTACCCTTGGGCTCGTGCTCGTATACGGTGACTTTGTTGTTCTTCGCGTCCTTCCAAATATAGCCCGTAAGCTCGCCCGTCTTTTTCTCCATATTGCCGTGTACGGCGAGCAGGTAATATTTCGCCACGCTTCTCTTTTTTATCTTTTCGTTCATCACGCGCAAGGTGGGCGCGTTTTTCGCCGCTATAACAATGCCCGCCGTGTTGCGGTCTATGCGGTTGCAAAGCGCGGGAGCAAAGGAGTTTTCTTCCTCCGGCACGTACTCTCCCTTTTGCCAAAGGTAAGCCTTCACCTGCTCTATAAGCGTGTTCTGCTCACCCTCCTCATCGCTATGGCAGAGAAGCCCTGCGGGTTTATCGCAGAGAATAAGGTTTTCGTCCTCATATATAACGCCGAAAGCAGCGCGAATATTCTTAAAAAAGTCGCGCGGGGGCTCTTTTTCCATAAACTCTTCCTTTATAAAAAGCTCCACCGTATCGCCAAGCTCGAGAATCTGCCCTATTTCCGCGCGCTTGCGGTTCACCTTTATCTTTTTAAGGCGTATGTATTTATACATCATAGATTTCGGCAAAAGCGGCAGCGCCGCCGCAAGGAATTTATCCAGCCTTCTGCCGGCATCATTTTCTTTTATCACAAGTGTTTTCATTTTCCCCTACTTTCTTGAAAGAAAGTAGGCAAAGAACTTTGCCAGGCAAACTTTCTTTCATTTCAAATTATATTTTTCCTCTGGGGCTCGCCCTTTGGGAGAGCTGTCAGCGCAAGCTGACTGAGAGAGCTAGTCATACCTTCCCTATAACCTTTTCGCCGTCGTAGGAAAAGAGTGTTGTGGGCACGATTTTGCCACGCACGTCTTCAACCGCTTCGGCAGAAACCTCCAGCATATTCGGCGCGTGGCCCGTGTATATGCCGTTTTTCTCTGTTTCAAACAGCACGTCCACCGTTCTGCCGATAAAACGCGCGGCGTTTTCTGCTCTCAGCACCGCATCAAGCTCCATAAGGCGTTTCACACGCTCGTTTTTCACGCTTTCGGGCAGCTGGCATGCCATAGCCGCCGCAGGTGTTCCCTCTCGCTTGGAAAACGGAAAAACGTGCATATGCAAAAAGCCTATTTTCTGCGCTATATCGTACGTATCGGCAAAATCTGCCTCGCTCTCGCCCGGGAAGCCTGCGATAATATCGCAGGTAAACGTGGCGTCGGGCATAACCGATTTTATATATTCCACCCCAGCGAGCACCATTTCGCGGTTATATTTGCGCTTCATATCGGCGAGCACTTTGTTGCTGCCGCTCTGCAAGGAAAGGTGGAAGCTGGGCATAAACTTCGGCTCTGCCGCTATGGCATCCACAAAATCCTTTTTGAGTATGGAAGGCTCCAGCGAACCGAGGCGTATACGCTTTATGGGCGTTTTTTCAGCCACGTCGCGTATGAGGTCGGCAAGCGTATATTTTCCGCCGAAATCCTTGCCGTAGGATGCGGTTTCCACGCCAGTGAGCACAGCTTCCTCGTACCCCGCGCGGTAGAGCTTTTCTACCTCTGCCACAATTTCTTCTGCGGGGCGTGAAACTACGTTACCGCGTGCAGTCTTTATTATGCAATAGGTGCAGTGGTTATCGCATCCATCCTCTATCTTCACAAAAGCGCGTGTGCGCTCGGAGCGTGTTATGCTCATTTTTTCGAGCAGAGCGCTTTCCACATCCTCTATTTTTGCTTTTTGGGCAAGGTCTTCGCCGCGCAAGAGTGCACACGCCGCATCTGCCGCAGAAAGCTTGTTTCTGTTGCCGCAAACGTAGGCAACACCGGGTATATTCGCCATAACGTCGCTGTGCACCTGCGAAGCGCACCCTGTTACAATAACGAACGCATCGGGGTTTTCGCTGTGCGCACGGCGCACTATCTTGCGCGATTTTTTTTCGCTTTCCTCCGTAACGGCACAGGTGTTTATTATATATACGTCGCATTTTTCGGTGAACGGCAGTATAAGGAAGCCGCGCGCAGCGAGCGTTTCCTCTATAGCCGTGGATTCGTATTGGTTGAGCCTGCAACCGAGTGTATATACCGCCGCCGTGGGCGCTCCGTTTTGTAGCATAGTTGTTTCCTCTTTATCAATATATAATATATTATTTTACCATATATTTGACGGGATTGCAATAATGTAGATAAAAATACACAAAAATACGCATCTATTGATTTTTTTCGGAAAATATTTTAAAATATTTTTATAAAACACCCAATTAAAATCATTTTCGGTGCACTTTATGGGCGAAAGGAGGTAGAAATAATGGATATTTCCGCAATAGAACAGTATATCGACAGAATTTACGGCTTTGCGGTAAAGCATACGTTCACACGCGACGAAGCAGACGAGCTTTCGCAGGAGATACTTTTCACCGCGGTAAAGAATTTTCCAAAGCTCTGCGACCACTCGCGTTTTGAACCTTGGCTTTGGGGCATAGCAAAAAATACAGCAAAAATGTTTTCCCGCCGTGCGGGGAAAATGCGCGCGCTCTATGTTTACGATTTGCCCGAAAGCATGCCTGAAAAAGCGGAAGAAGATACCGAAGAGCTTTACGCCGCCTTGCGCGGAAAGATCGCCACCCTTTCCGCGATGTACAGAGATATTATCATTATGTACTACTACGATTGCCTTTCTGTAAAAGAAATAGCGGCAAAGCTCGCCATACCGGAAGGCACGGTGACGTGGCGGCTTTCCGAAGGCAGAAAAAAACTAAAAAAGGAGTGCACCGATATGCAAGAAACGGCATTAAGACCGAAAAAACTAAAGATAGACATATACGGCACGGGAAACTACGGTTTCAATAACATCCCGTTCCCAAACGAATATATAAGCGACGCGCTTTCGCAAAACATTCTTTACTATTGCTATGAAGAGCCGAAAAACGCAGAGGAGCTTTCCGCGCTCTGCGGCGTGCCCGCATACTTTGTGGAAGAAAGGCTTGAAAACCTTGTAAAACGCAACGCCGTTACGGAAGCTGTACGCGGTAAATACCAAACGGATTTTATCATTTGGAGCGATAAGCACGGCATTTACGCCGAGGAAAATATGAAAAAGGCGGTTTTGCCGATAGCGGGGCGTATGTTCGACGCTTTGCAGGCTGTGGCAAAAGAAGCCGCAGGGCTCGATTTTTACCGCGCAGAAAAAAGCGAAGCCGAGCTTTTCTTCCTCTATGGCATGATGGCGTTTAACCATATCTCATCCCGCTTCAACAAAATGCCGCTGCCAAAAATACCGCAGAATTACGACGGATTTTGGTGGCGCTACATAGCAACCGACGAAAGCACACGCCACTTTCGTGATTTCATAGGAACGCAAGGCTGTGCTAATAGTGGCTCGCGAGGAACGTACAGCTATTATATCTATCGCTTCGGCAAATTCAAGTTCCGCAAAAAGCTCATGTACGACCTCTATATAAACGTGTGCGAAGATCTGCTCACACACGGCAAAACCAAAGAAGCCGAACAAGCCGCGTGCGCTTTGCGCGACGGATTTCTTATAAAACGCGAAAACGGAGAGCTTTTCGTGCCCATTCCTGCTTTCCCCAGTGAAGCCCACAGCGCTTTCTGCGAAATTGCGGAAAAGCATCTTTCTCCGCTTATGCCCGAATATGTGGCAATCGTAGAGAAATATGTAAAAGGCTTCAAAAAACTGTTTCCGCCGCACCTTGCCGACGATTGCGCGCGTACGTGCCACAGCACGTTTGCGGATATGTATGCAAAAATAATAGAAATCGGCATAGAAGAAGGCAAAATCTCCTCGCCCGCCTTGCCCTATTGCGAGGTTATGTTACAAAAATAATCGATTTCACACAAAAAGGCTTGCCGCACGGCAAGCCTTTCCTTTTTACCTATTCAATTTTCGGGCGAGCAGACCATATACCGCAAAATGCGCACAAACAGCGTAAAAAACCCCATTTTTTCCGCATCCTCTGCCGCCACAATATCCGCCGTGCCGAGCACGGTTTCACCGCACTTGTATGTAACCTTGCCTATAACGTCGCCTGCTTTAACGGGCGCTTTTACGCTTTCGGGAAGTTCACATACAGCCTCTATTTTTGCAATATCCGCCTTTTCAAGCAGAGCCTCATACCCATTTTTCTTCACAGCGAGCGTCTTTTTCACGCCGCCGGTAAGCGGCAAAGCCTCCATAGCCGCTTCTTTTTCGCTGAAAAGCGCATAGTTTGCAAAGCCGAAATCGAGAAGCTTTGCCGCAAGCGCGTTGCGCTCGTCGCGCGTGGGCGCCCCCATAACCACGGCTATGAGCGAAAGGTCGCCGCGCTTTGCCGTGGCGCTTATACAAAATTTCGCCTTGGAAGTAGAGCCTGTTTTAAGCCCTGTGCAACCGCTGTATGTGCGGAGCAGGCGGTTCGTGTTGGAAAGCCCAAACGTACCGCCGCGCACCGTATCCATCCAGACGGTGGTGTAATCGAAAATTTTCTCGTGCTTCATAAGCTCACGGCTCATAATAGCGATATCGCGCGCGGAGGTCACGTGGTTTTCCGTGGTATCATCAAGCCCGTTTGTGTTCTCGAAATTTGTGTTAGCCATGCCGAGCTCTTTCGCGCGCTCGTTCATCCTTGCCACAAATGCGCTCTCGCTACCCGCAATATGCTCGGCAAGGGCGCACGCCGCATCGTTAGCAGAGCTTATAACCACGCTTTTTATAAGGTCCTCCACGCACATCTGCTCGCCAACCTCAAGAAATATCTGCGTGCCGCCCATGGATGCGGCGGTTTCGCTTGCCGTAACCATATCCGTAAGCGCGAGCGTGCCGCCATCCAGCGCTTCAAAAACAAGCAGAAGAGTCATCACCTTCGTAACGGAAGCAGGCGGCAGGGCTTCATCTGCGTTGTGCTCAAAAAGCACCTTGCCCGTGGCGGCGTCCATAAGTATAGCGCTTTTCGCGCTTATTTCCTCTGTAAACTCAGCGGCGCACACAGGCACGCAGAAAACAGAAAAAACAACGAGTAAAACAAGAATTAAAGAAACGGTTTTTTTCATAATATCCCCCAAAAGTAATTTAGTTTATATAAATATATGGAAGAAACGGCGGGATTATGACAAAAAAACAGTGCCTTATCGGCACTGTTTCCGTTTGCTTGTTATCATTCTACAATATAAGCCTTAAGAGAATCGATGATGTCGTCGCAATTGTCGTTGTGAATTGTCATCGTAATGGGATTCATAAGGTCAAGGCTGAAAATACCCATAATGGATTTCGCATCAACAACGTATCTGCCGCTGGAAAGGTCGATTTCGGAATCGTATTTGCGAACAGCTTCAACAAAATCACGAACAGCTTCAATAGAAGAAAGACGAACTTTTACAGTTTTCATTTTAGAGTACCCCCATAAAAATAATTATTTATACAACCTTATATTACCAAATATTTTCCAAAAAGTCAAGTGATTTAACGAAACTTTAATTAAGAATGAATAAACTAAGGCTATAACAAACAAGATAAAGCTCGAAAAATGCAAAAATAACCATTATCCAAGCGGCAACAGCGTTTATTTTTATGTAGTATTTGAATATCACGGCGCAGAAAAAGAGCGCGATTATAGATATAAGCGCCGCCACGAAAAAGCTCGCCGCCGTGTACACAAGCGGAAGCCACGCAAAGCAAAGAAACAGCGTGCATGCCGCCAAAGCAAGCGAAAGCATTTTGTCGGAATTTTTTCTGTAGTACGGCGTGGAAATAACAATTCCCGCCGCCGCGCCGAGAAGCGCGTATGCAAGCAGAAGCAAAACCACCATTATAAACGGCGGAAAGCGGAAGCCGGGCTGTACCGTTTCCGAATAAACCTCGTAATCTACGCCGCCCAACGAAAAAATCAGCCCCAAAACGGCACATACCGCGGCGCACACCGCCACAACAGTCGTATTTATACACATAGTCTCACGAATAAAGCATCTTTTTATTTTTTCGATATATTTTCTCATATTAAGCCTCCCCCAAAGTGTTTATATATACATATTCACACAGAGGCAAAAATATGATTATTTGACAATATTCACTGCATATGATAAAATAAATTCAAATATTTTTCTCTAAAACGCCAACCTTTTCAAAAACTTGTGTCTATATGGTTGAAAGCTTTCACAACCACAGGAGAAAACAAATGCAAAAACAAAATGCCGAAAAAATAATAACAGAATATTTAAAACCAATATTCGGCTTTGCACTGAAGCGTGCAAAAACAGAGCAAGACGCCGAAGACCTTTCGCAGGAAATAGTTCTGCGCGCATACCGAGCGTTGCTTGCAAAAGATGATATTGCCGACGCAAATAAATTTATATGGGCTGTGGCACACAACACTCTGGCAAACTACTACCGCTCTGCAGGCAAAAACGCCTTCAGCATTTCCGTAGACGAAATAGCGGAAACGCTCGCCGGCGAAGAAACAAACTTCTTTGAAGATGATGAAAAAGAAACGCTGCGCCGCCTGCAAAGAGAGATAGCCTATTTGTCGGGAACACAACGGCAAATTATAATCGCCTATTATTTTGAAAATAAAAAGCAAGCGGAAATATCGCGCGAGCTCGGTATACCGCTCGGCACGGTGAAATGGCATTTGTTTGAAGCAAAAAAAGATTTGAAACGAGGTATGGATACTATGAGAAAAGCAAGCGAGCTTAAATTCAACCCTATAAAATTCAACAGCTACGGCCTTTGCGGAAGCGTAGGAGAAAAAAACCTTGATAACTTTCTGCGTTCTTCCCTTGCCCAAAATATTTTATACAGTGTGAAAAACACGCCGAAAACGATAAACGAAATTGCCGACGACCTCGGCGTTTCCCCGGTTTACGTTGAAAGCGAAGCCTCTCACCTTGAAAAATACGGGCTCTTGACCTTGGAAAAAGAAAAATATTTATCAAATATGGTAATAGCAGAACCGACTTCGGAACTGCTTACCATACGGGATGCTATGTATAAAAAGGCGGCGGGGCTTTTCGCTCACGAGCTTTACGATAAGCTCGCCGCAAGCGGTATTCTTGATGACGAGCGTATAATCTGCGCCCAAAACGACAAAAACTTTTTGCTTTGGGCGCTAATTCCGCTTATAGCATCGCTTTCCGGCGAAAAGTTTATGAAGGAAGAAATCAAATTCGAAGAGGTTGCCACGCTTCGCCCCGACGGCGGGCACAATATTTGCGTTGCCACTGTAACGAACCAAGATATGCTTCTTCCCGAAGATTATATTTATATGAAAAACTGGTTTGGCCCCTGCTGGAGCAATAATACCGATACGGCGCTTTGGCGGGTAGACAGCGAATGGTCGGAAAGCCGCGTAATACGCGACCGCCGAGGCTTTGACGAAACGGAGCGCGTAATTATGCTTTACAAATGCGAAAAAGAAGATGGCGCGATCAACCGCGGCGATGCGGCTTGGCTTGCCGAGCGCGGATATATAAAAACCGACGAAAACGGAAAATTTCTTTGGCAGATAGTTATTCTCGCAAATAAAGAAATACAGCAAAAGCTCATTGCTATAGGAGATGAAATAAAAGAAAAGCTGGATAGCGAATTTGCGAAAATAAAGAAAACGTATATTGACGCCGAGCTTGCCGCAACACAGGCGCATATGCGTAAAGCCCAGGAATATACCCTGCAGTATCTTTTCAGCTCCGACGGCTGGTTTCTGCTTCATTGCCTGAAAGCGCTTTTAGCAAGCGGTAAGCTTCAAGCACCGAAGGAAGACCAGCGCAAGGCGCTCACCACGGTAATTATGCCGAAAATTTAACTCTGACACAAAAAAGCAACCCGAAGGTTGCTTTTTTGCATTTAATCTCTGCCTGCGGTAATTTCCTCGCGGGAACGGAAAAGAAGCGAAACGCACCAAACGCCCGCAAGCGCCACAAGCGTGAAAATTATTCTGGAAATAAGCGCGCCTGTGCCGCCGAAGAGCCAGCCTACTATATCGAAGCCGAAAAGCCCTATGCTGCCCCAGTTAAATGCGCCTATTATAACGAGTAAAAGTGCTATTCTGTCAAGCATTATATTTACCTCACCGATAAATTAAATTTTAAATTCATTCACGGTCCACTAATAGTGTGGCCGCACGCAATTATTTTATTCTCTTTTTTCGATAAAATTCATTTTTTCTTGCAAAAATAAAATATGTGTGATAGAATGTATGTGTAATATGTAATATCCCGAAAGGAAACACTGTATGCGTGTAAGAAAAAAGAAAAACGGCGATGCAAGGTTCGATGCCTGCAAGGAGCTGTTTATAGAATTTGATAAAGAAAACCCCGAAAAGCTTTCGCTTGCCGAGCTTTTTCCCGGTTTTACGAAATTCCGCGCCGAAATCGGCTGCGGCAAAGGCACTTTTATAACGGAAACAGCAAAACGCAACCCCGACGTGGCTTTCCTCGCCGTGGAAAAGGTGCGCGATGTTGTTATATTCGCCTCCGAAAAGGTTCAGGCGGAAAACCTTCCCAACGTTCGCTTTATTTGCGGCGACGCGGCGGCGCTCACCGCACTTCTCGACGAAAAGAGCCTCGAAACCATATATATCAACTTCTGCGATCCGTGGCCCAAGGCACGCCACGCAAAGCGCAGGCTCACGAGCGAAGGCTTCCTGCGCCTTTTCAAAAATCTGCTTGCCGACGACGGCAAAATAGAATTTAAAACAGACAATATCGGTCTTTTTGAATTTTCCCTTGAAGAATTCCCCAAAGCAGGCTACGAAATGCGCGACGTTTGCTTCGATCTGCACGCAAGCGAGTGGGCAGAAAGCAACGTTCAAACAGAGTATGAGCGAAATTTTTCGGCAAAAGGCTTCAAAATCAACCGTTTAGAGGCATTTAAGGCAGAAAAATAAAAAAAATTTCAATAAGTTTTATAAAAACGCAAAAAAAGTCTTGATTTTTTTAAAATGGTATGGTATAATCTATCTCGCTATGCTGCAACAGATTCATAAATCGCGCAAAAACAGCGGTTTGTTTTTTGTAGACGAAATTAAAATATTGGAGGTGTGTAGATATGGCAAAATGTATGTACTGCGGTAAAGGTGTTACATTCGGTCACAATGTTTCCCACTCTAACCGTAAAACCGGCAGAACTTGGAAGGCTAATATCAGAAAAGTTGGTGCTGTTGTTAACGGCGAACATAAGACTGTAAGCGTTTGCTCTCGTTGCCTTCGTTCCGGTAAGGTAGAAAGAAGCTGACAAAACGCCTTCAAAGCCTAATGTTGTCTTAAAACCTCTTCGTAAATCGAAGAGGTTTTTTGTTTGTGGAGTTATTATGACTTATTTTCTTGTAAATACAAATTTTCCCGCGGAATTTTGTGCGTGGCTCGAAAGCTACGGCACGGTTTTGCGCGTGCCGCCGTTTTCCGCGCTCGATTTCCCCGTGTGCTCGCACCCCGATATGCTTGCTGTAAACGTATGCGGTACACTTTTTGTGTATGCAGAGCATACGGCGCTTATTTCTACCCTTGAAAAGCACGGCATACCGTTCCGAACGGTAGCGGCAAAAGCGGGCAAGCTCTACCCTGCCGACGTGGCGCTGAACCTTTTCGCACACGGAAACCTGCTTTTTGCGTGCGAAAAACACGCAAGCCGCGAGGTGCTGGACTATGCAAAGGAACAATGTCTTACGCTCGTAAACGTGCGCCAGGGCTATGCAAAATGCTCTGTAATGCCCGTGGGGAATGCACTCGTCACAGCAGATACGGGCATATACAAAGCGGCGCGCACGCACGGTGTAGATGCCCTGCTCATTTCACCCGGGCATATAGGCATAGAAAAATACGGCACCGGCTTTATAGGCGGTGCTTCCGCCACGTTCGGCGCAAAAAAGGTCTGCCTTTTCGGCAATATACTCTCCCACCCCGACGGCAAAAAAATACGCGATTTTGCCGGGGCACACGGTGTGGAAATACAAAGCCTCGGCGCAGGAGCACTTTTCGATTACGGTGGGTTTGTACGGGTAGATACTTGACTTTTATACCACTTGCCATTAAAGAGGCATATATATCTTATAAAAAAGGAAGTTTTTATGAATAAAATACTTATTTTAGGCAATGGCGAAAGTGACCTTGCGAGCTTAATTGCAAAAAGCTGCCCCAATGCAGAGCAATTCAAATTTGAAGAATACGAGTCTATAGATTTCGAAGCTTACGATGCCTATGCTTTTCTGGGCGGAAACTGTGAGGAGGCAAAAATTCTGCCGGCCCCTCTGCGCACCGAATTTGAGGCATTGAGAAATACCGGAAAGCCCGTCTTCGCGGAGTTTATGCGTTCCGTGGGCTACCACGGAAGCGGAAACGTGCAGAAGATGGATCATCAGCGTCTGCTGTACCGCGAACAGCCCGTCTTTATGGAAGGGCTGTTCGCAGGTGATATATTAGACGGGCACTATAACGATTGTTGCATATACGATTTTCTGCAAAAAAACCTTGAGCCTATTCTCTCCTACTACGATTATCTAAATGCGCACGCGCACATTGATGCAAAAGCGGCGAAGCTTGATAAGGGCATTCCCGCTTTGTGGCTGCTTGACAGAAATACGCTTATCTGCTCCTTTCGCCTATGCAATTTCAATCGTGCGCGCTTCGCACCCATTAAAAATTGGCAATGCGTGCTTCGTTATATTATTTCTTTTCTTGCGGGAGAGACGGTTTCGCCTGGTTTCCCCGCGCCCATCTGCAGTTTTGAAAAAAATATCGATATAGAAAAGCCTTCCGACGCAGACGCTGTTGTGCGTATGGGGCTTGACTGGTTCAAAAACGCAGATATGCTTTTTGACAACGGAAAAGGCGGTGTTAAAGAGGGCTTGAGCCACCACATTTCCGCAAAAGACGGCTTACAGAAACTCGAAACGCTCGTGCGCACCGATTGCTCGGGGGAAACTGGCGGCGCATTTATGCTCGATTGGCTTATCACGGGAAATCTTGAAAGCAAAAAAATTTTTGAAAACCTTGAAAGCTTCTGCTTTGAATATATGCAGGAAAAAGAAGGAGCACACAAGGGTATGCTGCGCTGGACAGAAAACGCCTGGGGGACCTGTTACCAGGACGACGTTGCCAGAGCCATATTGCCAACGCTCCTGTGCCAGAATTATACCGAAAGCGGCAGCCGATATTTCGGCAATGCGGTGGAAGCACTGCATTACCTTCTTCGCACAACGGGGCCAAGCGGGCTTCGCACCTCGTGCACGGTAGCATCATTTATGGATGAAGAAAGCGAAAAAAGATACCGCGAAACCGACTACCGCATTACAACAAAGGCGCACCACAACAGCTTTTACCAAGCCGCGCTACTGCTGGCTTACCGCGCGGGCGCACCTAAGGAATTTTTGGAGGTCGGCGTGAAAGGGCTCACAAGAGTGATGACGCTTTATCCGGAAAATGAGCGCGAAACGAGTGAAACAGAAGAAATGTGCCGCCTTATCTTCCCACTTTCCGTTCTCTGGCAAGTAACGGGCGAAGAAACGCACCTTCAGTGGCTCTATCGCGTGGCAAAGGACCTTGAGCGTGTTCAGCACGAAAGCGGCGGCTTTTGCGAATGGGATACCGGCTACCGCGCATCTTGCTCTCGGCGCGAAAACGGTGAATGCGCCCTGCTTGCCGAAAATGGCGACCCCGTTGTTGACATGCTCTACTCCAACAACTGGCTACCGCTCGGCTTTGCATATGCTTATATGGTCACGAAAGACCACTATTTCTATAAAAAGTGGCTTGAGATCACACGCTTTCTGGCAAGATGCCAGGTTCATAGCAAAGATGCTTCTCTTCACGGAAGCTGGAGCCGAGGCTTCGACGTGGAGCGCCGTGAGATATACGGTGTGCCTCACGACATCGGTTGGTCCCCCTGCTGTGTAGAAACAGGCTGGACTATGGGCGAAATTCTTATGGGGATGCAATTTATGAAATGGATAAATAAATGATGTTCGGTCGATTTAAACACAGATACTTGACTTTTACGCCGTAAAATGATACTATAGAATTATAATAAATCTTATGAAAAGGAAGTTTTCACTATGCTTATTTACCCCTCTATTGAAGTTTTCACACTTTGCGAAACAGACGATAAAAAAATAACTCTTACAGCGTTTATCGCAGGCGTCGCAGACGATATGCCCTTTAATAAAAAAAGAAAAGCTGTTCTCATCTGCCCCGGTGGTGCTTACGCATTCTGTTCCAACCGCGAAGGTGAACCTATCGCCACATCCTTCCTCGCGGCAGGCTACAATGCTTTCGTGCTCGACTATTCCACGAAAAACAAGGATCAAAAGGGCAAAAAATTCCCCGGTCAGCTTATCGAAGCAGCTCTCGCTATGAAGTTTATAAAAGATAACGCAGAAAAATTCCACATCGATCCCGACTATGTTTTCGTTACGGGCTATTCCGCAGGCGGTCACCTCGCGGCAAGCCTCGGTATTCTTTACAACAGCGAATATGTTACCTCCGCTATCGAAATGCCCGAAAACTATGCACGCCCCGCAGGCATGATACTCGCATACCCCGTTATTTCCAGCGGCGAATATGCACACCGTGGCTCTATAGACAATATCCTCCACGATGAAAGGGAAGATGAAGCCGCACGCCTTAAAGTTTCTCTCGAAACACGCGTAGACGAAAACACCGTTCCCACGTTCCTCTGGCACACGCGCGAGGACACAACAGTTCCCGTAGAAAATTCCATTTTGCTTGCGGCAGCTCTCGCAAAGAACAAAATCCCCTTTGAAATGCACATCTACCCCTATGGCGGCCACGGCATTTCCCTTGCAAACAATGTTGTAAGCGCTGTAAACCCCACAGCGGCACAGTGGTTTGGCGCAGCAGTACGTTGGATGGAAACGATAAAATAAAAAATTCCAAAGCGACCCGAAAAGGTCGCTTTTTGCTTCTTTTTGCAACTTTTTCTTTCAAAAAGAAAAAGTTGAATATAATTTTTGTTCCTTATTCTTCGTGAATAATGAATTTTCTTAAAACAAAAAAACCACCCTTGGCGTACCTGCGATAAAGCAGGTACGTCAATCTTTTTACAATCCAAACTATTAAAATGCATCTTACCCTCGTGTATTTGCAAGACAAGAAAAATCGATTGACTTTTATTTTTAAGTCTTGTATAATAGAGCTACAACAAAGGAAGGGAGATGTTTTTTTGAAGGTTACAATTGTTGAAGACCCCAATATAAAGGAAACTGAAATATCTATCGTTTGCGAAAAAATGACAAATGAGATTAATGATATTGTTTCAAAGATATCTGCCGTTGGATTGACTGTGGCAGGAAAAAAAGATGAAGAAACATTTTTAATACCAATAAAAGAGATCTTTTACTTTGAATCGGTTGATGGTAAGATATTTTTCTGTACAGAAAATGAAATCTATGAAGCAATGGCTAAACTTTATAAGATTGAAGAAAGCTTAAGAAATTTACGATTTTCTCGAATATCTAAAACCGTAATTGCTAATTTGGATAAAATGTTGAGTATAAGAAAAGCAGAAAACAGTCGCCTTACAGCAACCCTTGTTAACCAAGAAAAACTTATTGTTTCGAGGCAGTATGTATCAGAAATCAAGAAAAAATTGGGGGTATAGATATGTTTAAAAGCTATTTTCGTTCTTTTATATACACGATGGGAGTGGTGTCAATTTTATTTATTATACTGTCGCTTATTTGGTCTGATGCTATTAATATAAAACATCTTTATCATATGATTAGCGTTGTAATCCCAGTGCATTTGTTTTCCTTTTTTACTTTTGAGCTTAAGCTTTTCTCCAAACATATTTGGATAAGACGTATGGTAGTAATAGCATTCAGCCTTTTAGTCCTGTTTGTAGGCGGATATATATTTGGAAGCACTCGTTTTGAGCTTAAGAGTTTGGTCGTTTATTGTATTGCAGCTTTGATTTTTACTATGGTTATTGTATTTGCATATTGTGTTGCTGATAAGATCGAACAACGGAATCTAAATTTAATCAATCAAAAGCTTAGTGAGAAGAATAAAGGTAATATAGAATAAAAATCGCCCCGCCTCGCTCGGGGCTTCGCTTTTGTGTC
>JAFTLJ010000033.1 GCA_017456005.1 Clostridia bacterium | reverse complement strand
GGTCCCTACAATGCGAGAGAGAACACAACGTCTTTCTTTCGTGCATATCGTGAGAAACACGGCTTGGTTTCGATTATAGTCCGCACCCTTCAACCGAGTGGTCTTGCGATTTTTAAGTTCGTCCATTTTTCATCACTTATTTCATTATATCACAAATAGGCAGAGAAAACAAGTTCTCTGCCTAAGTTTTCGTTCTGCTAATTCTCCGCTAAGAATGCAGAGAGAAATGCAAGTGCATTTTTTATTTGTTTATTTGCCGAATTTTTCTACTGCATTTTTATATGCCGTTTCTGCCTGCTTGAAGTTTAGCGCGTGGGCGTATATCTTCGCATCTGCCAGCACAAAGTTTGTCATCGGGAAATCCGTGCCTTTTCCACCGCCGCCGATGTCTGCGCCGAAGCAGAACGCCGTGCCGATGGCTTCCGTACTGTGAACCCCGACTTTGCCCGTGTAGGAACCGCTGTTTGCAAGCTCGCCGTTTACGTATACAGCTGTATATGTTTTATTGGCAACGCTATCGTAGAGAACTGTGCCGATTATGTGGTTGAGCTCTGTTTGAGAGGTTGCTTTGCTTGCGGAAATATTTATACTGCCACTTCCTACGTATGTGAAGAAATAAGGCACGCCGCCTGCCTCTGCAAGCCCCCAGCCGCCCGGGCTGTGAGTGCCGCAAACTATGCCTTGTTTGCTGTTCGGCGCATAGTTTATATACAGCGCCTCCACGGAAAAGCCCGTGTCGCTGTTATAGAAGTTTGTAAGAGTGGAGGCTGTGTAATCTTTGAATTTTACCACAGCGTGTTCGCCGCTTTTGCTAACCTTAAGCGCGCCTACCGTTGCTGTTTTGCCGGCGAAAGTAAGGGGCGTGTTAACTACCGTCGCGCCGTTTAAGGTTATCGCAAATTTTCCGTTTGTATCCGTTACCGTTCCGTTTTTGAACTCAAAATCCGTATAAACTTCGGGAAGCTCTGCGGAAATAGTGCCGCCGGCAGTGCCTACCTGCTTTTGGCAGGTGATTTTGCCGCTTTCTGCATCCCAAGAGTCTACGGCGACCACTTCTACCGTATAAGTGCCTGTTGCGGATATGTCGAGCGGGAAAGTGAGCGTTTTTGCCATACCGGAAACCTGCGAGTGGCGGTAGAAATCGGAAAGGAACTTGTATGCCTGTACCTGGCCTGTAGTTTCGTTTTTAACCGTTACGTTATAGTGGTGCACAAGGTCATCGTCGCTGCCTGCGGGAACGGTGAGTGTTGCGCCCGAAACCACGCCCGTTGTCAGAGAAATGTTTACGTTAAGAGTGGGTGTGCCCGAAAGTGTGGGCGCTTTATTGCTGCTTGCGCGGTCCGCGCTGTATTTTGTGAGGTGTGCACCGTCTGCAGTTGGGTAGGGAATTTCCCAAGGTGTTTTGAATGTGGTGTTATTGGAAAAATCCATTCTTGTTATGCGCACGTTGCCGTTTACGTCCACCTGAACAAGAAGACCGGAAGAAACATCGTGTGCATCCTTCGGAACGGTAGCGCTTGCCATGTTACTGTATCCGCGCTCTATGGCGAGGTAGCGAACAGAGCCGCAGCCGAGCGAGGTGAAGGCTGTTTGCATAATTGTGCGTTCGTCGTTTACGGGGAAGTGCAGGTGACCGCCGAAGGTTACCACCTGAGGGTATTTGGAAAGAGTTTCCGTAAGGTAAGTTGTGTACCAGCTGCCGCCGGAAAGCTCGCTTCCGTAGCAGGTTTTGTAGATCATAGGGTGAGTGTAAAGAAAGACATATGCGTTCGGTTCTTTTTCCGTTATTTCCTTGAGTGTGCTGTCGAGCCATTCCATTACGTCTTTGTCATAGGGGCAGTTGCTGCTGTATTTTGTGGGCTCCAAGAATAAGAAGTGGTAGCCGCCGACAACGCAGTGGCGCGCGCCCTTGCTTATCATAGATCTGTCTACGTCGTTTTTGAAATAGTATTCGCCCATGGATTGCAGATAATATTCGAGCGAGGCAGAGGCTTCGCTGTAATGGTCGTGGTTGCCCGGAACTATCATAAAGTTTTCTATGCCGGATTCTTTTACTATTTGAGAAAAGACATCTACCTGTGATTTTTTGCCTGTGTCGGCGATATCGCCGGCTACGGTAACGGCATCGAGCCCGTTTTTGTCGTGCTTTGCCGCTTCTAACTTGAGTTGTGCAAGTGCTGCGCGGAATTTGCTGTTTGCAACGTTGTTCCCGCTGCCGGTAATATGTATATCCGAAAGCGCGCCGAAAGAAAGTATAATATTGTTTTCGTCGAAGTTTTTGCTTACGGGGGTGGGAGGTGTTACGGGCTTTTGCGTAGTACCTGTTGTGGTTTGCGTAGTACCTGTTGTGGTTTGCGTTGTGCTTGTTGTTGGTTTTGTCGTAACAGTGGTGTTAGTAGTGGTATTAGTAGTGTTAGTAGTGGTGTTGGTAGTGGTATTAGTAGTGTTGGTGGTATTGTTAGTGGTGTTGTTGGTAGTAGTGTTAATAGTGGTATTCGTTGTTGTGCCGGCGCTTTCCGTTGTGGTTGAGGATGTGCCGCCCGTGCCTTGTGTGCCCTGCGTGGGGGCAGAAGTTTCGGGCTGTGTGCCTGCGCCGCCGCAGGCAACTATCGCCGCGGTCATTGCTACACAGAGAAGGAGCGCTAAAATTTTCTTCATAGACGAGTTCCTTTCTTAAATTTCATTTTCTCTTATCATTTCTTCTGTTTTTGCTTTTACTTCTTTATCGAATGCGAGTATTTCCGCCACAGTTGCAAGCGGACGCGGTGCATAGAGCGCCATAACCTTTTCGATACCCTTGGGAATGTCGGTGTATTTAACCTTTCCTGCGAGGAACGCCGCTACGAGCACCTCGTTTGCCGCATTCAGCACGACCTGTGCGCTGTGCCCCTTTGCTATCGCCTCGTACGCCAGGCGCAAACAAGGGAATTTTTCTATTTTCGGCTTTTCAAATTTAAGGTCGCAAACCTCGAAAAGATCGAGCTTTTCTATGCCGTTTGGCAATCGTTCGGGGTAGTTTAGCGCGTACGCTATGGGAATCTGCATGGATTTGGGGCCGATATTTGCCATTATGGTGCCGTCGGCAAACTGCACCATGGAGTGCACAAGGCTCTTTCTGTGAACCACGACCTCGATTTGCGTATGCTCCACGCCGAAGAGCCATTTTGCCTCTATAACCTCAAAGCCTTTGTTCATCATCGTGGAGGAATCTATCGTTACCTTAGGGCCCATGCTCCAGGTGGGGTGGTTGAGCGCGTCCGCGGGGGTAATATCGTCTGTTATTTCCTTATCGAAAAATGGCCCGCCCGAGGCTGTTAGCAATATTTTGTCTATCTTGTTCTGCTCTTCGCCCTGCAGGCACTGCATTATTGCGCTGTGCTCGCTGTCTACGGTGAGCAGAGTGGCTCCGCTTTCCTTCGCCGTGTTCATAATAAGCTCGCCGCCTGCCACAAGCACCTCTTTGTTGGCAAGAGCCACGGTTTTGCCGTTCTTTATCATATTGTAAGTGGGGGAAAGCCCTGCTATGCCCACGAGCGCGGAAACAGAGATGTCGAAATCTGTGCGGAGCGAAATTTCCTCCATCCCTTCCTCGCCGCAGTAGACGTTGAGCGTGGGGAAGAGCGCGCGAAGGCGCGCGGCGTTTTCTTCGCTTGTGATATATACGTTTTCGGGGTGAAATTCGCGTATCTGAGATATGAGCTTTTCTATGTTTTTGCCTGCTACGAGCGTAACGGCGCGGAATTTATCGGGGTTTTCGCGCACGATGGCGAGTGTGCTTTCGCCAATGGAGCCGGTAGAGCCGAAGATAGCTATTTTTTTCATTTTTCGATTTTTCCTTTCGTGAGTGTGAGTATATTGTTTTCGGTTTCTTTAAGTATGTTTTCTGTTCGCCGAATTGCAAATGCGGCAAGCAAGGGAAACGCCGCAAGCACGAGAGATGCAAGCAAGCCGAGGATAAAGAAAACGGGGTTCTCCGCTATGGGCGGGAGATGGAACATAAAGAAAACTCCCAGCGCGGCAAGCGCAAGCGAAATAGCAGTTACAAATACCAGTAGGGGATATACATCCCATCTGTAATCTGCGCGGACTTGGGGTTGGGGATAGGAAAATTCTGCTTCCTCGCATAATTCCGCGTTCCCCACTCTTATTTTGGGCAACGCCAAATAATTGAAATTCTTTTTATTGTAAACGGGATTATCGATATAAATTTGCACGTTTTCTTCGTTCGTGCTTTTCAAAGCAAGCCTGAATTTCGTTGTAAAAGGACTGTTTTCGCAAAAAAACTGTTCGGGTGCTATTCCTTCGCCGCCGTATACTTCAATAAAAAAATAAAGCAATAATAAAACGATGGCAAGCGGCAAAAGCAATATACCGATAATCGAACCGAAAATTATTTTTGCGGGCGTTAAATTTTCTTTTGTTTTCGGCTTTTTTTCGCTGTGCACGGCTTCGATTTTCTCGCCTTCGGAAAGCGAAAGCTCTGCTTTCGGGCTTTCTTCCGAAAGTGTTACGCATTTCCCCTCTGCCGAAAGCGTGAGGTACCCTTTGCCGTGAAATTCAAAAGTTATGGGTGCCATAAGCGCTCCTTGAAAACTTTAATTTGAAAATATGTATAATTTGTACAAAAACGACGTTTTGATATATTACTTTTTTATTTTACCATACATAATGTAAAAAAGCAATAGCGAGAATTTTTCGCAAAACTCTTTTTTTATTAACAATTTTGTGGTATAATTAAACCATTAAATCGCTTTTGAGAGGGTTCTAACGTGAAAAGTGCGGAAAATTACAAATATCTCGGAAAAATAAATACGCCTGCGGAGCTGAAGGCTCTGCCTTCGGAGGCTATGGCAGAGCTTGCCGCGGAAATACGCAAAGAGCTCGTTTTCCGCGTGCATGAAAACGGAGGGCATCTTTCCTCCAACCTCGGCGCAGTGGAGCTTACCATGGCTGTTCATCGTGTGTTCGATTGCCCGCGCGACCACGTTATTTTCGACGTTGGGCACCAGAGCTATGTTCATAAGATGCTGACGGGGCGTTTTTCCCGTATGGATACACTGCGTAAACCCGGCGGAATTTCGGGGTTTACCAATATTTTTGAAAGCGAATATGATGCTTTCGGTGCAGGGCACAGCTCTACCTCGCTTTCCGCAGGGCTTGGCTTTGCTATGTCGGATAGACTTTCCGGTAGCGATGCATACACCGTTGTGGTGCTTGGCGACGGCGCTTATACGGGCGGTATGATACACGAGGCGCTCAATAACTGCGAAAAGAACCTCAAACTCATAATAATTTTAAATGAAAATGAGATTTCCATTTCCAAAAATATAGGCAGGTTTGCGGAAAGCCTTGCGCGCCTGCGCAACAAATCCTACTACTTTAAAACGAAGAAATTTACAGAGGATGTTCTTCATAAGGTTCCGCCGCTTTATCGCATAGTAAGGCGCACGAAAAAGGGACTTAAAAGCGCGCTATACGGCTCCAATTATTTCGAAAGCATGGGCATAACGTACCTTGGCCCCGTAGACGGCAATAATTTTGAAAAAACTGAAAGCCTTCTGCGCGAGGCAAAGAAGCTGGGCGAATGCGTGCTTGTTCACGTCCGCACGAAGAAGGGTAAGGGCTATGAGCCTGCGGAAACAGACCCCTCCTACTACCACGGAATTTCCCCTGCAAGCGGAAAAAAAGACGTGGGCAAGGGCTTTTCCGAAATCATGGGTGAAAGCCTTACGCAAATGGCGGCAAGCGATAAGCGAATTTGCGCCATAACCGCCGCTATGTGCGACGGAACGGGGCTTTGCGGCTTTAAAGAAGCGCACAAGGAACGCTTTTTCGACGTCGGCATAGCAGAGGAGCACGCGCTCACTTTCGCGGCGGGGCTTGCGGCGAACGGTATGCGCCCCGTGGCGGCGATATATTCCTCCTTTTTGCAGAGGGGTTACGACAATATAATACACGATATTGCGCTGCAAAATCTGCCCGTTACCATTTGCGTGGACAGGGCAGGGCTCAACGCTGCAGACGGTGCTACGCACCACGGGCTTTTCGATGTGGCTTTCCTTTCCGGTGTACCGAATATGACGATATACACACCCGTAACGGAAAAGACGCTAAAAAAAGCGCTGGCGGAAAGCATTGCGCTCGGTACGCCGTGCGCTGTGCGCTACCCCAGAGGATGTGAAAACGCGCGTATAAACGCAGAATTTTACGCCGGCGAGATGGCGGAGAAACTCGGCGCTGCGGCAAATTTTGCGAAAAACGAAAGCCTCGATGCCGTTATAATAACAGATGGCATTATCGCGGCAGAAGCACTCGCCGCGTGCGACAAAGCGCGCGAAAACGGCGTGCGCGCGGGCATAATATTGCTCGAAAAAATAAAGCCGTACGGCGAATGCGCGGAAAACGCAGCGCGCCTTTTGCCAAGCGGCGTGAAGAAGATAATTTTCCTGGAAGAAGAAATACGCGCGGGCGGTATGGGTATGCTGCTTTGCGATGAAATGAGCAGGCGCGGAATGCTCTGCGGTGTACAGACGGAAATAATGGCTGTGGACGATACGTTTGTGAAACGGAACGCAGGCAAAACGATGTACGAGGATGCAAGCATTTGCGCAGAGGATATTTATAAGGCTTTGGTGAAATAAAGCAAAAAAGCGATATAACAACAAAAAACGCCCTGTGCTTCGGGGCGTTTTTTGCTTGAGAAAAAATGAGTATATATCAGAACAAAACCGTAATAGCATTATTGGAAAATGGCAACCACCGTATCTGCCAAAATTGCTATGGGCGCGAGCGCGGCAAACGCAAAATGGCGGAGAAAAACATTTTTGCGGCGGCTTTCATTTTTCGCTTCCGTATAAGGGCATTCTACGTAATAGGAATGAACTACGTAC
The DNA here is from genome assembly GCA_017456005.1 of Clostridia bacterium. GTDB lineage: Bacteria > Bacillota > Clostridia > Oscillospirales > CAG-272 > UMGS731. The sequence goes on along the minus strand of JAFTLJ010000033.1, from coordinate 4,279 downwards.
CCATCGAAATTTTCAACATTTGTTTTTTTCATATGATAGCCTCCTGAAATTTTACCGTTCGGGGTTGTTTGTGGCTCTATTATACTACCTCGTACGGTAATTGTCAATACCAAATTCGATAAATTTTGATAAAAATTTATAAAATTATAGAAAATTTACAAGAAAAAGGTTTACAAATTTTATATTTTGTGGTATAATTTTACCGTAAAAGGTAATCGGCGAACGCCGATGTTAAATTTTGATTTTTGTGAGGTGTTTATGGACTGGCTCTCTAACATAAAGAAAATAAAGAAAGAAAAAAATCTTACCAACGAGGCTTTGGCGGAAAAATCGGGTATTTCGCTTGGCACGATAAATAAGCTTTTCGCAGGGGCGAGCGCCGACCCGAAGTTTTCCACGCTTTGCGCCCTTTCCGATACGCTCGGTGTTTCCATAGACGAAATGATGGGCAGAAAACGTGCAGAGGCAAACTCTTTTGTGAACAACGAATATTTTGAAAAATATATGGAACTCGGCGAAGAGGGCAGAGCGCTTGTAAACCGCATTATAACAGAGGAGCATGCGCGCGTATTGCGCGAGCAATCAACGGTGACCTACTCGCTCGACGTGCCTAAAACGCGTATCATTCGTCTTTACAACATCTCCGCTTCCGCGGGTACGGGCTCTTACCTTTCCTCTTCGGATTATACCAACATTTCGCTATATTCCACACCCGTTACGGACGAGGCGGATTTTGCCATAAAAGTGTACGGCGACAGTATGTTGCCCAAGTACACGAGCGGCGATATTTTGCTCGTTAAAAGCGCGAAAAACGTAGAGGTTGGCGAATACGGTATCTTTTCCGTAGACGGTGATAGCTTTGTGAAAAAATTCGGCGGTGACAGGCTCATTTCCCTGAACCCTGCATATAGCGACATTCCGCTTTCCGAATTTAATCAGGTAGTATGCTTCGGCAAGGTCCTCGGCAAACTTAAAAAATAATGCAGAATTAAAAGAGAGTTTTGGTTTCTTCTTTTATTTCGCGGCGCAAAAGGAACAGCGCCGGCATATTTGTTGCCGTCATAAGCGCCACAGCGGCGTCTGCCGTTTTCCACACGATGTCCTGCGAAAGCGCCGCACCGAAAATACAGAAGGCAAGATAAAGCAGAATGTATATGCGTTCTGCTTTTTTTGAGCTTGTTATGTATGCAAGGCAGGTTTTGCCGTAGAACGCCCAGCAGATGACCGTGGAGAAAGCGAAAAGGACTATTGCCGCGCCCACGACGTATTCTGCCCACGTGCCGAGTTCCGTGCCGAAGGCGCGGAGCACAAGCGCCATGCCGCCTTCTTCACATATGCCTTTTTCCCACGCTATAAGTATTACATATGCGGAAAGCGTGCACATTATGATAGTATCTGCGAAAACTTCGAAAAGCCCCAGAAGCCCTTGGCGCGCGGGGCTATCCGTTTGCGCATTCGCATGTGCCATGGGGGAGGTGCCGCTGCCCGATTCGTGCGAAAAGGTGCCCTTTGCCACGCCCTGCGAAAAGGCGCCCGAAAGCAGAAAACCGAGCACACCGCCCACAGCGGAATTTGCGGAAAAAGCGCCCTCAAAAACGCTTGCCGTTATTTTGGGTATAATCGAAATTTCGCGCAGTATTATCGCCGCGCAAAGGACGAGGTAGACCCCGCTCATAAGCGGCAGAAGAATGCTGGTAACGCGCGAAATTCGCTCAAATCCACCCAACGCCACGAGCCCCACTGTGCCGCTGAGCACGGCGGCAAAAACGATTTTGTCCGCACCGAAGATTATGCTTGCCGCATCGCTCGCCGCGCTCACCTGCACTATGTTGCCGAGTGCAAAGGAGGAAATTACCCCCGCCGTGCAAAAAACAAAGGCGAAAAACGTGCCCGCACGGCTCCGCAGACCTTCGCTCATATAGTGCATCGGCCCGCCCGCAAAGCCCGTGCCGCTTTTTTTGCGGTATTTTACGCCGAGCGTTATTTCGCAGTATTTCAGCACCATGGAAATAAGTGCGCTTGCCCACACCCAGAAGAGAGCACCCGCACCACCAAGAATGAGCGCCACAGCCACGCCCACGATGTTGCCCACGCCCAGCGTGCCCGAAAGGGAAGCCGAAAGTGCGCGCAGCGGCGAAATGCCGTTTTTTTCACTTTTTTTAAACATCTCCCTCGCGGTTTTTACGGGGTGCAAAAAGAAAAATCCTTTAAGGTAGAATGTAAAGAACCCTCCGCCGCATAGAATTAGGGCAGATAGAAAAAGTTCCACACAAGAGAACAGATCCACAAAAACACTTCCTTTCAAGGAATATATATGAACTTTGTTCACAAAAAAACACAGAAAATTTCATAAACCTGCATAAAATATTTTAATAATTGTGAACAATCTGTTAACAATCAAAATAACTATTGATTTTTAGGCGCGGTTTATGTACAATAAAATACGAAATTAGCACTCGCAAGCGTAGAGTGCCAAAATTTAAGAAAATAATTTTTTTATTATATTTGGAGGTCTTTTTATGACACTTAAACCCCTTTCCGACCGCGTTGTGCTCAAAATGCTCGAAGCGGAAGAAACAACAAAAGGCGGTATCATCCTCGCAGGCTCTGCGAAGGAAAAACCCCAGACAGCAGAAGTTATCGCGGTTGGCCCCGGCGCATACAACGCCGAAACAGGCGCTCGCGTAGCACTTGACGTTAAAGTTGGCGACAAAGTTATTGCCAGCAAATATGCAGGCACGGAAGTTAAACTCGGCAACGAAGAATATATCGTTGTTCGCGCAGACGACATTCTTGCAATAGTAGAATAATTGCACAAAAGATTTTATTTTAGGAGGAATTTTACAATGGCAAAAGAAATTGCTTACGGTATGGATGCCCGTGCCGCGCTCGAACGCGGTATCGACAAGCTCGCAAACACCGTTAAAATCACACTCGGCCCCAAGGGCAGAAATGTAGTTCTCGATAAAAAATACGGTGCGCCCCTTATCACAAACGACGGCGTTACAATAGCAAAAGAGATCGAGCTCGAAGACCCTATGGAAAATATGGGAGCTTCTCTCGTTCGTGAGGTTGCCACAAGAACAAACGACGCCGCAGGCGACGGTACTACAACAGCTACACTTCTTGCTCAGGCGTTCATTCGCGAGGGTATGAAGAACGTAACTGCGGGCGCAAACCCCATGGTTCTCAGAAAAGGTATCCAGAAGGCTGTTGACGCAGCTGTTGCAAGCCTCGTTGCAAACTCCAGAAAGGTTAACGGCAAAGAAGATATCGCACGCGTAGGCGCTATTTCCGCAGGCGACGAGGTTATCGGCAACCTTATCGCAGACGCTATGGAAAAGGTTACGGCAGACGGCGTTATCACGGTTGAAGAATCCAAATCCGCAGAAACATACTGCGAGGTTGTGGAAGGTATGCAGTTTGACCGCGGCTATATCTCCCCCTACATGGTAACTGACACAGACAAGATGGAAGCTGTTATCGACGACGCTCTCATCCTTATAACAGACAAGAAAATTTCCAACATTCAGGAGCTTCTCCCCTTGCTCGAGCAGATCGTTCAGGCAGGCAAAAAGCTCGTTATCGTTGCGGAAGACATCGAGGGCGAAGCGCTCACAACCCTTATCCTCAACAAGCTCCGCGGCACGTTCTCCTGCGTAGCGGTTAAAGCCCCCGGCTTTGGCGACAGACGCAAAGAAATGCTCCGCGATATCGCTATCCTCACAGGCGGCGAAGTAATCTGCGATGAACTCGGTCTCGACCTGAAGGAAGCTACCATCGCTCAGCTCGGTCAGGCAAGACAGATCAAGGTAAACAAGGACAACACCATCATCGTCGGCGGCGCCGGCGAAACAGAGGAAATCAAGGCCCGTATCTCCCAGATCAAGGCTGCTATCGAAGTGACAACATCCGACTTCGACCGCGAAAAGCTCCAGGAAAGACTGGCTAAGCTCTCCGGCGGTGTTGCAGTTATCAAGGTCGGTGCTGCTACCGAAACAGAAATGAAGGAAAAGAAGCTCCGCATCGAAGACGCCCTCAACGCTACAAGAGCAGCTGTTGAAGAGGGTATCGTTCCCGGCGGCGGAACATCCTTCATCAACGTGATCGACGAGGTTGCAAAGCTCCTCGAAACAGCAGAAGGCGACGAAAAGACCGGTATCCAGATCGTTGTAAAGGCTCTGGAAGCTCCCGTTCGCCAGATCGCTGAAAACGCAGGCTTTGAAGGTTCCGTTGTTGTCAACACCATCCGAGCTGCAGGCAAGAAGGGCTACGGCTT
>JAFTLJ010000032.1 GCA_017456005.1 Clostridia bacterium | reverse complement strand
GGGCGGTTCAATTTGTAAAAACTCTGCCGTCCTATTTACTTTTTGCCGTTTTTATGGTATAATCTAACTAATCGATAAACTTGAATTTTATGAGGCGATTAAAATGATAGATATTACTGTCTGGATGCAAAACTTCTTGCAGTCACTAAACAAAACTTTTCCAAACTGTGTATGGTTCGTTGGTTTGCAAGGCAGCTACGGTCGCGGTGAAGCGACAGAAACAAGTGATATAGACATTGTCGTAATACTCGATCAACTGTCCGTCACGGATATTCAAAAATACAATGCAATGTTAGATACCCTTCCCAACAGAGAACTGATTTGCGGATTTGTTTCGGGCAAGGATGAGCTTTTGAATTGGGAGCCTTCCGACCTTTTTCAGTTTTATTATGATACAACCCCGATAAAAGGAAGCCTTGATGAATTATTGCCGTTGCTTGACAAGGTAGCTGTTGAAAGAGCAATTAAAATTGGTGCTTGCAACATATATCACGGCTGTGTTCACAATATGCTACATGAAAAAAGTGAGGATATTTTGCGAGATTTATACAAATCAGCTTCTTTCGTTGTGCAGGCAATAGCTTTCAAACAAACGGGAAACTATATCAGCCACCAAAAAAAATTGCCCCAAGTTGTATCTTCCGATGAACAGGTTATCGTTGAAACATTTATGAATTTGAAAAATGGCGAAACGGCAGATTTCAATTTGATGTCCGAAGCATTATTTGCTTGGTCAAAGAAATGGATTAACGAAACGAATTAAACAAATTCCAATTTGTCGAGCAGAACAGCGTTGAATGTTGGTGTGATCTTGGTGCAAATTTGGTGCAACACTTTATGCAACGATACTCACGATATTCACGATATCAAACGGCGTTGCCAAAACTCCAAGAGATAACAGGTTTTTACGAATGTTTCAAAAGCTACGATTTTTTTATGTAAAAAAGGTATTGCGAAAGCAATACCTTTTTGTTATCTAAAATTATTCACCAAAAACAAGTTTTTCCAAAGCATAGCCCACGCCACCGTCTTCGCAGTTAAGCGTAATAAAATCCGCAACCGCTTTTATATTTTCCGTAGCATTACCCATAGCTACGCCAATACCGGCAAATTTCACCATTTCGTCATCGTTGCCGCTATCGCCCATAGCGATGCTATGCGCCACATTCGTGCCGTAATATTCGCAAACGCGCGCAATAGCCGTCGCTTTATTGTGGGCCTCGGGGGGGATTTCCGCATACTTTTCGTGAACGTATACCGAGTGGAAACGCTTTTTAAGCAAATTTTGCTCTTCTTCCGTGAGAAGACGCATAAACGATACTTTCGAAACCCTCATATCGGGGTATTTTTCACGTAACTCTTCTGCCCTGTATATAAAGTTGTTCTGATTTAAATATCCAGGGCCTTTAAGGCTTACGAGCTGCTCTACACTTTCTATAATAACGAAAATGTCGCGTTCATCGCCGAATTTCACAAGATAATTCACGTCATCTTCGTTCATAACAGCGGAATATATGCACTCGTCACCCACAAAAATAGCAGTACCCATAGAGCAAACAACGCCATCGGGCTCTACCGCGTCGAGAATTTCTTTGGTAACTATACAGTACGCTCTGCCTGTGTTTAGGAACACCTTGTGCCCCTCTGCTCTCGCGCGGCGAAGCGCCATAATATTTCTTTCGGGCACTTTTTCGCCATCGAAAACAGTGCCGTCTATATCAAGAAAAATTATGTACTTCCCCTTTTCTATTTTCTCCTGCATAAGCGCTCCTTAAACAAGCCCAAAGGAATCGTAAACCGCCTTGCGCAGCTTGGGGTGAACTACCCATTCAAAGCTGTTCTGCATATGCTGTGCATAGTAAACGGAAATGCCCTCTGCCGGGTCTGCTATTACCATAGCGCCCGCAGCACCACACCAGCCGAATTCGCCGGGGGCAAAATGACCGTATACAAGCTCGGGCACGAGTGCCGTGCGCACACCGCAACCGTAGCCAAAGCCGCGCAAATATTTCCAACCGGACCAAAACATATTCATCTGCTCTTCAGTAAGTTGGTTTTTGCGCATAAAGTTTACGCTTTCTTCGCTCATAATACGAGTGCCGTCTGCCGAAACGCCGAGGTTTGTGAGCATATTTGTAAACTTTATATAGTCGTCTACTGTGGAAACAAGGCCTGCGCCGCCGCTTTCATATTCGCTGCCGAAAATGAAAACGTTGCCGTTTTTCTTTATGATCGGCTTTTTCTGCTCATTATCGAAAATATAAAGCGTTGCTATCTGCTTTTTAAGCTCGGGAGTAATGTCAAAAGTGGTATGCGACATACCGAGTGGCTCAAAAAAGCGTTTTTTCAGGTATTCGCCGAACTTTTCGCCGGAGGCAACCTCTATAACCGCGCCCATAACGTCGAGGCAAAGGCTATAGCTGAATTTTTCGCCGGGGTGGAAGAAAAGCCCGCGTTCGCCGAGCATATTCGCCACATCCACCGTGGGGCATCTGCCGTCTGTTTTTTTCATAAGTGCGTGTAGCTCGGGCGAGGCAAGGTTATAGTCAAGTCCCGCTGTCATCGAGAGCAGGTCTATTATGCGCACGGGGCGCTTTGCAGGCACGCGTGTATACGTACCGTCGCCGTTATCCACATTCACCATTATATTGTTGAAGGAGGGAATGTATTTGCCTACTTCATCGTCGAAGCGTATCTTCCCTTCCTCTGCGAGAAGTACCGCCGCCGCGCCCGTTATGGGCTTTGTGGCGGAAAAGAGGTAGTAGAGCTCATCGCCCTTTATAGGGGTTTTGTTTTCTAAGTCGCTATATCCGGCACTGTAGCGGAAAACAAGCTTATTGTCTTTCATAATGGCAATATCACAGCCTGGTATATTCTGGGCTGTGATATCGTCCATTACACTCTTAACGGGTGTAAAATCCATAATTCACCTATATCAATAATCAATAACAACCATCTGGTGGCAGCTGAATTTATCTACTGTGTATGTGAGTATGCCGTCTGTGTAATCGAAAGGTATTTCCTGCATCTGGGGTGCGAGGTAAACGCGTTTCGGCTTAGAGTACATAGAAACGGAAACCTCTGTATCGTGTATCGGAATAAGATCCTCTATAACCTCAACGTTCTTGCCGCGTTTTACGGGGGAAGCGTAGAGGAGGTGGTTTACGTATCTGTGGTCGTTTGCCTGGTCCATAAGAGTTACAACACCCTGTGCAGGGAGATTTGTGGTAAGAGTTTTATCTTCGCCGAGAAGAACGTCTATAACGTGCTTAACAGTTTCCTTTGCGATTAGTGCGCCGTTGTTTGCGTACTCAGAGAACATATTGAACGCGATATATGCGCCGTCCTTGCCCATCGTAATAGCGGGGTAAAGCTTTTCGGGGTCGTTCGGTGTCTGCGCATGGCTGCAGAAATGGAACGCCGTACGGTTGAAGTAGGGGTTTTCGCGGTAAGCAAGAACCTCGCCCGTAGCCGTTATATCGGAGGAAGGCTCGTAGATAGCGTATGCAGATTCCCAAAGACCTTCCATTTCGAATTTCGGGTGGATATACGCAGGCACAAACTTTGTCTGGCCGTTATATTTCGCGCCGAGGTCGAGCGCAAAGCCCCTGCCGTCTGCATAGAGCGTAGATTCACCGGAAGCAAGCACTTTGCCGCCGCCGTCTACGAAATTGCGGAGCTTATCTGCTATTTCGTCATCGATCTTCGCCGTATCCGTAAGGATAATGAGCTTATATTTATCAAAGTCGCCGTCGCAGTCTACAACGTCGAAGAGATATTTGCCTTCAAGCAAAATTCTGGAAGCGCCTATCGTGCCGCGCCAGGATTTCTTTCCGGGGGGGCAAACGTCGGGGTACATATGGCGGAAAACAGCCTCCTGCGCAAGGATCGCAATGTCGGCAACGCTTTCCACGTTATCAAGCCAAGGCTCTTTTTCTTCCACCTCTGCAAAAGCAGAGCCTATGAGCTTGTATGTTGCGGGGTCCATTCTGCCGTTCGGGTGGAGCTGGTCGCCTATGGAAACCTTCGCGCCGTTGGCGATGGAAAGAGAAACCTCGTAGCGGAGCGCGTTCGGGTGCTTAAAGCCGCCGAATTCGCCCCAAGAAGCATGGAACTTACCCGTCATGCCGAGATATTCCATATCGAGCGTTCTTGCGTAAGCCGCGGAAAGCGGGAAATGGTCGTAGCCCCAGCCGCCCGTGGGAAGGCTTTCAAGCTCAAGGTGTGTGTTTGCGTAAGCGTATTCGCGGTTGCCTACGGGCAGGTGGCCTGCGTTGTGGAACACAGGGAGCCCGGGGCGGTATTTATCTACCGTTTCGCGCACGCGCTTTGTATATCGCATGTACGTATCGTATGCGAAACGGTATGCGTTTTCTTCGTTGAACGGGTCGAGCCCCTGCGCTCTCATATCGTTCATACATTTGTGGCAATAGCAAGGAATGATATGAACCATATCGAGGAATATTTCGTCCGCATCATAGTTTTGGCAAACCTCTGCTACCTGATCGAGAAGAAAATCGAGATAGCCTGTGTTGTAGCAAAATCTGTGGTAGCCGGGGGTTGTGAAATCTGCCGTCCAGGCGATAGTCTGGTCCTTATTGCGGAGAAGCCATTCGGGTTTTTCGCGTGCTACTCTTTCGTCGAAGCCTGCGGAAAGGTAAACGGGGGTTTTGATGCCGAGCTCATGCGCGGCAGAGATCTGCTCGCGCAAAAGGTCGAAATGAAGGCCGGGATGCATCTTGTTTGCTTTGGAGGGGTGGTATGCCCAACCGTGGTGGCATTTAGAGAAAAGTGTTATAGAATCCACGTGTCCCATTTTAAGGCAAGCCTGGAACTGTTCGCGGGAAAATTCGCCGCCTACGTTTTCTATATCCTCACACGTATGAAAATCGAGATGTACCTGTCTGAATCTCATCTTAATACCTCACAATAAATTAAGTTCTTTCGATCTCTTCCATTATATATGCTTCGAGAATATCGTTTTCCTTGATATCGTTGAATTTTTCAAGGCCGATACCGCATTCATAGCCGGATGCAACTTCTTTTACGTCGTCTTTGAAGCGGCGCAAAGAGGAGATCTTGTCTTCGAAAATAACAACGCCGTCGCGTACTACACGTATCTGGGAAGCACGTGTAACCTTACCGTCTGTAATATAAGAGCCCGCGATAGTGCCCACATTGGGAACGTGGATAGTCTGGCGAACCTCTGCATGGCCGAGAACGCTTTCGCGGTATACGGGTTTAAGCATACCTTTTATAGCGAGCTCGATCTCTTCGATGCATTCGTAAATTACGCGGTATGTGCGTATATCTACGCCCTGTTCCGTGGCAGAATCCATAGCCGCTTTGTCAGGGCGAACGTTAAAGCCTACGATAAGCGCGTTGGATGCGGAAGCGAGCATTACGTCGTTTTCTGTGATACCGCCTACGCCCACGTGGATAACGTTAACCTTAACTTCTTCGTTGGTAAGCTTTTCAAGCGAGGATTTAACCGCTTCCGCAGAACCCTTAACGTCTGCTTTAACAACGATATTGAGGTCTTTAACGCCCTCTTTGATCTGTGCAAAGAGCTCGTCGAGGTTAACCTTCGCATTTGCTTTGAACGTATCTTCTTTTTCTTTTTCTTTTCTCTGGTCTGCAAGCTGGCGAGCCATTCTCTCATCGGCAACAACGTTGAATTCATCACCGGAGGAAGGAACGCTGTCAAGACCGGTGATCTCTACGGGAACAGAGGGGCCTGCAACCTTGAGGTTCATACCTCTTTCGTTTGTCATTGCACGAACACGGCCAACCGCTGTGCCGCATATGATAGTATCGCCTTCGCGGAGTGTACCGTTCTGAACGAGAATGGAAGCGACAGGGCCGCGGCCGCGGTCGAGTCTTGCTTCTATAACGATACCTTTTGCGCGTCTGTTGGGGTTAGCCTTAAGCTCTTTGAGCTCGGCAACCATGAGCACGCTTTCGAGGAGGTCGGGCAGACCTTTTTTCGTGTGCGCGGAAACGGGCACGCAGATAACGTCGCCGCCCCATTCCTCGGGAACAAGGTCGTATTTGGTAAGCTCTGTCATAACCGCTTCGGGGTTTGCCGTGGGTTTATCTATCTTGTTGATAGCAACGATAATATCAACGCCTGCAGCCTTTGCGTGGTTGATAGCTTCTATTGTCTGGGGCATGATACCGTCGTCTGCCGCAACAACTATTATCGCGATGTCAGTAGCCTTTGCGCCGCGCGCACGCATAGCCGTGAACGCTTCGTGGCCGGGAGTATCGAGGAACGTGATGTCCTGACCGTCGAGGTTAACTCTGTAAGCACCGATGTGCTGCGTGATACCGCCCGCTTCGCCGCTTGTAACGTGCGTATGGCGGATAGCGTCGAGAAGCGACGTTTTACCGTGGTCAACGTGACCCATTACGCAGACAACGGGGCTTCTTGTTTCGAGATCTTCTTCTTTATCCTCTACTTCGTCGAAGAGCTTATCTTCTATAGTAACAACAACTTCTTTTGTAACTACAGCGCCCATATCTTCGGCAACAAGGTAAGCCGTGTCGTAGTCGATGACCTGGTTTACGGTAGCCATAACACCCATCATCATGAGCTTTTTAACTATCTCTGCCGCAGTAACCTTCATAAGCTTTGCAAGCTCTGCTACTGTGATCTCATCGGGAACGGCTATCTGGATAGGCTGTGCTTTTTTAGCCTTATCGTCCTTTTTCGCGTTCATCATGGGTGCTTTACCCTTTTCGCGTTTAGCGTAAGGGTTGTTTTGCTGCTGCTTTTTCATTTTCTGGCGGTCGGGAGCCATATTGTTTCTGCGCGCGCTTTCGGGAACGAAGTTTTCAAGGCGTTCGTCGTATTTCGCAAGGTTTACGTTCGTCGTTCTCGTGTCTACGATACGTGTAGAACGAACGGGAGCGCTTTCGCCGGGGAGAGAAGCCTTTATCTGCACGGTAGTCTGGGGACGTCTTGCCTCCGCCTTGGGCGCTTCCTTTGCTTCTGCTTTGGGTGCATTCTGCTGTTTTGCGCCGCCAAAGTTCGGTTTTGCAAACTTATCTTTTTTCTGTTCTTCTTTTGACTTGGGTGCTTCTTTTACTTCAGCAGGCTTTGCTTCTGCCTTGGGCGCTTCTTTTACCTCAGCAGGCTTTGCTTCTGCCTTGGGTGCTTCTTTTACCTCAACAGGCTTTGCTTCTGCCTTGGGCGCTTCTTTTACCTCAGCAGGCTTTGCTTCTGCCTTGGGTGCCTTCTTTTCGCCCTGAGGTTTAGCGTCCTTTTTGGATGCATCCTTCTTCTGGGGGGCTTTTTCACCCTTGGGTGCGTTTGCATTTTTGGGAGCACCTTCATTCGTTTTCTTCTCTGCGGGTGCTTTTGGTGCTTTTTCGGGCATAACCGTTTTGCCTTCTACGTAAGCCGCCATATTCGTCGTCTGGTTTTCGAGCGTAAGACGGTCGAGAATTACAGCAAGCTCTTCGGGTGTTATAATAGCAGATGAGGTCTTATCCTGCATACCGCATTTCTGTGTAAAGTCAAGCAGATCCTTCGTTCTCATACCAAGGTCTTTTGCAAGAGTGTTTACACGATATTTTGTATTTGATATCATATTGTAACCCATCCTTTCACAGCGTTTTTCAGTATAGGTTGCGTTCTATATTGAACGCCAAATTTTTATCTGTTATTCCCACGCAAGCGAGCGAACCCTTGCCTATGGCAGCGCCGAGCTCTGTGGGGGTAAGTTCTGTATATAAAAGTTTCGTGTTGTAATGTGAGGCGCAGTTTACCACGCGCTTTTTGGAATTTTCCGAAGCCGTTTTGGAAAGAAGCACGAAAACTGCTTCGCCCGCGCGCATGGCATCGCAAGCAAGCGGTGTACCGCACAGCGTCTTTCCCGCGCGCCTTGCAAGCGAGAGCGCGAATTTAAAGCGTTTTATTCTGCTTTCCGTGCTTTCCGTAAAAACAATATCGTTTTCCTGCATTATTTGTTTATACTCTCCATTTCAAGTGTAAGTGCATCGAAAATCTCTTCGGGAATAGCGGTTTCAAGGCTTGCGGGAAGTCTTTTTTTCGCTTTTTTCAGGCAAGCGGCAGAGGGGCATATATACGCTCCGCGTCCGTTTTTCTTGCCCGTTCTGTCCAGCGCTATTTCGCCGCTTTCCGCGCATCTTACTATGCGTATCAGCTCGTTTTTCGGCTTTTTTTCGTTACAACCCACGCATTTGCGTTCGGGCATCTTTTTGGGAGTTGCGCTCATGGGCTCTTCCTCTTACTCTGTTTTAATGTCTATTTTGTAGCCTGTAAGTCTTGCGGCGAGGCGTGCATTCTGGCCTTCCTTACCGATAGCCAAAGAAAGCTGGTCGGGGTTAACGATAACACGGCAGGAGCGTTCGCTTTCAAGCACAACGGAGTTTACGTTTGCGGGGGAAAGAGCAGCTCTTACATACTCTTCGGGAACGTCGCTGTATGTTACGATGTCTATTTTTTCGCCGCCGAGCTCGTTTACGATTTCGGAAATACGTCTGCCGCCGGCACCGATGCAAGCGCCTACAGCGTCTACGTCTGCGTTGCGGCTGGAAACGGAAATTTTTGTTCTGGAGCCGGGCTCGCGGGATACGTTGTGGATAATAACCGTGCCGTCTGCGATTTCGGGAATTTCAAGCTCGAAGAGGCGTTTTACAAAATTGGGGTTGGAACGGGAAAGTGTAACGATGGGGCCTTTAACCTCGTTTTTAACTTCCATAACGAACACCTTGATGTGGTCGCCCACAGCGAGCGTTTCGCCGGGGATCTGCTCGGATTTGAGTATAACAGCTTCGCTCGTGCCCGTATCCACCACAACGTTGCCGTTTGTGGGGTCAACCTTTGTAACAACAGCGGAGATGATCTCTTCCTTCTTGCTTTCGTAAGCTTTAACAGCCATAGAGCGTTCAGCTTCGCGGATACCCTGAATGATAACCTGCTTTGCCGTCTGTGCGCTTATTCTGCCAAAACTCTTTGTTTTAACCTCGGTTTCAACCACGCCGCCGAGAATGTTTCTGCGGCTTATTGCCTTTGCAGCCTCTACAGATATCTCTGTGTCGGGGTCCATAACCTCTTCCACAATGTTTTTAACTTCGTATACTTTAATATCTTTTTTTACTTCGTCGATAGCGACTCTTACGTTCTCTCTGCCGCCGTTATCCTTTTTAAAAGCGGAGATAAGAGCAGCCTCTACCTTTTCGAGCATATACTCTTTGGGTATACCCTTTTCTTTTTCAAGCAGATCAAGGGCGTTGAAAAATTCTGTATTCATTTTTTAATTACACCTCTCAATAATTATAATCAAAATTCAAAAAACGTATTTGCTTTTGCAATAGCGGAATATTCGAGCGTGAGCGTTTCGCCGTCTGCCTCCACGGTTATGACCGTCTCGTCTGCGGCGGTAAGCACGCCTTTGTAGGCTTTTTTGCCGTTTTTATCGGGGGCAAAAAGGCGTATTTCCACACTTTCGCCGATGCAAGCGGCAAAATGCTCTTTCTTTTTAAGCGTTCTTTCTATGCCGGGAGAAGAAACCTCCAAATAATAGAAATCTTCGATAGGGTCTGCCTCATCGATGATAACTTCGATAGCTCTGTGTACCTTTTCGCAAGCCTCGAGGTCTATGCCGTCGGGCGAATCGATGGTTATGCGGAGGTACCATTCCGCGCCTTCCTTAACGTATTCAACGTCCCAAACGTCGAAGCCGAGCTCGTTTATCGTGGGAGTTACAAGCCCTTCCACAAGAGGCGCTATACCTGTATTCTTTGCCATATTTGCTCCTTTCATAAAGCCGTATACAAACAGATGAGAGTGGCTTTGCTCGACCACTCTCATCTCCTACGTTATTATTTCTGATGTTATTATACCACAATCTTAAATTAAATGCAATAGTTTTCTCGTTTTTTTATCACTCTGAAAGTGTTTTTTTCATATGATAAACAAGAATTAACTTCTGAAAGGAGCATTTTTTATGAAAATTATGATAATCAAATCGCCACGTTTTCTTTCCCCCCTGCTTCGCAAGCTGTTTGCAGGGAAGCAAAAGCGGCAGTAAACTCTTTTTCCACACCGCCGAAAAGCTCAAAGAAGAAGTGCGGTTTGGAATACAGCTTCGGTTCTTCCTCCCACAGCTTTTCGCCCATAAAGCGGAAGAACTCGTGGTATAGCAAAATATCGTCTATTTCGCGCATAACGGTATATTCTTCTGCCGTTATGCCGCCCATCCACTTTTCGTATATAGATGTTTCCAGCGTCTTTTCTATGCGTTTATATTCGGGCAACGCGCTTTTCACAGGGCGCGTCACGTCGGAAATGTATGCCTCGCTTGCATCGTGCAAAAGGCAGGCAAGCTGCACCCTTTCTGAAAGACCGCGCGCCTTTGCCTCTTTCATACAGTTAAGGCTGTGCTGCGCCACAGAGTAAAATACGGGAAAATGCCCGTTTGCGCGGCACATCATGGAAAGCGCGTGCGCTATATCGCGTATGTCGAGAAGCTCTGCTTTCGGCGCGAGAGGGTCGAGCGGCTTTTTTGTGTAAGTTGTAATAATGGTTTCGGAAGGCGCATCTGAACGGTATTTTTTAAGCGTTTTCTTCCAGCCGATAATAGCCTCCACAGCTTCGCACGGCTCTTTGCAAAGAGCCCTGAGCACACGTATATTTTTCTTCGAAAGCGTGAAGCACACACACTTCTTGGGGTCTTGCTCCCAAAGTCCGCCTTCCGTAAACTCGCCTATGCAAACAATATCGTCTTTTTTATCGTAAAGCACTCTTTTGAAGCGGCTGGAACGGAGCTCTTTAACGGTAAAGCTTTTTATTTCGCTCCATTTAAAGAAAATATACTTGTTGCCGATACCCTCTTTTGTCATTTTTATAACTGTATATGTATTTTTATAGAAAACTATTTCTATCATTATAATATATACGGCAAAAATCGCATACGCTATCATAAAGATCAACATTCTGTCCGATACCAAGCCCCCCGCAAAAAGCACGGCGAACCACAAAAGCAAATATAAGCCTATGGTAATGGCGTTTTTTGTGTACGATAAGCAAGTAAATTTCTTCATAAAGTTCCCCCATAATGTTTTATATCTATATTGTACCATAAAACCCGCGTGCCGTCAAGGCACACGGGTTTTGTACTAGTATTTTTTGCTTTTTATTAGCTTATGCTCGTTTTCAGCGTTACAGCGCCTGTGCTGTGGTACGTTTCGGGCTCGTAGCCCATAATTTTCAGCACGATTTTTGTGCCGACGGCAGGCTCTTTCGAAAGCGTTACGTTTTCCACGTATTCGCCGGGCTTTATAAGCCCAGTTTCACCCAAAAGCTCTCCGCTTTCGCTGTATACGCGCAGTTTAAGCCACGCAACGTTCACGTTCGGGTTGGTAAAGTACACCGCCGCTTCCCTGCCGTGCATACGCACATTGCCGCACACGGAAAAACGGTATGTCATTCCCTCCTGCCAGAGCTCGCCGTAGCCAAGCTCTGCGGGCACGGTGGGCGTGCCCGCTATTGCCGCCGCCTCGAAAGGCGGTGGGCTGAATTTCGCGGTTTTATTGCCTGTAAGGCATAGCGTAAGCACCATAGCCGCCACGGAAAGCACCGCAAGCGCTATGAGTATTTTAAAGCTTTTACTTGAAGTTTTCATAAAATCAGGTTGTAGTTGCGCTTATAGTAACGGTAACGTGACCGATAGCATTGGTGCCGGGGTCATCGGTAAGCTTGCCGCTGAGATTGAGCTCAGCAATTACTGTGGGAGCAGCATTAACTTCTGTTCCATGTGCGGAAACAAGAACTATTGCGTTGCCTGTTAACACGTTATCGCCGTTCTCAGAAACATCTACCTGGGTAAAGCCGTCATTGGGACTCTGATTGTAATATTGTGAATTTTCCTTAAAAGCAAACGCAACTTTTACATTCTCATTGGAGTGGTTTTTTACAGTTATTTTATTAGCGCCTTCCTTGCAAGTCCAGCCGCCCGAGCCGGCTACTTCCTCTTCTCTGTGTGTTTCGGGGTTCCATTCCTTGTCCGGCACTTTATAATCGAACTCCATAGAGCCCCACGTTATTTCCACAGAATATGTTGTGGCTGCCGCAGCGCCCGTAGAATATTTAGCCGTTACAGGTTTTTTATGTTGGTTATTGCCTTCGTTTACGTCTGTTATCTTACCACTGTCTTTATTGTAAAGATATACTGTAGCGCCTGGGGTTATGCTGCTGGAAGTGAGCAAGTCACCGTCTTTATCGTACAAATTCTGTTTGTCAGCAGCAGGTGCATTAGGTATCCCCTGTGCAACTCCATTTGCGATTGCGTTTTTCAAAGTGTCTACATTAAAATCCGTCAATTCAACAAAATAATCTTTGCCTTCAAAATTAACGTTTACACCGGCAGTTGAATTATACACATAAATAGTGTCGCCCGAGGATATGCCGCACCCTGCAAGTGTTGCTTGCGTGCTAATATTCTGGAGCAATTTGTTATTGTAGTAAAGCATAGGGGATGTAACCTGCGGGAAATAAGTGCCGTTGCCATCGTGCAAAGCTCCGTTTTTCATCCCAGATTCTACCTCTCCTACCGTTGCTTCGAGAATGTCCGAATCAACAACCTTTGTCACGTTGTAGGGACTCAAATTATAGATAAACGTCACAGATGAATCTGCCGCGTATGTGGGGAGCACCATAGCAAAGCAAAGCGCTATGGCAAGCACCAGAGAGAGTATTTTTCTTTTCATAATAAAGTTTCCTTTCTGTATTTTAAAAATTTTAATTTACTTTCATTGTGTTGTTATAGTTACGGTAACCGTGCCTATGGCTTTTCGCTCGGTTACTGTGCTCGGCAATGCGCCGCTTATGTTGAGCGTTGCCGTAATGCTCGGTGCACCGCTTATCGCTGTGGCCGCCGAAAGTGTTTGGTTCGCGCCGTTTTCCACCTCTAAAGAGCCCATAACGGCGTCTTCATACGCGGTATATTCTAAATCGACTTTTATCGGCGCGCTGGAATGGTTGGCAACGGTTATTTTATTCGCCCCATCCTCACAGCTCCAGCCGGAATCGCTGTGCACATATGTGTGTGTATCCGGGTTCCACTTCGGTGTGTACGTAAACTCCATAGAGCCCCAGGTGATTTCCACACTGTACACATTCCGTTTTATGCTTTCGAGCCTGAGTTCGCCCGATACGGCTATTGCAGGAACTGCATTCGAATCAACTGAATCAACTATGGTGCTGCCCGCGTTTGGCCCTACAGGTTCTGGCGTATAAGCGTGAGAGACTATAGTAATAGTTACCGTGCCTACAGTATCTTCCTGCGGATATAAACTCAAGTCTTCCCTAGTTCCGCTTGCGGCATAGCTTATCTCGAACACAACGGCTGATATTTCAGCTGCCGATTTGCCCGTGGCAGATTCAAGCTTTGCGCTTCCCGTTGTTTTAACATCGCCTGTTATCACAAGCCCTTCCAATGCATCCGTCGGGGTAAACTCCGCGCCGACTTCTACAGAAGACGTCGAATAGTTCTTTACGGTTATCGTATTCGAACCTTCGGGGCAATTTATCATCCAGTGGGCGTTGTCCCAAGCGTGGATTTCAGGGTTCCATTCGCCTGGGTCATACACAAACTCTGCTTCCATCGCCGTCCAGCTTATTTCCAGGTAGAAAAATCCATCGCTGTAATCCCCAAAAGTCATTTTCAGCGTTTCCCCTGCGCTCAGCCTTGCAAACAAATCGGCAAAGGTCATATCGTTGCTCAGTTCCTCATCGCCAAAGGCAAGCGTTATAAGCCCGATGGTGTATTGTCTATAATTTTCGTTTTTTACGATATTCCCTTTCAGCATTTCCACCGTAGAGTCGGCGGTAAAACCGCTGCAATCAATCGTAATAGGTGTTTCTGCATCATGAATTTCCATATCACAACATTGCAACGTAAGCGTTGTTCCGTAAGAAATTGTCAACGCAGTCGTGCTGGTCGCCGGTGTAGAAGTATTTGTTTCCGAATCATAAAACTCCATATATTGGGATTCTTCCGGCAAACCGGGAATCGAAAATGTTGTGCCTTCAGCATTCACGGCTGTCCCCATGCGAAGAGCTTCGTATAAGTTAGCCGGAACAATCGTAGGCGTTACACTCTGCACCGAGTATGTCACATCGCCATACTTAACGTAAAATACATTCGTATCTGCCGCATGCGCAGGCGTAGGGGCAAGAAATAACAGAGCAAAGGCAACAAGAGCGAACATAAACGCGAAAGAAAGTATTTTCTTTTTCATATTTCAAAATCCTTTCTTCATTTACATAATCAGTTTACCTTAGAAATAGTTACCTTTATTTTTCCTACCCTTGTAAGCGTTGTTGTGGAATTTGCAAGCGTACCGCCGAGTGTAAGCGCCGCTGTACCTGTAACTGTTTTAAGCGATTCGGCATCTGTGCCAACACCCACAGCGGAGGGGAGCGTTATGTTTGCCTTATCGAAAGTTCCCGTAACACCGCTGTGCGCTGTGTCTGCCGTATAAGTAAACTGTGCTTTTATGGAAACGTTAGAATGGTTAACAACCGTTATGGTGTTGCCGGAAGCGCTCCAAGCTTCTGTTTCGCTAACAATGTATCTATGCTCGTCTGCATTCCAAACGCGAGAGCCGTCTACAGAGTGTGTAAATTCCATAGCACCCCAGGTTATATCCACACTGTAAACATCTGCTGTTTCAACATTATTTTCGTATTTTGCCTGTACATCTATTTCTTCTTCGCCTCCGTTCGAGGTAATATCTGCGGCAAATGCAGAAACAGATACAAATGCAAGAAATACAAACGCAAGCGTGAGAGTAAGTATTTTTTTCATATTGTATTCCTCCTTAAATTATCATTTTTGTACTGTTATGGTAACGAGCAAGTCTGTGCTTACCATCGCTCTTTCACCGGTTTCGACATCGTAGTAAAGAACCACAAACTTGCCTTCATAAATACCTTCGGCAAGCCTCTTTTCGGCTCCGTCGAGCAAATCCACTTGTCTTACCTGTTTTCCGGGGTTAATTGTGCCCGTTTGAACTATTATTTCGTCCTGTATTACGATCTGCAGCACCATATCCTGCAAAGATTTGCCGGGGTTGGCAAAATAAAGCGCCGCCTTCTTATCGGAAAGGTCTATGGTGATCTTATCGGAAAAAGTAAGCCCCACGGCACCGCCACCTTCATCAGCTTCCAGTTTGGTATCGTCATCGCCCTCTATATTTTCAGCATTTTCTTCCTTCTCTACAGGGGCATAATCGGGTGTGAGCGGCGTATTTGCCGGTGTTCTGAAAAACAAAGCCCACGAAGTTATAATCAAGCACGCTATAATCAGCACTATAAGTGCTATTACGAGCCATTTTGGTATATTCATAATTTCTCCTTTCGATTTCACAATATCTATATCATAAGTATATTATATAATCAATTCCAATTATTTTCAATTGTTAAATTAGATAAAATTGATTTTTTCAATATGTTTAAACTTACAAATACAGTATATCACCAAAATTTGTATTTGCAACTATACTTTTAGTATAGTTTTTGATTTTTTATTAAGAAAATCAAAAACCATCTGTCTAAACTGTAAGTATCTCAAGTTCATATAATTTGCTATTACCCGATTAAGCGCTAACACGTAAAAATTTTGCTTTCCGAAAGATTTCTTTCTGCGATATTTCGGTGGACAAATCCGGTCCGCCTTTATGTTTTTTCTCGGTAAAATCACATTTATAGTAAAAAAGTTGCCTTCGGCAACTATAAAATGCCCGAAAATCGGGCATTTTTGCATAAGGAAAACTTTTTTTGAACAAGCAATTGCGCACGATTTGCGCGCAATTGCCTATGTTATAAAAAAACTCCCGCCGTTTATTTAGGCGGGAGTTTTTTTCTATATTAAAAACCTTTTACTAAAGTTCTTTGGTTTACCTTTCTTTCGAAAAAGGTAAGTTATCTCTGTACACGGCCGGAACCATCGCCGCCTGCGAGCTTTTCAACCTCGGAAACAGTTACGCGGTTGTAGTCGCCTTCTACAGAGTGCTTGAGCGCAGATGCCGCAACCGCAAATTCGATAGCGCCCTGCGTGTCTTTGCCATTGAGAAGAGCGTAGATAAGACCGCCGCCGAAAGAGTCGCCGCCGCCTACGCGGTCAACGATGTGGAGATGGTAGGATTTGGAGAAGCAATAGTTCTCGCCATCGTAGAGCATACCTGCCCAGTCGTTGTCGTTTGCAGAAATAGATGTGCGGAGAGTAATGGCAACCTTTTCGAAGCCAAACGTATCTGCGAGTTTTTTCGCAACGGATTTGTAGCCTTCATGGTTGAGCTTGCCACCGTAAATGTCCGTATCCTCTGCCTCAATGCCGAATACGTCTTTTGCGTCTTCTTCGTTTGCGATGCAAACGTCAACGTATTTTCAAAGGTCTGTCATCGCTTCGCGTGCTTCGGCACGTGTCCAAAGCTTGCCACGGTAGTTGAGGTCGCAGGAAATTTTCACACCTCTTGCTTTTGCCGCAACGCAGGCATCGCGGCAGATCTCAACAACATTTGCACCGAGGGCAGGAGTGATACCCGTAAAGTGGAACCAATCTGCGCCTTCGAAAATGCTGTCCCAATCGAAATCTTCTCTGCTTGCTTCCTGAATAGCGGAATGTGCACGGTCGTAAATGCAAACGGAGCCACGCTGAGAAGCGCCTTTTTCGAGGAAGTAGATACCTACTCTGTCGCCGCCGCGAACGATTTTGGATGTATCTACACCGAAGTAGCGGAGGCTGTCTACAGCAGCCTGACCGATTGCGTGCTTGGGAAGCTTTGTAACATAAACGCTATCCATACCGTAGTTTGCAAGGGAAACGGCAACGTTAGCTTCGCCGCCGCCGAAAGTAGCCTGAAGCTGGTCGTTCTGGAAGAAACGGTAGTAGCCGTTGGGGGAAAGGCGGAGCATAAGCTCGCCGAAAGTAACTATTTTAGCCATTGCGGGCCTCCTTAACTATTTCTGCAGATTTTTTGCAAAGTTCTGTGATCTCGTCCCATTTGCCGCCTTCGATAAGCTCGGCAGTTACCATATAGGAACCGCCGCAAGCGCAGATAACGGGGCAAGAAAGGTATTCTTTAAGGTTTTTGAGAGAAATGCCGCCTGTGGGCATAACCTTGAACATCGGGAACGGTGCGCTCATCGCTTTTATCTTAGCAAGGCCGCCGGACTGTTCCGCGGGGAAGAATTTAAGCACTTCAAGGCCAAATTTGAGCGCCGCGTGGTAGTCTGTAGGTGTTGTGCATCCGGGGAAAATAGCAATGCCCTTTTCTGCGCAGTAAGCGCAGAGCTCGGGGTCGAAGCCAGGTGTTACGATAAATTCAGCACCTGCCGCGATAGCCTTGTCTATATGCTCTGTTGTGAGAACCGTGCCTGCGCCAACGAGTATCTCGGGGCAAGCCTCCTTCATAAGGCGGATAGCCGTGTCTGCGCCGGCCGCACGGAAAGTAACCTCTGCAACGGGAATGCCGCCAGCACAAAGTGCTTTTGCGAGTGGAGCCGCGTCGCGTTCGGGGTTTGTGAGCTTAATAACCGGCACAACGCCGATTTCGGAAATACGAGTATTTATACTATTCATCTTCTTTATCTCCCGATTAAATTATTTGCTGTATTTTTCGCAAGCTTCGAAAAGACCGTTGAGATAGGTTGCACCCAAAGCGCGGTCGAAAAGACCGTAGCCGGGTTTGCCTGTTTCTCCCCAAACCATTCTGCCGTGGTCGGGGCGAACGTACCAAGAAAAGCCGTTTTCGGCAAGTGCCTTTGCAATCTCGAACATATCGAGCGAGCCGCAGGAAGAAAGGTGTGCGCGTTCTTCGAAAGAGCCGTCTTCCATAATTTTGATATTGCGCATATGCATAAATGCGATTCTGTCCATAGCCGCGTATTTTTTAACCATAGCAAGAACGTCGTTGCTTGCGGCACAGCCGAGAGAGCCTGTGCAGAGGCAAAGGCTGTTTGCAGGGCTGTCTACGAGCGCGAGGAAGCGGTCGAGGTTCTTTTCGCAAGTAATGATTCTGGGAAGACCGAAAATCGGGTACGGCGGGTCGTCGGGGTGGATAGCCATTCTCACGCCGCATTCTTCCGCAACGGGGATAACCTTCTTAAGGAATTTTTCGAGGTTTTTCCAAAGACCCTCTTCGCCGAGCTCGCCATAAGCTGTAATAAGCTCGCGAACCTCCGCCTGCGTATAGCTTGCATCCCAACCGGGAAGGTGAATGTCGTCTTTAAGAGGGTCCAGACCTCTCATCTGGTCCCAATACATAACAAGGCTTGTAGAGCCGTCTGCCGCTTTTTTATCGAGCTGTGTACGAGTCCAGTCAAAAACCGGCATAAAGTTGTATGTTACGCATTTTACGCCGTATTTTGCACATCTGCGAACGTTTTCGCAATAAACCTCGAGAAGCTCGTCCACGTTGCCTCTGCCGAGCTTGATGTCTTCGTGCACGGGAATAGACTCAACAACGTCGAAAACAAGGCCGTGTGCTTCGCACTGTGCCTTCATTTTTGCAAGGCTTTCTTCGGGCCAAACCTCGCCGGGCTTAACGTCGTAAACCGCAGAAACGATAGAGCGCATACCCGGGATCTGAGAAATATACTCAAGAGAAATAGGGTCGCTTTCGCCATACCAGCGGAAAGACATTTTCATATTCATTTTATTTTTCCTCCATTCAATTTGGCACTCCGCACGGCGTGCCATAAATATACACTTTAATTATACATCATTTTTACCTGCGTTTCAACAGTAAAATGCAAAAATATATAATTTATTTTGTCACGAAAAAAAGAACTGCTCACACAGTTCTTTTTTCATATTCGTACATTTTGTACATCTTTTTTGCTATGCCGCCTGCATAAAGCTTGCGGAAAATAAATTTTTCCGCACCGCTAAGCTCGTTTATCTTCTCCGCAGGTGTCATAGCGCGCTCGCAAAGCGCGGCAAAGCCCGTGCCGAGCGCCGCTTCTTCCCCGCTGTCGTATCCGTAAACTTCTGTCACACCAACATCGTTTATCGGGTTTTTGTATTTCGAAGCTTTCGCGGCAAAAACCGTGTAGCAATCCATAAGAAGAAAAACATTTTCAAAGCGCTCCGCAAGGCGCGAAAGCAGCGCTTTCAGCTCCTCGGGCGCGAAATACATGCTAATCCCCTCCATCGCAACAATAGCGTTTTTACCATTGGGAAGAGCATAAAGCCACGCTTCCGTGCGCACGTCTGCAGGAAGCATAGTATAATTTTCTTTTTCTTTAAAATATTTTCTGCGCTCCGCTATAACGTCGGGAAAGTCTATATCATACCAAGCGTTTTTTGCGTTCACACGTTCCGCGCGCGAGTCAAGCCCACAGCCTATGTGTAGCACAACGGCATCTTTTTCACATGCGCATTTTTCGCATACCCAAGCGTCGAACACAGCGGCACGCATACCCATATAATACGCCAGCCATTTAGAACGGGATTTTGCGCCGAGCGGGAAACCCGCTGCCGCCCAAATTGCCTCGGCTTTTTTGTCGCGCAGTATAATTCCGCATCTGCTCACCAGCGCCTTGCCGTAAAGAGGGATGTATAAAGTTTTATTGACTTCTGTCATATCATTTTCACCTCATAAGTTTCATTTTCACAAGCATTGCGTATATTTTTTTGCCCTTCGGCAGCATCATAATGTCTTCTCTGCTGAAAGCTCTCGTGGCAAACAGCGCAAAAGCATATACGAGCGCCGTGGTAAGCACGGAAAGGAGCGTGGCAACAGCTTCTCTCGGCAAAAGCTCGGCATAGAGCATAAACGACCCCACCGTTACAGGCACACAGCAAAGCATTGCTATAAGCGGAGGCAAAAACGCCTTGAATATTTTTGCATCTATATCGGAATATGTTATAACAAAAACAAAGTTTATAGCTACCATAACAAAATAGCTGGCCGCCGTAGCTATAGGTGCGCCTATTATGCCGAAATTGGAAATGAGTACTATATTAAGTATAAGCTTTACAACCGTACCGCAGGTCATGGAAATAACGGGCAAATGCTGCTTGCCGTAGGACTGAAGCACAGCGGATGTGATGGTAAGCATAGCCATGAGGAACGTACCGAATGAAAGCACGGAAAGAAGCGGCGCCGTGTTTTGAATTATCTCTTTGGGGTAGCTGCCGCCGAAAAGCATGGAAATAATGGGGCGTGCAAGCACACCCATGCCTATGGAGCAAGGAATGGAAAGTATAGCCGTCATTTTAAAGGCGGAAAACAGCGTGCTCTTCGTTCTCTCTGCATTTCCCGAAGATATTGCGGCGGAAAGCATCGGTGTAAGCGAAGTGGAGATTGGCACGATAAGAGCGTGAGGCAAACGGTAGAGCGTAACGGCAAGCGTTGTGTAATCTCCGTAAAGCCCCATAGCGTTGTCGCTTTTCAGCACTCTCATTATAGTAAACGTATCTATAGTGGACGTAAGACCGAGCGCGAGCGAACCGAGCGTTACGGGCAAAGCTATAAGAAGCATCTTTTTACAAATACTCCTGCTGCTCTCCGAATTTATTTCATCTACCTCCGTACCGAGGCAGGAATAATCGGGCTTTGCCACACATTTCGTTATAATAAGGAAGCCCATGCCGAAAAGGTGGCCTATAACTATTCCGGCAATAGCCGCCGCCGCAGAAACCTCCACGGAATAGCCGTGGGTAACGGCATATCCGCCGAAGCATATGCCGAGCGCACATTTGCCGAAAGCATCCAAAAATTCGGAAACGGCAGATGGCATCATATTCTGGTGACCCTGGAAAAAGCCGCGTATAGAGCTCGAAACGCATATCAGCAGCAGTATGGGCGCTATCGCCTGTATGCAATACGGCGAATTATTATTTTCATCTATAAGGTTTGCTATAAATCCCGCGCCGAAGTACATTATCGCAGAACCGATAATACCCACGGTTAAAAACAGCGAAATGGAAACGCGGAAAATACGGTTCACCTCTAGCTTCCTGCCTCTGGCACGGCTTTTGGAAACCATTATGGAGGTTGCAACAGGTAGCCCCGTTACCGCAACCGTATAGAAAGTGGTGAAAATATTGTATGCGGAGTTAAAATACCCCATACCCTCCGAGCCGAGATAGCCCGCCAGCGGAATTTTTAGTATAACGCCGAGAATTTTCTCTGCCACGCCTGCAAGCGTAAGCAACAGTACACCGGTGAGCATTCTCGGCTCTTTTCTTTTTTGTGTATTCAAAACGATACCTCTTTTAGCTTAAAAATCGCCCTTTCGGGCGAAATTTAAGCTTTTACATATCTTTATAAAATTCTTTTGTCATTTTTGTAAAATCATATTTGAGCTTTTCTTCGTCTATAGTTTTAAGCTCTCCGTTTTCGTAAAGCACCTTGCCGTCTACCATAGTAAAGCAAACGTTTGCAGAATTTGCTGCAAAAAGGAACGTGTCCGCAAGGTCGAAATACGGCATCGTGTTTATAGCATCGAGGTCGATAAGTATAAGGTCAGCGGGGGCACCCTCGGCGAGCACGCCTGCGCCCGCTCTTCCCTGTGCCTTTGCGCCGTTAGACGTAGCCATAGCCACAAACGGCGCAGAGGAAAACTTCGCTGTATCGCCCGTTGTGCCCTTCTGCAAAAGCGCGGCAATATATGCCTCTTTAAGAATATCAAGCGTGTTGTTGGAGGCAGAGCCGTCTGTGCCAAGCGTTACGTTCACGCCGGCATCGTAAAGAGATGTAAGCGGCATAATACCCGAGCCGAGCTTCAGGTTGCTGGCAGGGTTGTGCGCCACGCTAACGCCGTTTTCGGCGAGTATCTTTATATCGCTTTCGGAAACGTGCACACAGTGTGCCGCTGTCGTGTTAGCGCGGAAAACGCCCGTTTCAAGGAAGAACTCTGCCGGCGTTTTGCCGTTTCTTCTCGCTATGCCCTCTGCATGCTCCTTCGCCGTTTCGGAAAGGTGTATCTGCATGCCCAAGCCATGCTCCGCGGCATAATCGGAAACGTAGCGGCAGGTGTTTTCCACCGTCGTATACTCTGCGTGGATAGACATATCTATGCGCACTCTTCCATCTGCCGCCCCGTGGTACGCTTTGTGCAGCTCAACAGCCTCGCGGAAGCGGCTGTCGCTTTCCGCGGTTATCGTGGGGTCGAAAGCTGTTATACATCTGCCGACGTTGGCTTTTATACCGCTTTCTATAACCGTCTTCACCGTGGTTTCGGAAAAGAAATACATATCCGAAAAAGAAACTATACCGTTTTTCAGCATTTCCGCAATGGAAAGCATAGAGCCGAGGCGCACGTTTGCATCGCAAAGCTTATCCTCCGCAGGCCATATCTTTTCGTTAAGCCAGCGGTCAAGCGGCAAATTTTCGCCGAATCCGCGGAAAATTGACATGGGCGAATGCGCGTGGCAGTTGTAAAGACCGGGGCAAAGCATCTTCTTTTCACAGTTTATAACTCTGTCAAACTCGCCCTCGGGCTTTTTTGCGGAAATTTTTGCAATTTTCGCGCCGTCTGTAAGGAGATACGCGTTTTTTAGCGATGTGCCGTCGTGGAACAGTATATTTGCTTTTTCAAAAAGTATTTTCATTTTTAAACCTCTTTAACCGATAAACTCCTTGAAAACAGAGTCTGTTGGAACAAGCTCTGCAGGTATATCGGGTATATTTTCAAATTTTTCTTTAATATCGTTGTATACCTGTATCGTATCCTCGCTATATTCGAGCATTTCGAGCAAATATTTTTTTATAACGTTAAGCTCGTAAATAAGCAAGGAATTTATAGTATATTTTGCATCGCCCGAATATGGGGTTATATTCTTTTTCTCGTTGGCAACCACATTCTCCCATAGCATGAGAGTTTTAGCAACGGAAGCATCGCGGAACTGGAAATCGCGCACGAGCCTGCGGAAGAAGCGCACATCCTTACGTGTGAAGAAGCTTCCGTATGCGTAAATATCCTCAAGTATATCTATATAAAGAGAAACACAGAATTCCGCAGGCAATATAGCCGTTATTTCCGGGTACATAGCCTGTATACCCTCAAAAACAACTATGCCTTTTTCGTGTGGGATATAAACTTCATATTCTTTCTTGCGCTCGCCTGTGACAAAATCGAAGGTGGGCAAATGCGTTTCTCTACCGTCAAGGATATTTTCCACACATTCCTTAAAATAATCGAAATCTATGGAATCTATAGATTCATAATCGGGGTTTTCCTGTTTTTCCATTTCTGCGCGGCTTTTGAAAAAGTCGTCTATAGAAATTATTTTAAGGTCTATACCCGAAATCGCTTCCAGCTTTTTTTCCAGAATGTACGATGTTGTGGTCTTTCCCGCACAGGAGGGGCCGCAGAGCGTTATTATCTTTATCTTTTCATCTTTTGCTATAAGCTCTGCTATTGTTTCCACCTGACTGCGGTATGCGCGTTCGCGTTTTTTTATAAAGCGCACCATATCTTCTGTATTTTCAAATTTTCTATCGTATACTACCATTACTCTCCCCTGATTTCAGCATAAAATTTTTCTATCGTTTCAAGTTTTTCTCTACGCTTCTGTCCCTCGGTGTCTGATAGATATTCATATGGATATTTATATTCAAATATTCTTTTAATTTTGGATTTTTCCAAAGAAACGAGCTTGGAAACCGCACCTGCACCCACGGCGAAAATGGTCTGCAGCTCATCCATCATATAGATGTTATATTTACCTTCTGTGCCGGGTAGCGCAAAGCCCACGTTTTCTAGGTTGCCCACGGCGTTTTTCTGTCTGTAGATATAATACGGCGCATAGCCTGCGTTCTTCGCGGCGATCTGCGAATAATCTATGCATTTTGTAACGTCGCGCACGTTTTTGCGGTATATTTCGCTTTTTATCTTGGAAAAATCTGCGGCATTCTTAATGCAGAGCGTATGTACCGTTATGTTATCGGGGCGAAGCTCCACAAGGCGGTCTACCGAGCAGGAAAAGGAAAGGAAGCCTTCGCCCGGCAAGCCTGCTATAAGGTCTGTGTTTATATGCGGTATACCCGATTTTTTCGCTTGCTCAAACGCGCGGTAAAAATCCTGCGAGGTATGCTTTCTGCCTATATTTTCAAGCACGTCGTCGTTAAATGTCTGCGTGTTTATGCTTACGCGTGTAACGCCCGCCTCATATGCTTCGGCAAGCTTTTCTGCCGTTATGGTGTCGGGTCTGCCCGCTTCCAGCGTGAATTCCTCCAGCTCCGCAGGGTTCACCTTCGCTCGGATCGCGGAAAAGAGTTTGTGAAGCTGCGCCTCGGAAAGTGTGGTGGGAGTGCCGCCGCCTATATATACCGTGGAAAGTGTGAGCCCCAGCGAATGTATGACGTCTATGGTTTCTTCTATATCCGCGCAAAGCCTTTCGAGGTAATCGTCTATAAGCGAAAGCAGCTTTGGCGAGGAGCAGGAAACAAAAGAGCAATAGTGGCAGCGCGAGGGGCAAAAAGGTATGGAAATATAAAGGCTGCAGGAATTTTTGTCTAGAGTCTTTATGAATTTTTGCTCGCCTGCGGCGATTTCCGCGGCGATATTCGCTTTTTTGGGGTTTACCAAATAATCCTGCTTCAAAATTTTCACAGCTTCTGCGCGCGTGTTTCCCTCTCCCATAAGGTCAATTATGAATTTAGAGGGGCGTATGCCCGTTAGTATCCCCCATTGCGGGCGCACACCGAGCAGATTTTTTCCGGCCTCAAAAAAAGCCTTACCGCAAGCTATATTGGCGCACTTTTCCGCGCGCGCATACTTCGCCTTTGGTTCCGTAGCCTCTGCGCTTTCCGTTTTGCCCAGGTGCGAAAGCGAAACGCGCACGGTTATGTTTTCTGCGTCCTCTGCCACGTTTATCTCCGCACAGGGTTCATCCTTCTCCGCTTCGTTTTTTACGGAAAATTTAGAGCCGGGGAAAAATAGCAGACACAGCGTTTGTGCATAGTATTCATTGAAATTGCCATTTATTTTAAGACGCATAAGTTTATTTCCCTTTGTTTTTCAAAATTTCGCTTTCCATAACTATGGTAACGGGGCCATCCGCTTTCATATCTATTTCCATATCGGCACCGAAAACACCCGTACCAACGCACGCAACGCGTTCACGCATAAGGGATACGAAATATTCATAAAGCTCCGTGGCGCGGGGCGGCTTTTCCGCCTCCATATAATCGGGGCGGTTGCCGTGCGCGTAATTCGCGCAGAGCGTGAAGTTGGAAACTATAAGCGCTCCGCCGCCTATATCCTTCACGCTTTTGTTCATTTTTCCGTTTTCATCTGAGAAAATGCGGAGCTTGGATATTTTTTCTGCGAGCAGGAGAGCATCGTCTTCCGTATCGCCCTTTTTCACACCTAAAAGGAGCATAAGCCCCGCTTCTATTTCGCCTGTAAGCACGCCGTCTGAAATTACAGAGGCGCACTTCACTCTTTGTATTACTGCTGTCATTATATTAAATATTACCTCTCTGTATGTCTTCCACGCCTTTTATCGTTTTTATTCTGGAAACCATACTGTTAAAATGTGAAAGATTTTTGCACCCTACGGTTATGTTTACCACAGCTCTGTCGCCCGGCAGCTTCTGCGTGTTTATCTGCAAAATGGAAACGCGCATATCCGCAAGCGCCACGCTTATATCCGCAAGCATCGAAATTCTATCGGAAACATACACCTTCATAAGTGCCTCAAACTGGCTGTCGGGCGCTTCTGCCGCGCCGGCGCTCCAGGTAACGCGCACGAATCTGTCCGTATCCTCGTTCATGGCGCGGAGCATATTCGGGCAATCGTTTTTATGCACGGAAACGCCGTGACCCACTGTTATAAAGCCCACTATGCCGTCGCCCGGTAGGGGGTTGCAGCAGCGCGCAAACTTGACCTGGCAGCCATCGAGCCCATCCAGTATAACACCGCTGTTGCTTTTCGCACTTTTCGCTTTGGAAAGCTTTATTTGGTCTGCGCTCGTAATGGGTGCGGCAGGCTCTGTTACCGCTTTATTGAATTCATCGCGCAATTTGGGCAAAACCTTGGCTATGGTAATGCCGCCGTAGCCGATCATGTTAAAAAGGTCCTCCGGTGTGCTCATACCGATGCGCGCAGAGGTCGTTTTCACTATCTGCTCAAACTGTGCATCCGTAAAAGCTCTGCCGAAGTGCTTCATTTCCGCGAGCATCTGCGCCCTGCCCTCTACCACGTTTTCCGCATATTTTTCTTTTTTGAACCACTGGCGTATTTTCGCGCGGGCATCGCTCGTCTTCGCTATCTTGAGCCAATCTCGGCTCGGTCCTTTTGTGGAAGAGGATGTGATTACCTCCACTATTTCGCCGTTTTCCAGCACTCTGTCTATCGGCACGATAACGCCGTTTACCTTCGCGCCTATCATTCTGTTGCCCACCGCCGTGTGGATATGGTATGCAAAGTCTATGCAGTTGGAGCCCTGCGGCAGGGGTATAACGTCGCCCTTTGGCGTAAACACAAAGGTTTCGTCCTGGAAAATATCTATTTTAAGCGCCGCAAGAAATTCATCCGGGTCTTTTACACTCGATTCGTTTTCCACAAGCTTGGATATCCATTCCAGCTTCTGGCTTATATCCTCGCTCGCTTTGTCGCCCGATTTGTATTTCCAATGCGCCGCGATACCGTATTCGGCAACATGGTCCATTTCCCATGTTCTTATCTGAACTTCAAACGGGATACCGTCGCGCCCGATAACCGTGGTGTGGAGCGAACGGTACATATTGGGCTTTGGAAGCGAAATGTAGTCTTTAAATCTGCCGGGCACGGAATGGTAAATATCGTGTATTATACCCAGCGCCGTGTAACATTCCAGCTCCGTATTCACGATAATGCGCACAGCATAGAAGTCGTATATTTCGTCGAAGCTCTTGTTTTGGTTGTACATTTTGCGGTAGACACTGTAAACAGATTTTACCCTGCCTTTAACGTGGCATTTTATGCCGGCTTCCGTCATTTTTTGCTTTATCTGCTCTTTGATTTTTTCCACAAAATCCTTGTTAAAGCCGTATTTGCGCTCTATATCGCCGCGAACCTCGTTGTAGCCTATGGGGTCAAGATATGATATGGCGAGGTTTTCGAGCTCTTGCTTTATTCTCTGCATACCAAGCCTATGCGCAAGAGGGGCGTAAACGTGCATTGTTTCGAGCGCTATTCTGCGCTGCTTGTGCTCGGGCTGTGCGGCAAGCGTACGCATATTGTGTAGCCTGTCGGCAAGCTTTATAATAAGCACGCGAATGTCCTTCGCCATGGCGAGGAACATTTTGCGCAGGTTTTCCATATGCTCTTCTTCTTTGTCGTCGAAGGGTATCTTTATAAGCTTTGTAAGCCCCTCCACTATTTCCACAACATCGCCGCCGAAATCCTTGCGCAACTTCGCCGCGTCCACCTTATCGGAGCAATCCTCCAGCGTGTCGTGAAGAAAAGCGGAGCAAACAGAGTCTGTGTCAAGCCCCAAGCTCGCCACTATCTCTGCGACAGCTATCGGGTGTATGATATATTCTTCACCGCTTTTGCGGAATTGCCCGCGGTGAAGCTCGCGCGCAAAAGCATACGCGCGCTCGATTTTTTCCAAATCGTAAGCCTTGCCCGTTTGTTCAAGGATTTGAGAAAGTTTTTCAATACCGATGTCTGCCATAACGTGCTCCTTGTCCCGTTTACTTGTTTTTGTTTAATATAACCTTCATTATCTCCGTTTTATTGAGGTCGGATTTGCCCTCTGTAGGCAAAATAGTTATGCGGAAATCAAAATTTGATATCCTGTCGTATTTTATAATATCGCCTTCGAAAAAGGCGCGGAAAATGCAAAGAATTTTTATATATGAAACACCGCACTCCGCAGAAATGCGTTTTATGGAAACGGTGCCGCCGCCATACGGGAAAATTCTTTTCAAAAATTTATATACAACGGCAAATTCGCCGCGCACGGGTATATCTTCGCTGTTTATAAGCTCTGCACCGGAATAAACGTCTTCGAAGTATTTCACGGCTTCCGCCACTTCGTCTACGTATTTTTCCACTAAAACGATATCCCTGCAAATAAGCTGCGGCGTGCGGTCGCCGCGAAATTCGTTTACGTTAAGAGAAGCCGCCACGCTCACGATGTCGCCCACCTCAAAGCCCTCTGCCTTAAGGTCTGCGCCGAAAAAAAGTGCGGAAGCACTGCCCTTTTCGCCCGTGAGGAACATTTTCGTGTGCTTGCCGCCGCTTAGCGGCACCATATCGGCAATGCGCACGTTTTCCAAAGCGAAAAGCGGCTGCGGATTTTCCGCGCCGAATGGCTCCAGGCGCATCGTGTCGTCTATATTGGGTATATTGACCTCGCCCAGAGAGAGCGAAGCTTCCACTTCGAGCGATACCTCCGGCTTTTTACCGCCGAGCTGCTCGCTCGCATATTCGTTTATAGCCTTACGGAAAGCATCTATGTTTCCTCGCTTTATGGAAAGCCCCGCGGCAAGCTCGTGCCCGCCGTATTTTTCCAAAAATTCCGCATTTGCGGCGAGGCTTTCGGCAAGGTTCACACCCTTTATGCTTCGTGCCGAGCCTTTGCCAACGTTTTCCCCACTCACCTCTGCGTCTTTGCACGCATCGAAGGAAATGAGTATAGAGGGCAGATTGTATTTTTCCGTAATACGAGAGCAAACTATGCCTATAACACCGTGGTGCCAGTTATCGCCCGCAAGCACGAGCACAGTGTCTGTTTCGTGCATACGCTTTTCTTCTATTTCCCGTATTACCTCCTGCAAGATTTCCGTTTCGGTATCCTGCCGTTCCTTGTTTATTATGCAAAATTCCTCTGCCAACGCTTCTGCTTCCTCTTTATGCTCTGCAATAAAGAGTTTTACCGCACGTTCTGCGCTGCCTATACGCCCCGTGGCGTTAATACGCGGCGCTATTGTAAAGCCTATTACGGATGATGTTATCTTTCTTCTGTCTTTTTTTGAAATTTCTATACCCGCCGCCTCGAAAAGTGCGCGCACGCCTATTTTTTGAGTGTTTTCGAGCAAAGAAAGCCCCATATAAACGATAATTCTGTTTTCGTCTACAAGCGGCATTACGTCCGCTATCGTGCCTATTGTAACAATATCTATATATCTGCGGCACATATCCTTTATGGTGGCAAGGCTGTATTTGCCGCCGTTTTTAAGCGTAAGCTCCACGGCACACAGCAGCTTGAACGCCACGCCCACACCGGAAAGCTCCTTGAAAGGGTAGGTGCAGTCTTCCCTTTGCGGGTTTACCACGGCCGTAGCCGCAGGGAGCTCGGGGCGGCAATGGTGGTGGTCTGTTATAACCACGTCAAGCCCCAAGGATTTTATATATTCCGTTTCTTCTATTGCGGTTATGCCCGTGTCCACGGTTATAATAAGGCTCGTGCCGCGCGCCGCTATTGCGTCTATCGCGGAATTATTAAGCCCATATCCATCCGTATCGCGCGAGGGAATGTAATAATCCACGCTCGCACCGAGCGATGCAAGGTATATGTATATTATGGAAACGGAGGTTATGCCGTCTACGTCATAGTCGCCGTAGACGGTTATTTTTTCGCCGCGTTCCAGCGCGAGCAGTACACGCGCCACAGCCTTTTCCATATCCTTCATAAGAAAAGGATCGTGCAAGAAAGAATCCGATTTTTCGAGAAACGCGCGTGCGCGCTTCTCGTCCGTATATCCGCGGTTTATAAGCAAACGCGCCGTTATTTCTTTTACATCAAGCGCTTCCGAAAGTGCTTTTACAAGCGTTTCGTCCTGCTCTTTTATAACCCATTTTTTAGAACCGTTCATTATCTTCCTTTATCTGTCATTCGCATTTGTATTTTTCCATTATGTGCATAGCACAGTTTATACCGTCTACTGCCGCGCTGGTTATGCCGCCGGCATACCCCGCGCCTTCGCCGCAGGGGTAAATGTTTTTGTAACCTACCGCAGTATAATCGCCGCCGCGCATTATGCGTACAGGCGAGGACGTGCGCGATTCTATACCGGTAAGCACGGCATACGGGGCATCGTACCCAGGTATCTTACGCCCGAAATCGCGAAGCCCGTTTTCGAGCAGTTTAGCGGCAAACGTCGGCAAAAGCTCATGCATATCTGCCATTTTCACCTTACCGTTCATATAAGTCGGCTCCACTTTTGTCGGCAGCGTGCCGCGCGTGCCGCCGAGAAAATCGCCGACAGTCTGCGCAGGGGCAAAATAATTTTTGCCGCCCAGCGCAAAAGCGCGCCTTTCCAGATTGCGCTGAAATTCTATGGCATTTTTTGCGTTTTCGCCGAAATCGGTGGGCAAAATGCTCACGGCAACAGCCGCGTTTGCGTTTTTGCCGTCGCGCGCGTAATGGCTCATACCGTTGGTTACCACACCGCCCTCTTCGCTCGCCGCCGCCATAACTTGCCCACCCGGGCACATGCAGAAGGTGTACGCGCCGCGCTCACCCTCCCTGTGGGAAAGGTTGTATTCGCCCTTCGGTAGCAGAGGGTCGCCGGCGTGCTCGCCGTAGAGCCCCTTGTCTATCTCATCCTGCAGGTGTTCTATGCGCACACCCACGGAAAATGCCTTCGGCACAAAGGAAAGCTCCTTTTCCATAAGCATTTCGAAGGTATCGCGCGCACTATGCCCCAAGGCAAGCACAAGAAGCGAACATTCAAATTCGCCGCGCGTGGTTTGTATTTTCGTCACGTTCCCCGCAGAAGCGGTAAAGCCCGTAAATTTTGTGTTGAAATGGATTTCCGCGCCCAAAGCCTCCAGCCGTGCGCGCATATTTGAAACGACCGTTTTAAGTATGTCCGTGCCTATATGCGGCTTTGCCTCGTATAAAATTTGCGCGGGCGCGCCGAGCTCCACGAGAGTTTTGAGCACATAGGAGCATTTTTTGTCGTTTATTCTCGTTACAAGCTTGCCGTCAGAAAAAGTGCCCGCACCGCCTGCGCCGAACTGAATGTTATTGTTTTCGTCCAGCACCTGCTCGGCAAGGAATTTTTCCACAGCCGCTTCGCGTGCGGGTATATCGCCGCCGCGCTCCAGCACAATGGGGCGGTAGCCGTGCTCTGCCAGCAGCAAAGCACAAAACATTCCGCAGGGGCCAAAACCCACTATAACAGGGCGTGCCGCCATCTTTTCTTCGCCGAAAGAGGGCACGAGCGCCTCTTCGCAAAGCTTTACTGTGCTTGCCGCGAGCAATTTCTTTTCGGGAATTTCGCGAGTGTCGGCAATTTCTGCCGTAACCGAGTAAACAAAGCAAATATTCTCTTTCTTTCTCGCATCGAGCGAACGCTTGCTTATAACAAGCGATTTTATACTGTTCTTTGAAAAGAACTTCAAAAGACTCTTTTCCGCAATCGAAAGCGCCACGTCTTTTGAAGTTCTGTACGGTAATTTTATGTTATTTACAATGTATTTTTGCATATTATTCAGATGTTTTATTTATGGGAACAAGCTTTATTGCCACTTCTATTTTTGAAACGTCGGAAATATTTAAGTAGATGGGTGCATCTATAATTATTTCCGCGGCAATAACCTGCTCCTTATCATTGGGGAGTGTGTTTATAGCGTCGATGTATTTGCCCAAATCAATATAAACGTAAATATCGTCTACGGTAAGGTCGTTTACGACCTTTTTTCTGCCTTCCAGATAAAAGCTTACCGTGCTTTTTTCTTCCATAACCACGTTAAAGCCGGATTGCTCTGCCGCGCTTATAAAAGAACCTTTTGCTTCTTCGTTTATCTGTATGGGCATGGTGAACGATTTTTCGCTCACAGCAGGCCCGTTTGTAACAGCCACAAGCCAAATAGCAACAGCGCCCAAAACGGAAATTATTATACTTACAACATAGAAAGCCGTGCTTTTCTTTTCCACAGCATAATCGTCTGCATTATTGCGGTCAATTTCCGAGGTTTCGGCATTTGCCTTGTTGCTTTTCAAAAAAGCCTTAAATGAATTTATAAATAATATGATCTTACCCATTTATCCTCACCCCTCCGCATGTGCGGAAGCTTCTTCTGTTTTTTTACCGTTATCGTCGTATAAGTATTTTATAAGCGCCTTTTTAAGCGAATTGTAATCGTAATTTCTGCGCAGCTTGCCGTCTACCGCAAGAGAGATCGTCCCCGTTTCCTCGGAAACAACTATAACAACGGCATCGCTGTTTTCGCTCATACCGATAGCCGCCCTGTGCCTTGTGCCGAGATCCTTTGTAATATCATCCTTTTGGGAAAGAGGCAGAAAACAGCCTGCGGAATGTATGCGGAAATTGCGTATGATCATAGCACCATCATGAAGCGGAGCTTTATTGAAGAAAATATTTTTTATAATAGCCACGCCTATATCTGCCCCCACGGGGGTGCCGTTGGTTATAATATCGCCCAAGGGCGTGTCGCGCTCTATAACTATAAGCGCACCCGTGTAATCGTGCGCCAGCTCCTGCACAGCCTGGCAAAGAGCATTAAGCGCGCTTGCGCTTTTATTTTTGTTTGTTTTATGCTCTTTTGAAACGGAAAGATTTTTTAGGTCCTGCCCTGCGCCGCCTATTTTTTCGAGCGCACTGCGTATTTCCGCCTGAAAGAGGATAACTATAAGGATTATGCCTACCTGCATAATGTTGGAAAAAATGAAGTTTATGGCGTTCATTTGGAATACGGAGCTTATAATAACCAAAAACAGTACCATGCAAATACCCGTTGCAAGCTTGCCGGCACGCTTATCGCTTATAAACCGTATAACAAAGAAAATTATACACGCAACAAGAGCTATATCTATTATATCCACAAATCCAAGCGTAAGAAACTGCTTGACAGCGTGGTTTAAAAAATCCTGCAAATTGTTCATACCTTCTCTGTTTTCCCCTCTCATAAAAAAAATAATTTTTTACACTTACTATTATATAATATCTTTTTCAGGAAATAAATAGTTTTTCAAAAATTTTATTGACATTTTTTGCTTTTTTTTCGGTTTTTCTTGCTATTCTATTGGTAAATATGCTATACTTGTTATATAAATGATAAATCAAAGCCTGAAAATCAGATTTGAAAGGAAAATATAAACATGGTAAATTTAATTTTTATGGCAGAGCAAGCCGTGCGTGGTCTTTCCAAATCCGTCGGTCACGAAAAAACGAGCGCAATAATCCTCGTCGCGGGCAAGAGCACGCGCGTTGGCGGCAGCACCACAAAGCAGCTTACGGAAATAAACGGTATACCAGTTGCCGTGCATACGCTTCGTAAATTCCAGAAATCAGAGGTCATAGATGAAATCATCATCGTCGCCTCCGCAAGCGAGCGCGAGCTTTACGACGAATATATAAAGCAATACGAGCTTACCAAGGTAACAAAGGTAATAGAAGGCGGCGAATCCCGTGCGGAATCTGCCAAGAAGGGCTTCTTCGCCACAGATAAAAAGAGCAAATACGTGGTTATCCACGATGGCGCGCGCTGTGCCGTGACTCTAAAGCAAATAGAAGACGTCGTGCGTGCCGCATACCGCCACGGTGCGGCTATCGCCGCCGCACGCTCCACCGACACGGTAAAACGCGCCGATAAAGAAGGATTCATAGCTAAAACGATAGACCGCCGCTATATATGGCGCGCGCAGACACCGCAGGCATTCCTGCGCAAAATGTACGAGGTTTCTCTTGCCAAAGCAGGCGATAAATATATCTACGCCACAGACGATGCTTCCCTTGCAGAGGCGGCAGGCTTTAAGGTCAAACTTGTGGAGAGCAGCGACAGCAATATAAAAATCACATTTGCGGAAGATTTTATGCGCGTTAAGCATGTGCTCGATGCGGAAGAGGGGGCAGAAAAATGACATTTCGAATAGGCCACGGCTACGACGTACACCGCTTGGTAGAGGGGCGCGAGCTCATTCTGGGCGGAGTGAAAATAGAATACGAAAAAGGACTTTTGGGACATTCCGATGCAGACGTGCTCTGCCACGCCATTTCCGATGCTATTCTCGGCGCTTGTGCCGAACGCGATATAGGCTACCACTTTCCCGATAACGACCAAAGCATAAAAGGCATTTCCAGCCTTATAATCCTCGCAAAATGCGGCGAGATACTCGACTCACACGGGCTTGCCGTTTCCAATATCGATGCTACGGTAATAGCGCAAAAGCCAAAGCTTTCCCCTTTTATAGAGGAAATGCGCAAAAACGTGGCGATCACGCTCGGCATACCTCTTTGCGACGTCAATATAAAAGCCACCACAGAAGAAAAGCTCGGCTTTACGGGTAGCGGCGAAGGCATCGCCGCACACGCTGTTTGTATTGTCAATGGCAAGTAAACGCACAAAATCGATTTTTAAACCCGATTTCGCTGTTTTTTCCTGCACAAAAGCAAAGATTTTGCCCGTTTTTTGCCTTATTAAAGCTTTTTTGCCGATTATTGTATATTTATTCGTCAATTATTAACAAAATCAATTTTTAAATTTCTATTACAGTATTTTCCAATTTATTATTGCATTTATTTCCATAATATGGTAATATGAGATTGTAAAAGTTTGAATATTCAAAAAAACGACAAGAATAAATTTACGAAATCGGAGAAAGAATAATGGAACAAAAAATAAAAATTTTGATTGCCGACGAAAACGCAGAGTTTCGGGCGGCTTTAAAAGAAAATCTTCTACATATGGGTTTTGATGTCGCAGACGAAACCTCCAACGGTATGGATGTGCTTACAAAAATCAAGCGTGCCGCACCAGACATCGTGCTTATAGACATATGGTTGCCGAAAATGGACACAATACAAATCATAAAAAAATCCAAAACGCTCTTTTCCACGGCGAATGAAGCGCCCGACTTTATCGTATTTTCATATTGCTACAACCAAAATCTCTTTTTGGAGGCTATCGATGCGGGCGCCTCCTACTGTATGCAAAAGCCGATAGACTACGGAACGCTGAACGAAAGAATCTTCCGCATAGCAAAAAATCGCAAAAGCGCATACAAAGCTCCGCTTTCGGGCGAATACAAATACAGCGTGGATGTAGGAGATCTGGAGGCACAGGTTACGTCTATCATACACAAGATCGGCGTACCCGCGCACATAAAGGGCTACCAGTACCTGCGCACGGCGATAATGATGACCGTGGAAGATAACGAGCTTATAAACTCCGTTACTAAAATACTTTACCCCACCGTGGCGAAAAAATACCAAACCACCTCCTCTCGCGTGGAGCGCGCCATTCGCCACGCCATAGAGGTTGCGTGGGACAGGGGCGATCTGGACACGCTGAACGCCTACTTCGGCTACACAATTCAAAACGAGCGCGGCAAGCCCACAAACAGCGAATTTATAGCAATGATTGCAGATAATTTAAGGCTGAAAAATAAAATTTAAACGCTAAAAAACGATGGTTTTTACCGTCTTTTTTTTGCATTTCACAACAAATTTGGAAATAAAAGACACAGCGCCCTTTGCATAAAATCCCACCCTTTGCGGCAATACTTTGAATATCAAAAAATGTCACAGAGGGACGATATGTATTATAATAAAGTCGAAATCTGCGGGATAAACACTTCCCGTCTTCATACACTTTCCGCCGAGGAAACGGAAGAATTGCTGAAAAAAACTGCCGAAGGCGACAAAAAATCGCGCGAGGAGCTTATAAACGGCAACCTGCGACTGGTGCTGAGCGTGATACAGCGTTTTGCAGGCAGGGGCGGCTGCGCCGACGACCTTTTTCAGGTAGGATGCATAGGGCTTATAAAAGCTATAGACAATTTCGATATAAACGTGGGCGTAAAGTTCAGCACCTACGCCGTGCCGATGATAATAGGCGAGGTGCGACGTTACCTGCGCGATAACAATATGTTGCGCGTAAGCCGCGGCACGCGCGACCTCGCCTACCACGCGCTTTCCGCAAAAGAGGTGCTTACCAAGCGCTTGGGGCGCGAACCGACAAACGCGGAAATAGCCGCCGAAATGGGTGAAAGCGAAGAAAGCGTAACAGCCGCGCTGGAGGCGATCGTAGAGCCGGTTTCGCTCTATGACCCCGTGTATTCCGACGGCACAGATTCCGTTTTCGTTATGGACGGTATAAAGGACGAGGAAAACACCGATGAGCGTTGGCTGGAAAACATTGCTCTGGAAAACGCGCTCGCCACGCTCGGCAAGCGAGAAAGCGCTATAATAAACATGCGCTTCTTCCGCGGCAAAACACAAATGGAAATTGCCGAGGAAATCGGCATTTCGCAGGCGCAGGTTTCCCGCATAGAAAAAAGTGCGCTGGAGCATATAAGAAAAAGTATGTAATAAGTTCACAAGCCCGCATAAAGCGGGCTTGTCCCATTACCAATTAAAAATTCTGTTGCCGTTTTCGTCGTAGCGTACTTCCTCGATAAGCTTGCCCCGGGAATATCTTTCCCATATGCTCACCTGCCCGTTTGGGTGATAACTGTACCTTTCCATATCGGTTACAACACCGTCCTCGGTAGTTATAGCCTCCGACAAAAGCTTTTTGCCGTTAAGTTCCACATAGGTATGTACCGTTTCGCTTGAAGTTATTATGCTCATATCTTCGGCTCTGGTTTTCACGCTGTAATACCTTAATACATTTCCGTATTCATCATAATACGTAAAGTTTTCCGTATGAGTTTTTTCGTCACCATTATAAAAACTATAATAATATTCCTCTTTTATAACACCATCGGAGTAATATTTATACGATTGGCGGGTAAACAGGATTCCTCCTAAATATGTGTTCTTTTCCGCAAGCCTTCCATTCTCGTCATACGTATAGTAAGTATCGTTGACAGATACCCTGCCTTCAAAGCCCTCTTCCAGCCAATATGATTTAAACGTTTCTCGAATCTTATTTCCAGCGTCATCGTAATAGTACGTGTACTGCCTGGACAATTTTTCGTAGTTATACGTATATTGGTCCTCTTTGACAAGCTTTCCGCTTTCATCATATTCGTAGAGATTATTTAAATAATATTCTTTGCCGTATCCCGTATAAAACCATTTTCTGAAATGCAGCTTTCCGCTTTCATAATATTCGTAGAGCTCATAGCCCTCAATATCTATCCCTTCGGAATGGGGGCTATACAATGTTTTGCTTACAGCTAAACCGTTTTCATCATACAAAGTTATAAAATACTGATTTGAATTCCATTCACAAATTTCACGCAACGAAACAAGCACGCCGTTTTCAAAAAACCTTTCCTCGAATATATTTCCGTTTTCGTCATACACCGCCTCGGAGGTTTTATTGCCATCCTTCGTTGTGTGCGAAACAGGTTTTCCGTTGCCGGTAAATTCCTCGTACTTAAAATATTTGTATGCGACAATTTTTCCGTTTTCGTAAGTTTCCTCTTTTACCAGAACATAATTCACATTAGGAGTAGCGAAAAAGTCATATTCCAGCTCCTTATATTCGGAATAATTTATAAGCTCTCCGTTGGCACTATATTTTAAAATCCTTTCGACGGGAACAGGGGTACGCTTGGGGTTTTGAAAATACTCATAAACCGTATAGGCGACAAAAATATCGTTTTCATATATATTTTCTCGCACAAGGTATCCGTCTTTATCCTTTATGGATTCAACGCATACTATCTTTCCCATATCGTCTGCTTCGTAAGTTTTTATAACGTTTCCATTCTTGTCATATTCCTCACCGAATTGAAAAACGCCGTTGCGATAGAAAAAGTGCTTTTTTTCTCTTCCGTTTTCAAAATATTCGTAAACGTTCCTTTCTTCCACGCCGTTTTCTGCGTAAACAGATTCTGTATTCTCGCCAAAACGGTTGTACTTTTTGGAATTAATAAACCTGCCGTCTATAGAGCTGTAGTTGGTATATTTGTAGCTTCCGTCCTCATAATATTCGGTCACTTTGCTCTTTACACCCCAATAATCGTAGGTTGTAATTAACTTCAGCTCTCCATTGGCGAAATACTCATAAAAAGTATTCTGCTTCAAGATATTTCCGTTAGAGATCCATACCTTTGTTTCCTTCATAAGGTCGCCGTATTTATCGTATTCATACAAATATTGATATTTCAGCTCTTCATAGCTATATTCGCGCTTATCCAAAAGATTGCCGTATTCGTCATATTCATACGTTGTATGTCCTGAAAGCTTATCATAGCTCGAATAGCTTTCGTCAAGAATAGGTTGCCCGTATTTATTTGTAAACACCTTTCGATTTGTAACACCGCTCTTGTTTTTGTAATAAATAATTGCGCTGCCGTCATCATTGTAAATATAAGAAACCGACGTTGTGGAAGTGCCCTCGGTAAATGATTTTTCCGTTGTGGTAACAGACCTTATTCTGTTCATCTGGTCGTATGTATACGTTACGTATTTTGCTGTTGAAAAGCCTGAATCATTCGTATAGTTGTCTTGGATAATAAAGCCATTTTCGTTAAACGTATATTCCGTATATATGCCGTATATATTTTTAAGCGCGCCATTGCTGCCGTAATTATACCTGATACCATCGTGCTCTGTTATTCTTCCGTCTGCCCCGAATTTATAGGAGGACATCGTCATTTCAAAGTCTTCCGGCTCGAATACGTTGGATATTGTGTATTCGGAAATAGTACCCAAAGAATTGTATTTGGCGGAATATTTCGCAGCTGTGCGGCTGTCTTGTTCATAGGAAATGCATTCTTCGAAATTTCCGTCTTGGTTGTATTTCGTTTCATACATCAGCAGAGCCATAATACTACCATGCGTATAGTAGCTTTTGCGCGTTTTTATTTTGCCGTTTTTATAATATTCC
Organism: Clostridia bacterium; assembly: GCA_017456005.1. Lineage (GTDB taxonomy): Bacteria > Bacillota > Clostridia > Oscillospirales > CAG-272 > UMGS731. Next base: position 1,671 of record JAFTLJ010000032.1, on the reverse strand, counting down.
TCCTCCGTTTTTTGCTTTAATCTTTTGGCGGTATCGAAAATTTCCGTTTTTACGGTATTTTGGCTCTTATTTTCGGTAATCTTCAAATAAAACTGTGCTCTTCCGTATTCGTTTAAAATCTTATAATCGTATTCTTCGTTTACAAGCGGAAATAAGGTATAGGAAACCGTCCTTTCGCCCTTATGCGGCGCGGAAACGTCGTATATATACGCTTTTTCAAACTCTCCTTCGCCATCGTACTCCGGGTGTATTATTATATCGTTTTCCCACATACCTGGCGAGCATAGGCGCTGTATTTGAATTATATCTATACTTCCCGCTTCGTTCAAATATTCCTTTATATTGTAAAAGCCGCCTTTGTCGCAGCCATAGCTTACGTTTGCATCGATATCCTCGGGAATATCGGGCTCGTCCGGCAAAGGCGCGGTCGTTCCGGTGGTCGTACCGTGGTTGTCTGTAATATCGCCGTCATCGCCGCGCCATATGTTAGAAACAAAGCTGTGGTACACGTCTATCAAAAACTCCACCACAGGCTCTTTTACCGCGGCTATTGTTGCGTAAAAAGCGATAACGATAGCCAGCACCGCCGCAGCTATCGCCACGGGGCGCAAAAAGGAAAGGCTCGCTCTTTTTTTCGGTTTCTGCTCGCTTTCGCGAGATTTTATTATCAGCGCGTCTATATTTCTTTTGTATTCATCGGAATATTCCGCGCTCACGTTTTCGGGCGGATATTTTTCCAAAAGCGAAAGCTCATATTCCGCCAGCGCCGCGCGCAAAATAGCGCGCCCGTTTCGCTGCCTTTCCGTCATACTATCCCCTCTCCTTCCAAAAGCTCTATAAGCTTTTGTCTGCCGCGCCTTAAGCGAGAACCTACCGTGTTTTCATTCGTATTCAAAATTTTTGCTATCTCCTTTATAGTGTGCTCGTGCAGGTAATAGTAAAGGAGCACGTCACTGTACGGTTCGCCAAGCTTTTCCATGCAATCGCGCACGGCGGCTATATCGAATTTTCCGCAGGCATCATACACCTCTCTATCGTCTATAATTCCTTCTATATCCCCTATATCGCACATAACAAGGGCTTCTTTTTTTCTTTTTCGTATAATGGATAGGGCTTGGTTTTTCGCTATTCCAAAAATATACGCTCTCTTTCTTTCCGCGCTCATGCCGTTCAGCAAAGAAATGTGCTCGCAAACAGATTTCCACGTTTCCTGCACGGCATCTTCCGTATCCTCCTTAGAGCGCAGAATTTTATATACTCTTCGGTAAATATCTTTTTCGTAATTTATGTAAATTTGCTCAAAATTCAACTTGTCTGTTTCGTTATCGAGCATTGATAAGTAAAATGTCAACATATTTTTCTCCCTTTGGATTAATGCTATTATATTAAGTTGAATTTACAGCGCATTTTTGTGCAAAAAAATTATTTGTTTACAAAAAGTTCACAATTAAAGAGCATTAAAAACCGACAATCCGACGCTCGTCGTTCGGAAGGACAGTTTTGCAAGAATACGGTATATTTCGCAAGAGATATGCCGTATTCTTGCTTTTTTAGTTTTTACGCGGTTCTACGGATTTCTTCCATCAATTCAATCAATTCCTTTTCATCGGGAATGTCAATCAGTCCGACGGCGGTAAAGTAAACATCAAGTTTTACGCGTTTTCTTCCGTC
>JAFTLJ010000031.1 GCA_017456005.1 Clostridia bacterium | reverse complement strand
TAAGTCGCTCTGTTTCTATTTTTACAGTCCCTTTGTGTTCCATAGCTTTTCTCCTATCACAAAAAGCCCGTTTACACGGGCTTTTCGTTTATCTGTTTAAATATCGTATTTTGCAAGCTCTGCTTTAACAAGCTTCGTGATTTCTTCCACAGCTGTGTCAATGGCGATATCTGCTTTGAAGCTCTTGTCGCGGAAGGAAACTTCCACAACGTCGCGGTCGCAAGTCTTGGGGCTTACAACAACGCGTACGGGCACACCGAGGAGGTCTGCATCGGCAAACATTGCGCCGGGGCGGATATCTCTGTCGTCGTAAAGAACTTCCACGCCTGCTTTCGTAAGCTCGTCGTAGAGCTTGTCGGCAGTAGCGTTTACCTTTTCGTTATCGCGGCGGAGGTTGCAAACTTCAACCTGCCAAGGCGCAATGGACATAGGCCAGATGGGGCCGAACTTGTCGTGGCTTTCCTGGCAAATGGAAGCAGCAAGTCTGCCAACGCCGATACCGTAGCAACCCATGATGGGGTGTTTTGCAACGCCGTCTGCATCGAGGTACGTCATATCCATAGATTCCGTGTATTTCGTGCCGAGCTGGAAGATGTTGCCGACTTCGATACCGCGGCTTATGGTAATGCTGTGCTTACCGCATACGGGGCAGATAGCGCCTTCGTAGATCTTCGCAACGTCAACGTAATCTACCTTGCCGTAGTCGCGCTCGATGTTGAAGCCCGCGTAGTGGTAGTCAACCTCGTTTGCACCGCAAACCGTGTTTGTAAGACCCTTTGTGGAGCTATCGAAAACGACCGTTACGTCTTTGGGGAGATTCATGGGGCCGATAAAGCCTTCCACGATACCGCTTTCGAGCGTGATGAACGCGGGGTGTATCTCTTCTTTAAGGTAGTTGCGAAGCTTCGTTTCGTTTACTTCGAGGTCGCCGCGAACGAATACGATAACGTAAGCGTCGTCTTTATTTTTCTGGTAAACAACGGCTTTGCAAAGCTTCTTATCGTCAATGGAAAGGAATTTCGCAAGGTCGTCTATAGTTTTCGCGTTCGGTGTGTGAACCTTCGTGAGGGGGGCTTCCTCCTCTGCCGTATTTTCAACAACGCATTCTGCGGCTTCCATATTTGCTTTGTAGCCGCATTCGGGGCAGATTGCGAGCGTGTCTTCGCCGATTTCCGTAAGGAGCATAAACTCGTGGGAAACCTTACCGCCCATCATACCGGAGTCGGATTTAACGCCGATAACGTTTTTCGCGCCTGCGCGTGCGAAAATTCTTTCGTAAGCCTTGTAGCAAAGGTCGTAATACTGTTCAAGGTCCTCCTGCGAGGTGTGGAAGGAATATGCGTCCTTCATAGTAAATTCACGAACACGGATAAGACCTCCGCGGCAACGGGGCTCATCGCGGAATTTTGTCTGGATCTGGTAGATCATGAAGGGGAAATCCGCATAAGATTTCGCCGTATCGCGTGCGAGGTGAACGGCGGCTTCCTCGTGCGTCATGCCAAGCACCATATTGTTGCCGCTTCTGTCTTTGAAGCGAGCCATTTCGCTACCGATGCTTGTATATCTGCCGGATTCTTCCCAAATAGAGGAAGGCATAACAACGGGCATAAGAACTTCCTGGCCGTCGATTCTGTCCATTTCCTCGCGGATAATATTTTCAATTTTTCTCGTAATGCGCTTTGCAGGCATAAAGAGAGAGTAGCTACCGTTGCTGAGGTATTTCATATAACCGCCGCGCATCATAAGTGCGTGGCTTGCAATAGAACAATCTTTCGGCGCTTCTTTAAAGCGTTCGCCGAGCAGTTTGCTAACTTTCATTTCTATATTCTCCTAATGATAAATTTTTCATATATAAAAATATTTTATCATTATTTGTGCGATATGTCAATATTAAGTACAAAATTCTGTACAGAAATCGCACTTGACTTTTCCTCCCTGTATGATATAATTGTCATAAGAAAACCGAAAGGAAGTAACCTATATGAACATACCTCGCAGTGAGCATCCGCGCCCCGACAGAATGCGCAAAGACTGGCTCTGCCTAAATGGCAAATGGGGCTTTGAAATAGACAACGCAAAAATAGGCGCTTACAAAAATTATTATGAAAGAACTTCTCTCGAAGGCGAAATAACCGTGCCATTCTGCCCTGAAAGCAAGCTTTCCGGCGTGCAACACACCGATTTTATGAATGCTGTTTGGTACAGACGTGATTTTTCAGTTCCTGCGGAATGGGCGGGCAAACGCGTAATTTTCCACGTTGATGCGTGCGATTACAAAACCACGGTGTACATAAACGGGAAAAAAGCCGGCACCCACAGCGGCGGCTACACTCCGTTTGCGTTTGATATAACAGACCTTCTCTTGGAAAACGGCAACTTTGTAACCATATATGCGGAAGACGACGTGCGCAGCGAACGCCAGGTTGCAGGCAAGCAATCCGACCGCCTTTTCTCTTATTCTTGTTCATATACGCGAACCACGGGAATTTGGCAAACAGTATGGCTGGAAGCAGTGGAAAAAGCACATATTAAATCATACAAAGCCTTCCCGAATATAGCAAACACTTCCGTTTCTCTCGAAGTACTTACGCAGGATGCGCTCGGCGCCACATTGCAAATACAAGCATACTACGGTGGAAAGCTTATGGGCGAAGCGCAGGCAAAGGTTCGCTCTGCCTCCACAACAGTAAGCATACAGCTTTCCGAAGCGCATCTTTGGGAACGCGGCAAGGGCGAGCTGTACGACCTTGTTTTTACGCTCGAAAAAGACGGCAAGCAAGATGTTATGGAAGGTTATTTTGGCTTGCGTGAAATATCACTTTCCAAAGAAAACGGCCTTACCATCAACGGAAAAACAGTTTTCGGCAGATTTGTGCTTGACCAAGGCTTCTACCCAGACGGCATTTATACCGCGCCCACAGACGAGGCTCTCGTTTTCGATATAAAAGCATCTATGGCTTGCGGCTTTAACGGCGCGCGCCTACACCAAAAGGTTTTCGAACCGCGTTTCCTCTACCACGCCGACAGGCTCGGTTATATGGTATGGGCAGAAACAGGCAACTGGGGGCTCGACCACACGCTCGAAGAAAATATTTACAATTTCCTGCCGGAATGGCTCGAAGAGGTGGAACGCGATTTTTCCCACCCCTCAGTTATAGGATGGTGCCCTTTCAATGAAACTTGGAATAAGCACGGCAGAGAGCACTGCATTCACCTTCTCGATACAGTATACGATGTGACAAAAGCGATCGACAGCACACGCCCCGTGATAACCTCCAGCGGTGCATTCCCCACGGAAAGGACCGACGTACACGACGTACACGACTATGAGCAAGACGTAGAAAAATTCCGCTTCAACTATTCTAAAATGGAAGATGGCATTATAAACGACCAGCTCTACAGAATGGACAAGCGCAGACAGTTCTATAAAACCGAGCTTCCTGTTTTCGTAAGTGAATACGGCGGCATCGGCTGGATAATGGAAAAAGACAGCTCCGCTTGGGGATACGGCAAAAGTGTAGAAGGAGAAGAAGAGTTTTTTGCACGACTAAAGGGGCTCACCGACGTTTTGCTCGATAACGGCAAAATTTTCGCTTTTTGCTATACACAGCTCACAGATGTAGAGCAAGAACAAAACGGGCTTCTCACATACAGTAGAGAATTCAAATTCGCCCCCGAAAGATACTGCGAAATCTTCGCTAAAAAATCTGTAATAGAATAAATAAAAATGCCCGTAACCCGGGCATTTTCTGTTTTATTTATATTATTAAAGAAAAAATGAAAACCTTGGCTTAGGAGCGTTCTCATAAAGATGTTTACAAAATTGTAGGGATAGGCGTCCTCGACGGTCCGTTACACATAAAATTCGGCAGAGATATTGTTTTCTCTGCCGATTTGTGTTATAATGGAAACATCGTAGGGCGGGGGCTTGCTCCCGCCGTAACGAAGGATTTATGCTAATAAAGCGGCGGGAGTAAACACCCGCCTTACAAAATAGAGGGGTATGGGCTTTGCCCTGTGCCTTTGTAATACAAAGGCGAAACTGGCGATAAAAAAGAATGATAAATAATAATTTGAAGGAGGAAAGAAATATGTCTGACTTATCAAAGGCAAAGAAAAAGGAATTGTCCAAAGCTTGGCAAGAAGCACAATGCAGGGGTTATTTGCTTACAGAAGAAAATGTACAAGAATTGTTTGAATATTTGGAAGAACAGCTGGATAATACCGGATGTGATCACACGCTACACCATACAGAGCGATGGTTAAAGAATAATATCTCACAGGATATGATTCAGAAAGCAATTACAGAGATTACTGATATGGGTGGATATTGCGATTGTGAGGTATTACTTAATTGCTACGAAGACTATGATATTGGTTAAATAAATACGATTTATCTATATAGAAAAATTCCCCGACAGACCTAAAAAATCTGTCGGGGTTATCTTTGTCTTCTGCATATCAAATTTTGCTTACTCGTAGGGGAGACCTGCGGTCTCCCGCGGGCGAACACAGTTCGCCCCTACCGTGTATCAGGCAAACTTCCTTATGAGAACCAGCCTTTTCCAAACGATTTTTGGTCTTTAACTAAAAAAATTAAAAATAAAAAAAGCATTCGGTGAGATTCACCCTGCAAGCCTGCGAGCATTCCTCTCTGTTTGCACAAATTAAAAAGGGGTATAGCTTTGTTCGCTCCAAAGCTATACCCGAGCACCTTCAAACAAAGCAAAATAAAAAAAGCATTCGGTGAGATGAATGCTTTTTTGTATTTCGCTTTGTTTACGCTTTTGCGTCGTTGAGCATTTTTGTGAATCTGCTCTTTTTTCTTGCGGCATTGTTCTTATGGATAAGACCGTGCGCAACAGCCTGGTCGATTCTCTTAACTGTAGCTCTGTAAGTTGTTTCAGCAACTTCCATATTGCCTGCAGCAACAGCAACTTCGTATTTCTTCATAGCTGTTTTGAGAGCCGATTTGAGCGCTTTGTTCTGAGCAGCTTTTGCTTCGTTAACTTTAACGCGTTTTTTTGCGGATTTGATATTTGCCATTTCTTCAATACCCCCCTTACATTACACGACTTGAAACAGGATTTACAATGAGAGGGTTGCAAACCCGTGTTCCTTATCACAATTACTTTAATACTATACCACTTTTTAAAACAAAATGCAATAGTTTTTTTAAAATTATTTTAATTTATTTTTTCTTTGACCGATTTTATTTTCTGTGCCTTTTACGAGGCGCACAATATTCTCTCTATGCAACCATACTATCAAAATTCCCATAATAACAGAGAAAATGGATTTAAGCAAGAAAGAATACGGTACAACGTAATCCGCTGTCATAAAATAATCCTTAACGTAGAGGAAGAAGTTGAGAAGCGGAAAAAGCACGGCAGCCACAATAGCCGCGAGAGAAACGTATTTTGTGCAAAGGATAATAAGTATCCAAATAATTATACAGATGAGGAAAACCGCGGGGTTGAGCACAAGCATGGTGCCTGCCGCAACAACAACGCCCTTGCCGCCCTTGAAATTGTAATAGATGGGGAAAGCATGGCCGAGCATGCAGCAAAGACCCGCGATATACGCAAAACCGTCGCCGGGCATAAGGAAAAGCGCGAATACAACGGAAACTACCGCTTTAAGCAAATCGCCGAGAAGCGTGAGCAAAGCTGCGCTTTTGCCGTGCGTGCGGAGCATATTTGTAGCGCCCGCATTACCGCTGCCGTGTGTACGAACGTCATCGTGATATCTTTTTCTGGAAACAATAACTGCAAAGTTAAGGCTGCCCAGAAGGTAAGGAACTGCCACGCAAAGAAGAATGCCGAGGATGAAAAGTGCGATGTGAGAATCGTATCCGATAATACCGTTTCTGATAATTTCAAACATAAACTATACTCCTTTATTATTTTGTATCGTCGCCTTTTTGGCGGATAGTAAATCTTATGGGCGTGCCGTTAAAACCAAACGCCTCGCGGATCTTGTTTTCAAGATAACGCTGGTAGGAGAAGTGGAAAAGCTCCGCATCGTTAACAAAGAAAACAAATGTCGGCGGTTTAACGCCGGATTGTGTCATATAGTAGATCTTCAGCCTCTTGCCTCTGTCTGTCGGCGGCTGAACACGTGTCTGCGCATCTGTGAGCACGTCGTTGAGCATACCCGTGGTAATACGTTTTGCATTTTCATTTGCAACTGCGATAACCGTTTCGAAAATTTTGTTAAGGCGCTGGCCCGTTTTCGCGGAAACGAAAACAATGGGGGCATATGGCATAAATGAAAGCGCATCGCGTATATCATCTGTGAATTTTTTAACCGTGGAATTGTCTTTTTCAACAATATCCCATTTGTTCACAACGATAATGGAAGCCTTGCCCGATTCGTGCGCGATACCCGCTATTTTTTCGTCCTGCTCTGTAATGCCCTCGCTGCCGTCTATCATAATAAGGCAAACGTCGGCACGCTCCACGGCCTCGTGTGCGCGGATAACGCTGTATTTTTCTATTTTGTCAATGACCTTGCTTTTGCGGCGCATACCCGCTGTGTCTATAAGCGTAAATTTGCCGTATTCGTTTTCGAGGTGGTTGTCTATCGCGTCGCGCGTTGTGCCCGCCACATCGGAAACTATCATGCGCTCCTCGCCGAGGAACTTGTTTACAATAGAGCTTTTACCTGCATTAGGCTTGCCGATAACGGCGATCTTTATGGAATCGTCGTCCTCTTCCTCCTCCTCGTCCTTTCTGGGGGAAAGCTCTAAAATTTTATCGAGAATATCGCCCGTGCCCGTACCGTGAACAGAGGAAACCGCTATAGGGTCTTCGTCGAGCCCAAGCTCGTAAAATTCATAGAAACCAAGCGGCAGCTCGCCTATGGAGTCTATTTTGTTTACGCCGAGAATTATAGGCTTTTTGCTTCTTTTAAGCATCTGCGCTATTTCTCTGTCGTCGGCGGTAACACCCGCCTCTATATCGCAAAGGAAAACAATAACGTCCGCTGTTTCAATCGCAACCTCTGCCTGAAGCTTCATTTTTTCAAGTATTACGTTGTCGGTCTTAGGCTCTATACCGCCCGTATCTATGAGCACTATAGGCTTGCCGTTCCATTCCGTTTCGTAGTATATGCGGTCGCGCGTTACGCCCGGCACGTTATCTACAATGGAAATTCGGGAGCCCGCTATTTTGTTAAAAAGCGTGCTTTTGCCCACGTTTGGGCGCCCAACTATCGCAGCAACAGTTTTTGCCATTATATAAACTTCCTTTCCCGTGCTTTTTATGCAAAAGCACGCAAATAACTTTCAAAAAAGTCCTTTTGATTTATTCACCACTCGTTCCCGATAATTTTATCGAGGAACTCGTAGCCGTCGTTTTCGCAAAGCGTTATCTTCGCACCCAGCTTTTCTTCCGCCTCCTCCTTGCTCATACCGCAAAGGAAAAGGTCGCCGCCGTGGCGAAGCATATTCGCCGGCAGCAAAAGCTCGCCATAAAGCTCCTTGCCCGAAAGCTGTGCTACAAGGTCGCGCCCTGTAACAAGCCCTGCAACCGTTACGCTTTCGCCGAAAAAGTCATTTTTTATTTCGTAAACGTTTATTTTCACGTTCGGGAATTTTTCTTTTATTTTTTCCGCGCATTCGCATATAAATCCATATGCGGCGTGACCTGTGGCTATGGAAACTACGCGTTCACGCCCGTCGCCATCTTCGTTTTCGAGCGCGGAATCGAGCTCGTCCTTCATAGAGGATATCATACCTACGCCGTTTTCTATCTGGCGGTAGCCCTCGTAATATTCCCCTTCGGGGAGCGGTAAGCCCGCCTCGAGGTAAAGTTCGTCGCCGCAATAGAAAATGGAAGAACCAAGCGAAGCCTTGCAGGCGGCGGCAAACGCCTCTACCTGCGCCACAACGGCGGCGCTTTCTTCCCTTGTAAACGGTGTGAGGGGATAGAGCCCGTCGCGGTGCTTGGTAAGTCCTGCGGGAACAATGGAAACGCTCGAAACCTGCGGGTACATACACGCGAGGTCGTGCATAGTGCGCTCAAGGTTTTCGCCGTCATTCACGCCGCGGCAGAGCACTATCTGCGCGTTTATCTCTATTCCTGCGTCTGCAAGCTTTTTTATATAAGAAAGGACTTCGCCCGAACGCGGATTTTTCAGCATTTTCACGCGAAGCTCCGGGTCTGTGGTATGCACGGAAATGTTTATGGGCGACATACGCATTTTTATAATTCTGTCTATATCCTCTTCCTGCATATTGGTAAGAGTTATGTAGTTGCCCTGCAAAAAGGAAAGGCGGCTGTCGTCGTCTTTGAAATACAGCGTATCGCGCATACCCTTGGGAAGCTGGTCTATAAAGCAGAAAATGCATTTGTTTCGGCAGGAATGTTTGTTATCCATAAGGAAGGTTTCAAATTCCAAACCCAAATCGTCATATTCGCCCTTTTTTATATTGAAAGTTTTCTCTTCCCCGCCCCTGCGCACAAGCACGGAAAGCTTCTTTTCGCAAATATAATATCTGTAATCCAGAACGTCGCGTATCTCGTTGCCGTTTATGGAAATAATTTCGTCGCCCGCTTTTATCTTTGCCTTCTCCGCAGGGGAAAAACGCTCCACTTCCTTTATAAGAACCATAAAACCACCCTTAAATGAATTGTAGGTATGCCCCTCTTTGTGAGCGAGCATACCTACCTCGTTTTTTAAGCTATTTCGCTCGATTAAGCGTCGTGCTTAACGATTTCTTTGCCGTCATATGTGCCGCAAGCCTTGCACACTCTGTGAGAAAGGTTGTATTCGCCGCACTTGGGGCATTTTGTCATGCCGGGAAGATCGAGTTTCCAAACGTTAGAACGTCTTTTATCTCTTCTCGCTTTTGATACTTTTTTCTTCGGTACTGCCATTGTTATCTAACCTCCTTGAATAAGTAAAAACTTACAGTTATTTTAATAGTGTTTTCAAAATCTCGAGCCTTGGGTCTGTCGTTTTTGTTTCACAGCCGCACGTGCCCTCGTTAAGATTTTTGCCGCATTTGGGGCAAAGCCCTTTGCAATCTTCCGAGCAAAGCACTCTCGAAGGCATCTCCAAAAGGAGCTGCTCTGTAAGCGGCTCGAAAATATCGAGTTTTTTATCTTCGATAAAGATATAATCATCATTCTCTCTGGACGTATCGCGCCCTGCGATCTCGCGTTCAAAGGAAAGCTTGATTTCACCGTCTACGGGTTTTGTGCATCTGGCACAATCCGACGTAAATGAGAGGTCGGAATCTACTGTGAGTACCATATATCCCGACATATTCTTTACGTTTCCCTTAACGGAAACAGGCGTATGAAATTCCACATCGGGAAAAAGTTCCGAAAGCGCAGCTTCTTCCTCGGGGACTGTCGCCAAATCAAATTCGATTTTGGTTTTCTCGCCGCAAAGCAACGGCTGCATATCCAGTTTCATAAAATTCCCTCGCAAATATCATACAAGCGTAATATTATTAAAAAATTATAATAACATACCATACGCTTTAAAGATTATACCGTAATGTCGCGGATTTGTCAATATTTTTACGAAGAAAAGAATAAATTTTTTAATATTTTTTCTTAAAAAGCCTGTTTTTCGGCTTTTTTTAGTTTCATAACGAATATAGAACCACTTTTTAAATATTGCGAAAAATCTATTTCTCCGGGCGTACCCGTTTGCACGCGCACAAGCTCGAAGTTTCGTTTATCATCCGTAATATAGCTTTCCGCCGTATATACCTCGTTTTCGCAAAGTCCGCATACGCAAAGCGAGTACGTTTTCCAGCTTCCGCGATATTGTGCTACGCAAACGGCATATTCCCCTTCTCTGCTTGCAGCCGCGGCATATACTCCGTCTGCAAGCACATCTGTCTTCACTTCTGTGCCGCACGCGCGCAGAGCATCGAAAGCATAGAACGCCGTAAACTGCTTCTGCGGCACGCCATAGATATTGAACATCGTACAGTAAACGGAAAGCGCATCTGCCCTGTGGAGCGTTGCAACGCGCACCTCGCTCTGCTGGAACGTAAGCATCTGTGCCAGGCTGTACGCCGCACCTACGTGTGAGCTTGCCGTAGTGAACATCTCTTCCATAAGGTATTCGCCGTTTTCGCCGTCCATATCGTTCCATATACCGCGTCGCTGCCAGAAGTAGTTCCACTCCGTGCATATCTGAAACGTGTCCGTATAGCCAAACTCATCTAAAAGCGAACGCACCTTCGCTATATACTTTTTCGTGCGTTCAGGGTCGTCTGCATAGCAGTGCCAGGAGCAAAAATCGAGCTTCACATCATTTTCGCGCAAAATGGAAAAAACGGTGCGGAAGAATGCTTCCCTTTGCTCTGTAAGGATATTACAGCTCGGATAAGAGCCGATATACAGGTCGGGAAAGCATTTTTTAAGGTGAGATGCCGCCACGGAAAGAAACTCGCCAAACTCTTCCGCTGTGCCAGTCCACTGTCCGTTCATTTCGGGTATCGTAAAGCATTCGTCGGGCTCGTTCCATATCTCGAAATATTTTATGCCGTACCGGTGGCCATTTGCCCACCCCTCGTTATAATGTCGTATAACGTGCTCGCAAATGCGCGCCCATTTTGCAAAATCCTTTGGGGGCTTATTGTTGAAGCGGAAGTCACCCTGCTCCATGCTGGAGCCGAGGCGGTAAACTATATCCGTGCCGCACTCCTTTATCTTCTCTATATAATAGTCGGAAAGGGTGAAGCCATAGCTTGCGGGATCGTTTTCATCAGCATCGAAATCCTTAAAAATGCTGGGAATATCGCAACAATCGTGAAAATGCGTGCGCATATCATGAAGCCGCGAAAAAGGTATGTGTGCTTTTTTGAAATATTTTGCCGTACGCGGCGAAGGTCCGTTGCAAACACCGTTTACAGGCTTTATTTCGCCGAGTTTTTTCGAAAAATCAATTTTTATATCCATAGCTTAAACTTTCGCGGGGAGGGGCAAGCCCCTCCCCCGATATATTTGATTTTTATTTCGCGATGATATTGAAAATCTTGTTTTTAACGTAAATTTCTTTTACTATGTTCTTGCCTGCTATAAAGGAAGCTATCTTTTCGTCTGCCTTTGCAATTTCCGCAACTGTTGCCTGGTCTGCGCCGTTGGGAATGTCTATCGTGCCGCGAGTTTTGCCGCAAACCTGAACAGCTATCGTCACCGTGCTGTCAACAGTCTTTGTTTCATCGTATTCGGGCCATTTTTCGATGGAAAGGAATGTCGTTTCGCCGAGCTCGTGCCACATTTCTTCCGTAACGTGGGGTGCGAAGGGGCTGAGAAGCGTGATGAACGTTTTAAGCTCGTCTACAGTGAGCGTGCCCACTTCGTAGATATCGTTCAAAAGGGACATCATCGCGGCGATAGCCGTGTTGAACTTCATTTCCTCTATATCCTGGGAAACCTTCTTTATCGTTTTGTGGAAAGCAGATTCGAGCTTGGGTGTTACGCCCGTGCCCTTTGCCATATCTGCAAGACCTACGATTCTGTCGATAAAGCGCTTGCAGCCCTTAACGCTGCTGTCGTTCCAAGGCGTTGCAGAGCCGTAGTCGCCCATAAAGAGAATGTATACGCGGAGAACGTCTGCGCCGTATTCGTCCACAACGTCGTTGGGGTCTACAACGTTGCCTTTGGATTTACTCATCTTGTCTCCGTCGGGGCCGAGTATAAGACCCTGTGCCGTGCGTTTTGCATAAGGCTCGTCTACGGGCACTTCGCCTATATCGTAGAGGAAGCGGTGCCAGAAACGGGAGTAGATCATGTGGCGAGTAACGTGCTCCATACCGCCGTTGTACCAGTCTACGGGCAGCCAGTATTTGAGCTTGTCGGGGTCTGCGAAAACGCTGTCGTTATGCGCGTCGATGTAGCGCAGGAAGTACCAGGAAGAGCCTGCCCACTGGGGCATTGTGTCTGTTTCGCGTTTAGCTGCGCCGCCGCATTTGGGGCACTTGCAGTTCACAAAGCTTTCTACCTTTGCAAGGGGGCTCTCGCCGCCTTCGCCGGGGGCGAAGTTTTCCATATCGGGAAGTCTTAAGGGGAGCTCTTCATAGGGTACGCCGACCATACCGCATTTGGGGCAATGAACGATCGGAATAGGCTCTCCCCAGTATCTCTGGCGGTTGAACGCCCAGTCTTTCATTTTGTACTGAACGCCTTTTTCGCCGATGCCCTTTTCCGTAAGGTATGCGAGCATTTTTGCGATAGCTTCTTTTTTGGTTTTAATACCGTTGAGGAATTCGGAGTTGACCATTTCGCCGTCGCCCGTGTAGGCTTCCTTGGAAATGTCGCCGCCTTTAATAACCTCGATAATGTCGATGCCGAATTTCTTTGCGAAATCGTAGTCGCGCTCGTCGTGCGCGGGAACAGCCATAATAGCGCCCGTGCCGTAGCCCATCATAACGTAGTCGGAAATGTAAACGGGGATCTCTTTGCCGTTTGCAGGGTTTATAGCGGCGATACCGTCTATGCGCACGCCCGTTTTGTCTTTAACAAGCTGTGTGCGTTCAAATTCCGTTTTCTTTGCGCATTCTTCCTTGTATGCATTGAGCTCTGCAAGGTTGTTTATCTTGTCTGCATATTTTTCGATTATGGGGTGCTCGGGGGCAATAACCATAAACGTTACGCCGAACATTGTGTCGGGGCGTGTTGTGTAGATGCGCAGGGATTCATCGCAGTTCGTGAGCTTGAATTCCGCAAAAGCGCCTTCGCTTCTGCCGATCCAGTTTTCCTGCTGAAGCTTAACATTGGGAAGGTAATCTACCTTGTCAAGCCCCTGGAGGAGCTTATCTGCATATTCTGTGATGCGGAGGTACCAAACGTCCTTGGATTTCTGAACGATATCGTTTTTGCAAATATCGCATTTACCGCCCTGGGAGTCTTCGTTGGAAAGCACAACCTTGCAGTGGGGGCAGTAGTTAACAAGCGTTGTAGCACGGAAAACAAGGCCTTTATCGAACATCTTGCGGAAGATCCACTGTGTCCATTTATAGTATTTTTCGTCTGTTGTGTCCACAACGCGTGTCCAGTCGAAAGAAAAGCCTACGCGTTTGAGCTGGGAGGTGAATTTTTCGATGTTTCTGTCTGTAAGTATACGGGGGTGCGTATTGAATTTAATAGCAGAGTTTTCCGTGGGCAAGCCGTATGCGTCAAAGCCCATGGGGAAAAGAACGTTGAAGCCCTGCATACGTCTTTTACGGGATACTACCTCGAGGCCGGAATAAGCCTTTATGTGGCCAACGTGCATACCGGAGCCGCTGGGGTAAGGAAACTCTACAAGACCGTAGAATTTCGGTTTAGTGTAATCGTCAGAAGCATGGAAAATGCCTGCATCTTCCCACGCATCCTGCCATTTTTTTTCGGTGGTTTTAAAATCGTATCTCATTTTTGTCTATACTCCTTAAGATCTTTCAATCTTCTGTAATAATATTTTCTATATTAATGTCTTCCGCATCTGCCCAAAGCTTTTCGAGCTTGAAGAAATCTCTCTGCTCGCGGTTAAAAATGTGAAGCATCACGTGGCCGTAATCCATAACTATCCAGATGCCCGAATCATAACCGTCTATACCCGTGGGTTTTACGCCTTGTTCGCCAAGCTTGTATTCTACCTCGCCGGAAAGGCTCTTTATATGGGTATTGGAATTACCCGTGCAGATAACGAAATAATCTGTCATAACAGTCTGGTCGTTCACACGGAGCAGCTTTAGCTGGCCTGCCTTGTTGGCGTCCAAAATTTTAACAATTTCTTCCGCAAGAACAAGCGAATCTGTTTTTGCTTCGTTCTGTTCTGCCGTATTCTGTGTGTTATCCATACTTTTTTCTCCTTTATATATTTATTCTTGTGAATAATAATATTCGCTTATATACGGGTTCTTCCCTTTCGGGTCATCCGTAAAGAGCGCGCCTTTATCGAAATCTTCATATGAAATTTCCGTTTCCGCCGCGTTCATATATTCGTTTATATCGGCAAGTGCCGCGCGCTTGTTAAGCGCATAATATATCCAAAAGCCCGTTTCGGGGTTTTGGACGGGGCTGCCCGAAAGCGTTTTCACGCGCAGGTTATCCGCCCCTATGTCGTATACCGTCTTTATAAAAAACGCTATATCGTAAAAACTCATATCCGTCGTTACAGAGGAAGCAAGCTCTTTTGCTATTTTAAGCGCATTTACAGGCGAAATATTCTCCATGACCTGCGCATACACAGCGGAAAGAAAGCCCTCTCTCACTTCCACTCTGCCCATATCGCCCATAGCATAACCTGCACGGTAACGCACAAGCTGCTCCGCTTCCGCGCCCGTAAGATGCTTTTTGCCCGCCTTAAGGTCTATCGAAAGCCCCTGCGCGGGGTCCTCGTAGCGCATATCGCGCTCTATTTCGTATTCCACACCGCCCACAGCGTCTATGATCTTTACAAAAGCCGCGGTATCCAACAGAACGCACCTGTCTATCTCTATGCAAAGTGCGCTTTCCAGCCTCTCTGCAAATGCCGCCATCGCGGCGCGCTCCCGTTCCTTGCCCGAAAGGGGCGAGGCGGCATAAGCTGCGGCGTATATGCCGTTTATGCGCGTAGTGTTCGCATCGATGCGCTTGCCGTGTACGAATGTATCGCGCGGTATTTGCAGAACGTTTATGCTTTTTGCCGTTTTATCTACGGAAACAAGCATAATAACATCCGTATTGCGCGCGGCCTTGTCTGCGCCGCAGACAAGGAAGGTATAAAAGCTTTTTGTTCTTTCATCGCTTACGCCACCCAAAAGCGGTTGCTTTTCGGCGCTCGTGCGGAAAGCGCAAAAGATAAAAGCGCACGCGGCGAGCGCCAAAGCCGCCGCAAATATAATTTTTTTGCCGTGTTTTTTAGTTTTAATCTTATTTTCGTTCACCTGTAAAATTCCTTACTCTGCAAGAAAGTTCCAGGCCTCCACCGTGCGGAGGTCTATCTTCCTTTTTTTGAGCGTAAGAAAGTTCAGCGTGTCGCCTATAATTTTAAGTGTAACGTTACGGAGCAGCGCTTCTGCTTTCTCGCTCTCTCCGTTTAGTTTTTCACATTCTGCGTGCAAATATGCCCGCATATCTCTGCAAGATTTATGTTCGCGCGTTTCTTCGGTAAAATCTGCTATAAAGATAACCATATCGAAGGCGCTCATTCCCGCTTTTCCCGTTGTATGGCAGAAAATAGCGGAAAATATTTCTTCGTCCACAGCTTCCGCACCGAAAAGCTCTCGTGCAAAATGCGCACCCGTTTTTTCGTGCATTGTAGCAGGCCCGCTGGGAATATCTATTGCATATTTTAAGAATAGCTTTTCCTGCTCTTCGTCGGTAAGGTTTTTAGTTATATCGTGAAGAAGCGCCGCAACTCGCGCTTTTTCCACAAATTCTGTGGAAAAGCCGCACGCTTTTGCTATATATTCCGCTTCTTTCACCACGCCTTCCGTGTGCGCAAAGCGCTTTCCGCTTTGCAAAGTGCGCACGCGAGCGTGTATTTCGGCAAAATCAGGCTTTTTCATCTGTAAAGCCCCTTTTCTTCTATAAAATCAACTATTTCACGCGGAACGTATGCACCGTATTCCTCTCCTGCGGCTATCTTCGCACGAAGCTCTGTGGAGGAAATAGGAAAAGGCTCTGCGGCGAGCTCCGCCACCCTTGCACCGTATTTTTCCACGTAAAGCTTTTTCTTTTCCTCTATCGAAGCGCGCACGGTGCTCGCATCGCCCTCTCGCACGGCAAGCACAAGCGTACACATTTTAAAAATATCCTCAAAACGGTACCACTTGTCAAATGTTAAAAACATATCCGTGCCGATAAGCATAAGAAGCTCTCCGTTGCCTGTAAATTCGGGCAAGGTTTCCACGGTATAGCTCTTTCCCTCACGCTTCAGCTCCACATCGGAAACAACGATTTTCTCTTCGCCCTCAAATGCCTTTTTCACCATTTCCAGGCGCAAAAACGGGTCGTCCTTTCCCGAGATCTGCTTGTGCGGTGGGATCCTGTCGGGTATAACGTAGAGAACGTCGAGCTCCATTTCCGCAAGGAAAGATTTCGCCGCCTTTATATGCCCGTTATGGATTGGTGAAAATGTGCCTCCGAAAATGCCTGTTCTCATATTATACCTCGCTCCTTTCGCTGATGCGAAATATTATTTTTTCTTTTTAAAGCCGAATGTTTTCGGTTTTTCGCCCTGTGCCTTCGCTTTTGCTCTTGCTTTGTAACCGGGTTTAACCTGTTTTTTAACGGGTTTCTTTTCTTCTGTTATCTCGCAGAGCCTTTCAAGGTCGAATTTCTTGTTCTTTTCAGATTCTCTGTAAAGTATAAAGCGAGAGCCCACTACGCTGACAACGTCTGCGCCAAGCTCCTCGGCAATAGTGTCTGCCGCCTCGCGTGCAAAAAAGTCGCTGTTTTCGAGCGTGCGGAGCTTTATAAGCTCACGCGCCTCGAGCGCGCTGTCTATTTGGTCCAGCATATTTTCGTTTATGCCACCCTTACCAACCTGAAAAATCGTATCGTAATCGTTTGCGCGACCGCGAAGGTACGCGCGCTGTTTGCTTGTAAGCATAATTTTTTCCTTATTATATAATTATTTTGTAATTTCTTCTGCAAATCTGTCTGTGAAAGCCGCCATTGCACGCGCCCTGTGGCTTATGGCGTTCTTTTCCTCTGCGTTTATTTCAGCATACGTTTTGCCGTACGGCTCGTAGAGGAAAAGCGGATCGTAGCCAAAACCGCCCGTGCCGCGGTATTCGTAAAGTATCGTTCCGGGGCACTCGCCGCGCGCAACGAAATTTCTGCCATCCGGGAAAACGCACGCTATCGTGGAAACAAAGTGCGCCGTGCGCTCCTCTTTTGGCACGTTTTTCATTTTTTCGAGCAAAAGCTCGTTGTTCTTGCGGTCGTCGCAGGGCTCTCCGGCATAGCGTGCAGAATAAACCCCCGGTTCGCCGCCCAGAGCGTCTACGCAAAGACCGGAATCATCGGCAACGCCGATATATCCTTTTTGTGCAACGGCACCTGCTTTTATAAGCGCGTTTTCTTCAAACGTCGCGCCGTCTTCCACTATTTCTTCCGTAAAGCCGATGTCGCGTAGTGTAAGTATCTTCACGCCGGGTATGCCCTTTTCGCGGCACATCTCATTTATAAAATATTCAAGCTCCGTAACCTTATGCTTGTTGTTGGAAGCGAGCACTATTTCCATTTCCGCCACCTCATTCAAAGAGCGCGGAAACGAAATCTCTCGCGTTAAATTCTTCAAGGTCATCCATCTTTTCGCCTACGCCTATAAATTTAACGGGTATACCGAGCATCTGCTTGATGGAAATAACTATACCGCCCTTGGCAGTGCCGTCGAGCTTCGTGAGCACAAGTCCCGTAATTTCCGCGGCATTTTTAAATTCCTTTGCCTGGATAAGCGCGTTCTGGCCCGTGGTAGCATCGAGCACGAGAAGCGTTTCGCGCACCGCATCGGGAAGCTCGCGCTCCACAACTCTGTTTATCTTCGCAAGCTCTGCCATAAGGTTCTTCTTGTTGTGGAGTCTACCCGCCGTGTCTATTATGAGCACGTCTGCATCGCGTTTTTTCGCTGCCGCTGCGGCGTCAAATACGACTGCCGCAGGGTCAGAGCCCTCTGTATGGCGTACGATCTCTACGCCCACACGGTCTGCCCATACCTCAAGCTGGTCTATGGCCGCCGCGCGGAATGTATCCGCCGCCGCAAGCACCACTTTTTTGCGCTTTTTCTTCATAACGTTTGCGATCTTCGCAATAGAAGTTGTTTTGCCTACACCGTTTACACCTATAACGAGTATAACCGTCATTTTGCCTTTTTCTTCGGCAATAGGTGCACCGTCGCCTATCATAGAGCGCATTATCGCAAAAAGCTCCTCGCGCGCCACTCTGGGGTCGGTAATATAGTTTACGGCAATTCTGTCGCGTAGCTCATCCAGTATCATTTCCGTAGCATCCACGCCAACATCCGCCGTGATGAGTATTTCTTCCAGCTCATCCATCATATCATCGTCCACTTCCACAAAAGCGCGAAAAAGGTCGTTGATCCTTTCTACAAAAGCGTCTTTCGTTTTGGAAAGTCCCGCTTTAAGTTTATCAAAAAATCCCATATCTTACCTCTTTAGTTAAGCACAACGCCCGTTTTCTTTTCTATTTCGGCAACGTCTACGCAAAGGACCTGTGAAATGCCCTTTTCATGCATGGTAACGCCGTACAGCGTGTCTGCCACCTCCATAGTGCCGCGGCGGTGCGTGATTATAACAAACTGTGTTTTTTCGGAATACTTTTTAACGTAATCTGCAAATTTATCTACGTTTACTTCGTCGAGCGCCGCCTCTATCTCGTCCATAATGCAGAACGGTGCAGGGCTTACCTTCATAATGGCGAAGTAAAGCGCTATGGCGATAAACGATTGCTCGCCGCCCGAAAGCAGTGAAAGGCTCTTTATAACCTTTCCCGGGGGAGCAGCTTTTATTTCTATGCCGGATTCAAGCACGTTCTCGGGGTCTGTAAGCGAAATTTCCGCGTGACCGCCGCCGAAAAGCTCTGCAAACACAGCGCCAAAATGTGTGTTTACCAGCTGTATCGTAGCCGCAAAATCCCTGCGCATCTGGTCCTCGAGCGAGAAGATAACCTTAGTAAGCTCGTCTTTAGATGCTTTTAGGTCGTTTATCTGCGCCGAAAGGAAGGTATAGCGTTCATTAACCTCCCTGTATTCCTCTATAGCGCCCACGTTTACGTGACCGAGCGCCTTTATCCTGTCGCGGCATTTCGCCTGCGTGGAAACCACAGATGTGCGGTTTTCCTCCGTCACCTTTTCATAGCCGAGCTCGCAAGCGGCGCTATAGGAAAGCTCGTATTCGTCCCAAAGGAACGAAAGCAGCTTATCCTTCTTTTCCGCCATGCTCTTATGTGCGGCTTCAATACGCGTATACTCGCGGAAGATAAGATCACGCTTGTTTGCAAGCTCTCTCTGCTTCGCGCGGTTTTCCGCCTGCTGTTTTTCCAATCGCAAGGAAAGCGCGTTTGCCTCTGCTTTTTCGCGCTCGAGCGCGGCAACCGTGCCGTCTGCCGAGGAGATCACTTTTTTGAAAGCTTCTATTTCCGCGTTTGCCGCCTTTATGCTTTCTTTCGCTTCGCTCACGCTTGCGGTAAGCTCCTCACGGCGCTGTGCGTAATCCTCTGCCTTGCTCTTTGCAGTATTTGCCACGGAAAGCAAGAGCTCTAAGTTCTTTTCTTCCCTTGCAAGCTCTACGGCGCGTTCGCTCTGCTCTTTGCGCAAATCTTCTGCCCTTTCGGTAAGCTTGCCTCGCTCTGCCTCCAGCTTTTCGGCGCGCTCGCCGAATTTCTTTATCTGCTCGCCGTATTCTTTTTCTTTTTTAGAAATAGCTTCTATATTGTCTGCTGTTTTTGCGCTTCTTGCAGTAAGCGTATCACGCTCTGCGACAAGCTCTGCAAGGGTGTTTTCCATGCCCTTGCCCGTGGAAACAAGCACCTGAAGCTGTGTAGACTCTGCCTCTTTCATTGTGCGCAGCACGGAAAGATTTGCGAGCACGCTTTCTTTGCGCTTTTTAAGCTCTGCGCTCGCCGCTTCCAGCTTCTTCATATCGGCGGTAACACCTGCCATCTCTTTTTCGAGCGCGGCTACGTCTGCCTGCATCTTTTCTATCTGCGCGTGGCGAGAAAGCATGCCGCTGCCGTTCTGCGCCGAGCCGCCCGTGAAGGAACCGCCCGCATTTACCACCTGACCGTCCAGCGTAACTATCTTATATCGGAAATCGAGCGCTTTTGCAAGCTTTGCCGCGTTATCGAGGTTGTCTGCCACTATAATTCTGCCGAGCAGGTTGCGTATAATACCGGCAAATTTTGCGTCTGCACGCACGAGCTTCGAGGCAACAGCCACAAAGCCCTTTTTCGCAGACAGCATCATTTTTTCTGCGTCAAGCTCCGTGCCGTTCACCGTGGTTATGGGGCAAAACGTTGCTCTGCCGGCATTCTGGCGCTTGAGGTAGGCAATAGCCGCCTTTGCGCTCGCTTCGTCTTCTGTTACTATGTTCTGGAGCGCACCGCCCATAGCGGTTTCCACCGCGAGCGAATACTGCGTGTCCACCTCGAAAAGCAAGGAGACAGGACCGTAGATAACGGGTTTTTCGCCGTTCTGCGTTACTATTCTGCCCGTTTTATGCGCGTTCATAACAAATTTTACCGCGCGAGAATAGCCCTCGAAAAGCTCTTCCATATTTACAAGGTTCTGTATTTTAACCTTCGTTTGGGAAATGTCTATAAAAATTTTGCTTTTCTTTTCCGCGAGAAGCGCCGTTTCCTGTTCGTTTTCCGTGCGCTTTGCGTCGAGCGCGGCTATATCCTGTGTAAAGCCCTTCTCTTTTGCCAAATAGCCGTCTATTTTCTCGCGCGCTTTGGCTATACGCGCGGAAAGAATTTTTATGTCTTCTTCATATTTTGCTATGTTTTCGGCAAGCTCGGCGCATTTTTGTGCGCTTGCCTCGCCCTGCGATTTCGCCACGGAAAAGGCTACTCTCGCCTCCACCGTCTGCGCGTTAAGGCTCTCTATATCCTTGCCGATCTCTGCCTTTTCGGCATCTATCCCCCTCAAGGTAGAGGCGATTTCGGAAAGCTCTGTTTCTATATCTGCCAGAGCCTCTGCAACCTTATTTTTGTTCTTTTCCGCCGCCGTGTATTCTGCAAGGCGCGCACGGTATTCCGCATTTGCGCTGTTTATGGAGGAATCGAGTGCCGCAAGCTTTATGCTTGCGCTTTCCATAACGCTCTTATAATGCGAAAGATCGTTCTCTTTAACGAGTATTCCCGATTTTGCTTCGTGCAAACGGTTCGTTACCTCTGCTGTTTTCGCCACGGCGCGCTCGTAATCGAGCTTGTTTGCCTGGATCTTTTCAAAGAGACGCTCGTCTGCCTCGTCCATTTCCGCCAGCGTTTCGTCGCTCGTGTCGAGCTCGTGCTTGGAAAAAGTCAGCTTTTCCGCAAGCTCTTTTTCGCTTTTGCCCGCGTTTTCTATATCGTAGACGGAAAGGGATATATCCGCCGCCTTCTTCTGCTCGTAAATTTCAAGGTATTTTCTCGCTTTTTCCGCGTCACGCTCCAGCGGGCCTATTCTGCCCTCCAGCTCGCTTACTATATCGGAAAGGCGCGTAAGGTTCTCTTCCGTGCCTACAAGCTTCTTTTCCGCCTCGTTCTTCTGGTAGCGGTATTTTGCAATACCGGCAACCTCCTCGAAAACGGAACGGCGCTCCTCGCTCTTCTGCGAGATAATTTCCGCGATCTTGCCCTGACCGATTATGGAATAACCGTTTTTGCCAAGGCCGGTGTTGAGGAAAAGCTCTACTATATCCTTAAGTCGCGCACTTTTACGGTTTATAAAGTATTCGCTTTCGCCCACGCGGTAGTAGCGGCGTGTTACCACTATCTCGTCATATTCCGCAAGCTCTTCGTTTTTGCCCGCTTCCTCGCTGTTATCAAAAACAACGGAAACCTCCGCATACCCCATAGGGCTGCGCTTCTGCGAGCCTGCAAAGATAACGTCTTCCATTTTGGAACCGCGAATGCTTTTGGAAGACATCTCGCCCAGAACCCAACGCATGGCATCGGAAATATTCGATTTACCGCTGCCGTTCGGGCCCACTACGACCGTAATACCGCGGTTGAAATTTATCACCGTTTTATCGGGGAACGATTTAAAGCCCTGAAGCTCAAGAGATTTAAGTCGCATACGCTTTCTTCCTTTCTTCCAAAATCATTTCTATTTTATCGCACGAAAGAGCTTCGCTTTCGCGCACTTTTATATCACAAAGAGAATATTTCTCTTTAAGGTATATCAAATTTTCTTTCTTTTGCCCCACCATTTTGGAGGTAGAGCCCTTTGCCACTGTGAAAACAGCACGCTTTCCTGCCGTTTGCTCGCCTGCAAGCGCGCTCTCTGCCTCATTTCTCAGGTAACGCGCCCATATAAGCTCACCGGTTGCTTCGTGGTAGGGGCTTACAGTTTCGCTGCCTTCGGTAAGAAGTTCGCTTGCTTGCAAGCCTATACGGATTATCTTTACGCCGTGCCGTGCGAAAATGCCCACAAGCTCTGCGCCCTCTGCGATGACATTTTCCATTTCACGGCTTTTATAGCCCCCGCGGTTCATCATGTTTTCAAGCTCTGTGCCGCGGAAGACCACCGTGGGGTAAATTCTCGCGCCGCTTGCGCCCATAGCGCAAATTTTTTCTGCCGTGTATTTGTCTTTTTCGAGTGTGGAGCACGGCAAGCCCGTCATCATCTGACCCACGAGCTCAAATCCGCGCTCGCATATGAGCTTGCACGCGCGCTCGGTTTGCGCGGCTGTGTGCCCACGCCCGCTTGCGGCGAGAACGTCGTCGCACATGCTCTGTATACCGAGCTCTATGCTACGCACACCGTAGCGCGAAAGAATATCGAGTATTTCTTCGTCTATATAATCGGGGCGTGTGGAAAGGCGTATGCTCTGCACTCTGCCCTCATCGATATACTTTTTCGCCAAGGCGAGAAGGTATATCATATCTTCTCTGTCTATTCCCGTAAAGCTTCCGCCGAAATAAGCTATCTGCACGTCGGTGCCCTGCGGAATCGTGGCAAGCGCCGCTTCTATTTCGCCCTCTGCAGAGGAAAAATCCGCTTTTTCGTGCCCTGAAATTTTGCGTTGGTTGCAAAAAACGCATGTGTTTGGGCAGCCGAGGTGCGGCACAAATATGGGTATGTTTCTATGCTTTTTCATTTGTTACCCTGCTGTTCTCCAAAGAGCCTCAAAGCATCGCGCGCGGCATTCATCTCTGCCTCTTGTATGCGTTTGCCCTCTCCCTTGCCTATAACGTTGCTGTTGAGCTTTACCACGCAGGTAAAACGCTTGTCGTGGTCGGGGCCGCGCTCGTCAACTTTTTCGTAGCAAAGCGTTTCGCCGTTCTGCTGAACTATTTCCTGAAGCAGCGATTTCGGGTCGTTAAACCTGTGCATAGCAAAAATATTTTCCAGTTGCTCGCGCACGAGCGGCAAAAAGAATTTTTTAACGCATTCAATGCCGCCGTCAAGGTACATTGCCGCTGCGAGCGCTTCGAAAGCATCCTCCAAATTAGACGTTCTGTCCCTGCCGCCGTTCTTTTCCTCGCCATTGCCGAAAAACATATACTTGCCCAAATCGAATTTGCGCGCAAAGCCGGCGAGCGAAACGCTGTCTACTATTTCGCGGCGCAGGTTTGAAAGCTCGCCTTCGGGGCGCTCGGGGAACGTAAGGTAAAGAAATTCGCTCGTGATGATAGACAAAACAGAGTCCCCCAAAAATTCGAGCCTTTCATTGGAGGCAACATGTTCGCTCTTGCGCTCATTGGAGTAAGACGAATGGCAAAGTGCGTTACGCAGGAGCTTTTTGTCGGCAAACGTATAGCCAAGCTTTGCTTCCAGCTCTTCCGCTTCAAACTTTATTTTCACATTTTTTCTTTTTTCCGACATAACCTGCTCCTTTCTTCAAAAAATTATATTTTGCGCCGATAAAAAGCGCTTTAAGATATAGTTATAGTTATACAATTATATTTATACTTATATAGTATACCTCATAATAAATAAAATTTCAAGATAAAACGCCGCAAAAAGTATATATAAAGCGCACTTTTTTGCAAAAAAAGAAAAGACCTTTTCGGTCTTTTCCGTAAAATCAAACTGCCGCGCTTTCTTTCGCGCCGATGCAAGCGGGCGCTCCGCTTGTAACGGTATATTCCGTAACACCTTTTATGGTTTCGCCGTCTACCTGAACTGCGCGGGGGCTGTCGAAACGAACGGTTATGCTCTTGCCCTCGTAAACAGCCGTATATTTCGTGCTTTTAAGGTGCTCTCCCTTAAAAATGGAGGGGAAGATCATAAGAGTTTTAAGCTTTCCCGAACCGTGCATGAGAAGCACGGAAATCTTGCCGTCTGCCGCATTTCTATCCTGTGCCGGGGTAGGCATCATACCGCCGCCGTAAAATCTGCCCTTCATAGCGGGCGCGAGCCAAACCTTTTTATATTCATATTCTTCGCCGTCTACTATAACGGTAGCGTTTGTGGGGCGGTATTTAAAAAGCAAGCCCTTTATGGCGATAGCCGTGTAATTTATCTTTTCCTTTTTCTGTGCGCGCATTTCATCGCCCATTTCACAGCAATATCCGTCTATGCCGAAGCCAACGTTATTGAGAAAAACGTATTCCTTGCCGTTTACGGTAACAACGGGAAGATTTTTTATGTATTCGTTTATGCAAACGGGACCATCCTCTTTTGTTTTGCCGATATCACGCAAAAAATCGTTGCCGGAGCCCATGGCGTAGTAGAAAATATTATTTTCAAAGCTTATGCCGCGAGTTTCGTTTACAAAACGGTTTAGCGTGCCGTCGCCGCCGCAGATAACTATATCGTCCTCGGGGTTTACCGAGGCAAAAAGCTTTGCGTATCCGCCGAATTCCACAAGGCTTTTATAAATTATTTCCGCATCGCTGTAGTAGCGGCTAACATTTTTTGCGCCATCTGCGCCTGTATTATTTCCCGAATACGGGTTAAACAAAACATAAATCTTTCTCATTGTCGTTACCTCTTTCCGAATGTTTATTTAATATTTCGCTTTAATATTATAAATTTTAACACATCTTTCTAAACCGAAAATAAACATAATTCGACAATTTTTTCTCTTTTACTTTCAAATTCCGTGAAGAGCGCGATAAATTCTGTTTTTCTTAGTTTCATGTATCCAAGTAACCAAAAGCTTTTTGTCTCGCCACATAAGATATGCGCTACGCCCGAAGTCTACTAGCATCAGTAGCATAAGCGTGCAGGAACAAAAACCGAGCACCACAATATTCCATGATGAAACGAAGCGAAAAAGAGGAAGCGCCGCAAACTCCATAAACAAAACTATGATAGCTGTAAAGCCAATGCTTGTAAAAAGCGAAGTGTATTTCGTTATATGAAACGGCAAATTTGTATAATCCCACCAAACTATGCCGCATACCTTTTCCACAAGCGTGCCTAAAGCTATTTCACCTACTGAAATACAAAGCGCAACAGCTAAATAATAGAAAAAAATGCTTGCCGCTTTGCTTTTAAAAGGCAAAATATACGTACCGATTCTCATCTTGCTCGGTATTCCGAAAAGAAAAAAGATTGCAGCCACTGCCAATCCGTAGCCCAAAAGAAACGGCAATGTCATATTCCTATTGTCCATATATCCTTTCGTAGCCGCCATCCATAAATTTTCCACGGCAAAGCCGAGGAAAGAAACGATTGATATAAGCATGAAAAATGCAAAAATATTTTCGGTTCTCATTTCATCTCTCCAAATATAAAAATTATTTTTAATAAATATACCTCTCATTTATAAATTAAAACGAAACAAAATACCAAAAAAAGAAAAAACAGACTTAAAAAAGTCTGTTTTTCTTTTAATTCTGTGTTTTGGGCAATTCAACCGTAAAGCAAACAACATCGCCGGCGCTTTTTGCGCCCACTTCGCCGCCGTGCAGTTCCACTATCTTTTTTACTATGGCAAGCCCCACGCCGTTGCCTTCCGATGCGTGCGATTCATCTGCTTGATAGAACTTATTCCATATTTTGCCTATATTTTCCTGAGAAATTTCGCTACCCGTATTCATAACACGCACACTAAGCTTTTCCTCATCTGCGGTAATATCCACGCAAACCGTGCCGCACCTCGGCGAAAATTTGACAGCGTTATCCACAAGGTTTATCCAAACCTGCTTCAAAAGCTCTTCATTTGCCTCTATTTCATATTCTTCGAAATCTATCTGTAGCTCTATATTTTTGCGTACCCACTTGTTTTCCAGCAAAAGCACGCAGGAGCGTATCTGTTCTGAAAGGTTAAAGCATGTAACATCGGAAAGTATTTTTTGGTTTTCCACCTTCGTCAGGTTCAGCACATTAGTTGCCATATCGGCAAGGCGCAACGATTCCGTCTCTATTGCCGTAAGGTATTTTGCGCGCTGCTCTTCCGTTAAATTTCCTTTGTTTACAAGCTTGGCAAGCCCCGCTATGGAAACTATCGGCGTTTTGAATTCATGCGAAAAATTATTAACAAAGTCGCTTCGCAGCATTTCCGTATTTTCCAGCTCCTCGGCAAGCTTATTGAAGCTTTCAGATATCTCGTTAAACGCCGGGTGGTTGGAAATGGCACCGCCGAACTTCAGCCTTGTGGTAAAATCGCCCGCAGCAAGCCTGTTCATTCGGTTTATAAGGTTATTTATCGGCTTTAGCGGAATTTTGCTAAGCAAAAAGCTCATTCCCGCGCCCATTATAATGCTTATTACCGTAACTATAACCATCGTTTCTGCCAGCCCCAGCTCCGCTGTAATGCCAAAACGCGCGAATATCCATATTGCAAGCCAAGCCATAGCGAGCGCTATAAGAAGCACCACAAAAACAAAGGCAAAGAAAACAAGTGTAAGTGAATATCGTTGGGTGCGCTCTTTTTTTATAAGGTGACCTATATGCGCGATGGTCTTTACTCCGCTGTTTATCTTGTTTCGCTTCTTTTTCATACGTGCTTTACCGCCTTATATCCGAGCCCGCGCACAGATTCTATGGAAAACTCCGTAAAGTGTTCGAATCTCTTGCGAAGTCTGCCTATATGCACGGTAACTGTTTCCCAGCCCGTGTCACTTTCCGTGCCCCATATTTCATCCATAAGCTGTATTCTGGTAAAAATCTTGCCGGGGTAGGAAAGCAGCTTGTAAAGGAGCAAAAACTCCTTCTGCGGCAGCTCCTGCACCTCTGCCCCGCGCGTGACCGTCATAGAATCATAGTCCAGCACCACGTCGCCTATTTCTATTCTGTGGTCGCTGGCTATTTTTGCACGGCGCAAAAGCGCCTTTATGCGGTAGAGCATTTCTTCATCGTCTATGGGCTTTGTTATGTAATCATCCGTGCCCACCAAAAAGCCCTTGTGCTTGTCGACAGGCAGCTGCTTTGCGGAAACCATAAGAATGGGCAGGTTGTTCTTTGCATCGCGCAGAGTGCGCGTAAATTCATAGCCGTCCATTTTCGGCATCATAATATCCAGCACCACAAGGTCAACGTGCTCCTTATCCATCACACGAAGCGCATCCTCGCCATCCTCTGCCGTATGTACGGTATATCCTGCATTTTCAAGCACCGCGGAAAGGAACATTCGCGTATTTTTATCATCGTCTACGACCAAAATATTAAACATTCTTCCACCTCCCAAAAAAAGTTTAAAATACCATTGTAAACTGAAAATAAACAAATCGGCGGGAGCAAGCTCCCGCCTACGGTAATATTGCACATTGTATTGCGTCAAAGTGCCGTTATTCAGCGTCTTTTTTATATCCGCATGCCTCGTTCATGCAGTAATGCTGCTTTTTGCCTTTCTTTTCGAGCATAAGTGCACCGCATTCGGGGCATTTTTCGCCCGTGGGCATATCCCAAACAGAAAAATCGCATTTGGGGTAGTTATCGCAGTTATAGAAAACGCTCTTACGTCTGCCGAAGCTACGCACTATCTCGCCGCCGCATTTCGGGCATTTTACACCGATCTCTTCCTTTATCGCCTTTGTATATTTGCATTTCGGGAAGGAAGCGCAAGCGTAAAATTTACCGTATCTGCTTTTGCGTATAACGACTTCGCCGCCGCACTCGGGGCATTTTATATCCGTTTTTTCGGGTTCTTCCTTTTCTGCCGCCTTGGCACTGCCGTCTTTGGCAAGAGGCTTCGTGTTCTTACATTCGGGGTAGCCTGGGCAAGCCGCGAATTTGCCGAATCTGCCGGATTTTATTATCATGCGCTTACCGCATTTTTCGCATATTATATCGGATTCCTCTACGGGAAGCTCAACCTTGTTTTCGGGGATCTTTGACATAGCCTTTTCAAGCGTTTTGGCAAAATCGCCGTAGAAATCCACCATGACCTCTTCGAAAGTGTCGTTGCCTGCCGCTATCTTATCTATGTCGTTTTCCATATTCGCCGTGAACTTATAATCGACTATACGGGGGAAGTTTTTCTTCATAATATCCACGGTCGCCTCGCCGAGCGGTGTGGAGCGCAGTGTTTTCTTATCACGCACAACGTAGCCGCGCTCGATGATCGTGGTAATGGTAGCGGCGTACGTGCTAGGTCTGCCTATTCCCTTTTCTTCGAGGAATTTTGTGAGCGAGCCTTCGTTGAAGTGCGGAGGGGGAGAGGTAAAGTTCTTTTCGCCGTTCACGCTGTCCAGCGCGAGCTCTTCGCCCACAGC
Source organism: Clostridia bacterium (assembly GCA_017456005.1). Classification (GTDB taxonomy): domain Bacteria; phylum Bacillota; class Clostridia; order Oscillospirales; family CAG-272; genus UMGS731. The sequence continues at coordinate 4,190 of JAFTLJ010000031.1, read as the reverse complement.
AAGCTCGCAGACCTTTGTGAGCTTTTCGGAATCCTCCGGGGTTTCCGCGTCGTCGTAAACGTGCAGATAGCCCTTGAATTTAACGGAATATTCGCTCGCCTTGAAGATATATTCGCCGCAAGCTATGTCTGCATTCATAGTGTCAAACTCCGCATTTTTCATCTGGCTCGCCATAAAGCGGTCCCAAATGAGCTTATAGAGCTTATATTGGTCGTTTGAAAGGTATTTTTTTACAAGCTCTGGCTCGAAATTCATGTTCGCGGGGCGGATAGCCTCGTGTGCATCCTGCGCCGCACCGGAAGATTTGAATGTTCTTCTGCGAGAGGGGTAATATTCGCTGCCGTATTTTTCAACGATATATTTCTGTGCCGCGTTTGCCGCTTCCGTGGAAATACGCAGAGAGTCGGTTCTCATATACGGTATAAGACCGTGGGAGCCGCCAAATTCTGCGCCGAGGTTTACGCCCTCATACAGCTCCTGCGCCACCTTCATCGTCTTTTTCGTCTGGAAATTGAGCTTGCGGAAAGCGTCCTGCTGCATCGTGGACGTTATGAATGGGGGCATGGGGGATTTGTTCTTCTTCGCCCTTACCACGTTTGCCACAATAAATTTTTCTGTTTTGCAGGCGGAAAGCACCTTGTTTGCCTCCGCTTCGCAGGAAAGCTCCGTTTTGCCTGCCTGCGTGCCGTGGAACTTCGCTTTTATTTTGCGAGCGGTGCCGTTTTTAAGCAAAGCCTCCACCGTCCAATATTCCTTCGGCTCGAAAGCCGCTATTTCCGCATCGCGCTCCACGATAATTCGCGTGGCAACAGACTGCACTCTGCCTGCGGAAAGGCCGGATTTAACCGTTTTCCATAGGTACGGGCTCAGCTTATAGCCAACTATTCTATCCAGCACGCGGCGCGCCTGCTGGGAATTAACGAGGTTCATATCTATTGCGTGCGGGTTTTCTATTTCCGCGCAAACCGTGTTCTTGGTAATTTCATTAAAGGAAACACGGCAAGCCTTTTCGGGCTCTATTCCGAGCACCGTTGCCAGGTGCCAGGCTATGGCTTCCCCCTCGCGGTCAGGGTCGGTTGCGAGGTAAACTACATCCGCCGCCTTTGCCTCTTTCTTTATCTGGTTTATAAGGTCGCCCTTACCTTGAATATTTATATATTTAACTTTAAAATTATTATCTACATCAACGCCGAGGCTGCTTTTTGGAAGGTCCCTTACGTGTCCCTTAGATGCTATAACCTTAAAATCATCGCCAAGATAAGCATTTATAGGGTTCACTTTTGTGGGTGATTCCACTATTACAAGTTTTTGCATCGTAAAAATACTTCTCCCTTCTTACAAAAATTATACGCACTCGAAATTATACACTCAAACACGAGTCGCTGTCAAGTGTATTTTTTTGCAACATTTTAAATTTTTTTGAAAAGACCACCCGGCAAGCTTTTGCAGTAGCCGTCTATTTCAAGCGAGGTAAGTGTGCCGAGCACTTTTCCGACGTCTATGCTTTCGCCGTTTTTTTTCGCGAGCTTTGCGGCTATCTCGTCGCACGCGCACGTGCCGTCTATGGCTTCGTACACCTCACGCTCAAAGCCTTCAAGCTCTTCGGGCGTGCCTACAGCCAGGGCTTCGCTCACAGGCTCTGTGGGAATTTCAAAAATTTCCTCGTACACATCGCGGTTTTCCGCCTCTTCCTTTGCATGGGAAAGCTCTTCTTCGCTCACTCTCTTTTGCGGCGCTTTTTTGCGGAAAGATGGAAAAATGCCCTTCTTTTTGCCTGCCTCCTCGGAATATTCTTCTACGCCAAGCGGTGCAGCAGGCGGTATTTCCGCGCCGACGTAATATTTATTCTTGCTTATATTCCCTGCGGATATTCGCTTGTACCAAAGCCCCTCGTACTCCGCAAGCACGTCGCGTGCGCCGCGCACCATCTTCGCCCCCTCGGAAATAAGCTCGTTCGTGCCGGCGTAAAATTTATTGTCTACGTCACCGGGAAAGGCAAAAACGTCTCTGCCCTGCTTTGCCGCGTGCTGTGCCGTTATAAGCGCGCCGCTGTTTCTGCCCGCCTCCACAACGACGGTGCCGAGCGAAAGCCCCGAAATGATTCTGTTGCGCACTGGGAAATGCTTGCCGTTAGGCACCATACCTGGCGCATACTCCGTTATAACGGTACCGTTTTCTATAATAGACCTCATAAGCTCTTCGTTTTCGCGCGGGTATACCCTGTCTATACCGCAACCGAGCACGGCTATGGTGTGGCCGTGTGCGGCAAGCGCACCGCGCGCGCACATAGCATCTATACCCAGAGCCATGCCCGAAACCACGATAGCCCCCGCCTCGGCAAGCTCGGCGCCCAGCTTGTAGGCGAGGCGCGCGCCTTTATCGGAGCATTTGCGCGTGCCAACGCACGCCACCAGCACGTTTTCATCTATATTCGGAAGAACACCTTTATAGTACAGCACGATAGGCTTTGCGTGTATAGCCTTGAGCCTTTCGGGATAAATAGCGCTTTCAAGCGTCAAAATGCCTACGTTTGCACGCTGGCAGTATTCCAGCACGCGGCGCGCCGTGTCCAAATCTTTGTCGCAAAGCGCCGCCACAATACCGCTTCTACCGCGCAAAACAGCGGAAAGAGCCGCCTCGTCGGCTTCATAAATCTCCTTTGGCGAGGCAAAGTGCGAAAGCAGAAAGCTCGGCGCTTCGCTGCCTGCGCCGCACCGTAAGGAAAGCCATATATAATAGAGCGCGCTATCCATAAGAATTACCCCTTCTCTTCGGAAATCACTTGTTTTTTGTCATATTCTGCTTCTGAAAACTTCCCACGCCAAAACAGAAGCGGAAATCGCCGCGTTGAGCGATTCCGGCCCCTCGCTCATGGGAATAATCACGCTGCCCGTGCACGCCGCACGCACCTTTTCGGAAACGCCGTGCCCCTCGTTGCCCACAACGAAGGCGATCTTGCCTTTTTCCAGCGGCAGGTCGCATAGGTTTTTGCTGCTTTTATCGAGCATAGCGGCGTAAACCTCAAACCCCTCTGCACGCAGGGCAGAAATATCGCCCGCTATGCTTTCGCACACACGCACGTCCACGCGGAAAAGCGAGCCCATCGTGGCGCGCACGGTTTTGTGGTTGTATATATCCGCGCTTCCCTCGCCCACGAACACCGTATCCGCGCCGAAAGCATCGGCGCTTCTTATAATCGTGCCGAGGTTTCCGGGGTCGCCCACGGTATCGAGAAAAAGCGCAAACGCGCGCTCGCCATATGCCTTTTCGCGCTTTTCCATCTTCTTTGCCACGGTAAAAACACCCTGCGGTGCATTTTCAAAGGAAAGCTTTGCATACACCTCTTCCGTAACGAGTGTGAGCTTGCCTTCAAGCTGTGCGAGCACGTCCGCATAGCGCTCACATGCGCGCTCTGTGGCAAAAACCCTTTCCACCTCCGCGCGCGAACGCAAAGCGTCCTCCAAAAGCTTTATGCCCTCGAAAGCAAAAAGCCCAGTTTTATCCCTCTGCTTCTTGTCGGCAAGTGCGGCGGCGGCGAGCACCGCGGCGTTTTTGCGGCTCGTTATTATTTCAAGGTTATTTTGCATTTCCTTTTCCTCCGTGTAAAAATCTTTTTTACATCAAAAAACCAAAGTGCGTTTGCACCTTGGTTTTTTCTTTGCTATGTTTCTCTTAAATTAAAGAGCGTTTTTAGCTGTTTCAACGAGAGCTGCGAAAGCTGCTTTATCGTTTACAGCGAGTTCAGCAAGCATTTTTCTGTTGAGTGTAACACCTGCTTTTTTAAGGCCGCACATAAATCTGGAATAGTTGATTCCGTTAACTTTAGCCTGTGCGGAGATTCTTGTGATCCAGAGAGAACGGAAATCTCTCTTTTTCATTTTTCTGCCTGCGAAAGCGTAGTTACCGCTCTTCATAACGGCCTGTTTAGCCATCTTGAAGTGTTTGGATTTAGCACCCCAGTAACCTTTTGCAAGCTTCAACATTTTATTTCTTCTCTTGCGAGTCATCATCGCGCCTTTAACTCTTGCCATTTCAGTATCCTCCTAATAAATTTACCCGCTTATCAGTCGTTGATAAGAGTTTTGATCGTTTTTGCGAAAGAAGGGCTAAGATAAGCGTTCTTTCTGAGCTGTCTTTTGCGTTTGGGTGTCTTGATTCCGAGTTTGTGACGGCGGAAAGAAGAGTTGAGT
>JAFTLJ010000030.1 GCA_017456005.1 Clostridia bacterium | reverse complement strand
TTCCCGAATTGACGACGATCCCCACTGATATGTTCAGCGGTACCTGGACCTTGTCCTCTGCCAAATTCCCGAAGGTGACGACCATTGAACAGGGCGGATTGCTGGTTGGAGCAAAATTTGCGCCCGAAAATAATCCTACGCCCTTCCCGCTGGAGCTGACTGCTGAGGGCGACATCACCTTCAATGGCAGTAATCATTTCAACATTGCATCGCAGAATTATTCAGGTAAGGTTGACTTGGTGTTGAACATTGACAAGAAGGATCAAGTGACCTTCCATGATGACGGCACAGCTACCTGGCAGGTAAGAGAAGACTTGAGCTATACCTTCAAGTCCATCACGTTTGTCGGCGAGTAAAACAACCAAAACTAAATAAAAAAGAACGCGAATTTCGCGTTCTTTTTCCTTTTTGTTAAGCTTCTTCGTCGATTTCTTCGAGCTCGTCTTCATCGATGATAGCCATAGCTGCCATCTTTGCTTCGTATTCTGCGCGAAGGTCTTCTTCAAGCTCGAGGTATTTCTTTGCGTAAGCTTTTTCGAGCTTCTTTGTAATCTTCTTTTTGAGCTTTGCTTTGTTGCGAATGCTTACGATAAGACCTACCGTACCTACAACTGCAACAGCGCTGAGCGCAACTGCGAGAGCTTCAAACTGTGTGCATTTTACGTTGATATTTACATCTTTCTTTTTCATTGTTTCGATGCAATCTTCTACGTTTGCCATAATTTTGTTAGTTTCCATATGAACACTTCCTTTCAAAAATATTATTTACTTGATTTTTTTCCTCTATACCGAGGTGCGGTTTTTGCCATTTTTAAAAACACAAAAAACCTTATTATTCCGAATAAGCACGCCGCAAGCGCGAGCACGCTTATTCCGATAATCATTTCAGGGCCGAAAAGCGCCGCCGCAAACGCGAGCGTTTCGCTCTTTTCGACATACAGCTTTGTTACGAGGTTGCAGGAGGCTATTTCTGTGCCGCCGCGCAACAGGCGAATTTTGCCCACGACGGTGCCCTTTTCTACGGGGGCGGTGAGCTCTTTCGTCGTTATTTCAAATTCCTGTGTTACCTCGCTTGCTACATCTGTATCGTGGGGTAAGAACGCATACAGATTGTCTTCCGGCACGACCACCACAAAATTGCTACCACCCGAAAGCTTTACGGGTATTTCGCCGAAAATTTGCGATTTATCGAGCACCTTTGTGGTTTCGTATTCTTTTGCCGCCCAGCTTAAGAGCTTTTTTACATCATTGTAAACGGAAATTTTTCCGTCGCTGGTCTCGTATGCGCCGGAGCACATACAAATATACGTAAGCGAGCGATACGTGGTGGAGGAAATGAGGGAATAGCCGCTTTCTTCAGAATAATTTACACATACGCCGTTGGCGGGATATTCCTTGGCTGTCCAAAGATAGCCCTTTTCGGGCCCGTATATAAAGGTTGAGAGCAGGGCATTCCTTGTTCGTACTGTTTCGTTTATTGGCCTGTCTATGCTGGTAGGCTGGTATTTAACGGTGTTTACGATCTCTACAATGCGCGGTATTTGCATAGCGTAAGCCGCGAGCAGTACGCCGTCGCGCACGGTGGTGTGGTAATGCTCTATATCCGCCCCCACGCCCGTAGCGCTTGCAAACGTCGTGCTTTCCATGCCGAGCTGTGCTGCTTTTGCGTTCATCATTTTGCCGAAAGCGCCCTGCGAGCCGCCGATGTGGTGCGCCAGCACCGAAGCGGAATCGGTACAGTTGCCTATTAACATTGTATAGATAAGATCTTTCACGCTTACGGTTTCGCCTATCTTCACGCCGGCGCGGAATTTATCGAGGTTCTGGAGCGAATTATTTGTGACCTCCAGCTCTGCCGAAAGGTCAGGGTAATGCTCCAGCGCGAGAATTGCCGTCATAAGCTTCGCCACAGATTCTGTGGAAATGTATGCGTCTGCATTATCTTCAAAAATGAACGTGCCGTTTTCCACGTTGTAGACCACCGCATAGGGCGATGCGATCTTTTCTTTATCGTACATAGCCGCGTTAGCGCACGGTGCAAATACCGAAAAGAAGAGCAGAAGCATGCAAAGTAAGCATGAAACCGTTTTTGCGGTGTAGCGGCTTATTTTCATTTGCCTTCCTCCGTGTTACTTGCAAAAATATTCGCGTATTTCTTTTATATTTTCCCGTATTTCGTCGGTTAGCGCTTCTATAGAATCGAATTTGCGCTCTTCGCGTATGAATTTGCAAAAATCAACGCGTATCTTTTTGCCGTAAAGGTAACCATTGTAATCTAAAATATGCGTTTCGCAGTTCGTGATTTTTTCTTTTTCCTCTATCGTCGGTCGTATACCCACATTGGCAATACCGTTATAAAGCTTGCCGTCTACGTGGCAACGGCAGGCGTACACGCCGAAGCGCGGAACGGCATGATTTTCGGGGAACACTTGGTTTATCGTGGGTATGCCGATGGTTCTGCCGAGCTTGCGCCCCTCTGTAACGGGCAGGTAAATAGAGAATGGGTGGCCGAGCAGCTTTTCGGCGTACTCTACGTCGCCAAGCTCTATTTTTGCGCGCACGAGCGAGGAGCTTACGGTGTTGCCGTCTATTCGGCAGGGCGGAATGATGCTTACGGCCTTGCCGCTTTCCGCGAAATATTCCGTGAGCATAGCGCAGTTGCCCACAGCCTTTTTTCCGAAAGAAAAATTGAAGCCGCACACAGCGTGACAAACGCCGAGTTTTTCTATAAGCAGATCTTTTGCAAATTCTTCCGGGGAAAGGGCGGAAACCGCACCGAAATCTTCAAGTATGGCATATTCTATGCCTGCCTCCCGAAAGTATTCCAGCTTTTGCTCTACCGTTGTAAGTATTTTAACCTTCGTATTGCCGAGGTATATTTGCGGGTGCACGCGGAAAGCCCAAACAGCACTTGCGTTTGAGCCGTATTCTTTTTTTGCCGCTTTTAAAAGCAGCTCGCGATGGCCGATATGCACGCCGTCGAAATTGCCGAGCGCGCAGGATAGACGTGCGCCCTGCGGCAGGGTGGTTTCTTTTCCTGTTTTTAAATCAATGACCGTCATAAAATTTCCTTAGAGTTTGCAAAGTAGTTCCTATTAAATATCATATCCTTAAAAGGTGATAATGTCAAGAAAAAATGTGTTTCGAAGCGCAAATTCAAAATACAATACTATTCTAACATATTTTACTATAATAAAGCAAGAAAATATTTTAATTTTTAATGAAAATTAACAATTTTTTTGCAAAAAAGGAGAAAAGCGTTGCTTCTCCCCTGTAAAATTTATGTGTTTTAGTCTTTTTCAATTCCCAAAACGTCGTAATATTCTTTGCTGAATTCGATTTTTGAAATGTCAATTTCGTTTTGTAAATCTATAACTGTTTCGTATGGCGTTTTAGCCGCAACAACGCCGAACATTTTCGTGAATTTCGCAAGCTCTGCTTTTCTTTCCTCATCGGCATATGCGAGGTGGTCTTTGAGAGCGTTTTCAAAGATGTTTTTGGGGAAAATCGGGATTTGGTCAAGCAGTTGGGTGCCTTCAAGCGCGGCTATAAGCGAGAAAAATTCCGCAAGGTCGTGAGCGATGGGGAAGACGTAGCCATCTGCGGAATCAGGCACAACGGCGAAAATCGTTTCACCAAAGCTCTCTACCGTGCAGTAATGCACACCGCCCATACCCATAGAGGCGAAAACTTTTGCGCCCACGGGAGTGCAAAAGTATTTTTCGGCTTTTTGGGGTGTTTCATAGCGCAAACCAAGGACAAAAAAATTTGCTTTTTCTTTGTTATATTTTTTAAATAAGTTTTTCATTTGAATTTTTCCTTTGAAATTGTTTTTTGAGAAAAAATCATAATGACAAGAAGATTATAACCTATATGGTAAAAATATCAATAAATTTAATATAAAATTAACAAAATATAGAATATACCCTGCATTTTTTGCAGGGTATATTCTCAATATTTTGCAAGCTCGTTTCTTGCAAAATCAACCTGCATCTGCACGTTTTGGGGGCTTGTGCCGCCAAGAGAAATGCGCTTTTCAACACATACTGCGAGGTCGATGGCTTCGTAGAGGTCGGGCTCGAAAACATCGGAGAGCGCCGTATATTCTTCCATTTCGAGCGTTTCGAGCGTTTTGCCTGTGGCGATGCATTTTGCAACCGCCGAGCCCACGATTTTGTAAGCTGTGCGGAAGGGCAAGCCTTTGCGCACGAGGTAATCCGCAAGGTCGGTGGCACAGATAAAGCCGCCGCTTGCCGCTTTTTTCATATTATCCTCGCAGGCAACCGCCGTTGCGAGCATAGGCGTGAACACTTCGAGGCACATTTTTACCGTGTCGCAAGCGTCGAAAACAGCTTCTTTATCCTCCTGCATATCTTTGTTGTATGCAAGGGGAATACCTTTAAGCACTGTGAGCATTGTGATAAGGTCGCCGAAAACTCTGCCCGTTTTGCCGCGCGTAAGTTCTGCCATATCGGGGTTTTTCTTTTGCGGCATTATGCTGGAGCCTGTAGTGAATGCATCGTCAAGCTCGATAAACTTAAATTCCCAGCTGGACCAAAGGATAATTTCTTCGGAAAAACGGGAAAGGTGAACCATTATAAGGGAAGCGCAGGCGAGAAATTCTACGCAGAAATCTCTATCGGAAACGCCGTCCATACTGTTGAGGCAAAGGTTAGCAAAACCGAGCTTTTCAGCTTCAAAGCGTCTGTCTGTGTCGTAGGTAGTGCCTGCGAGAGCACAAGAGCCGATGGGGCAGTAGTTCGTGCGTTTTTTTGCATCCGCAAGGCGGTCTATGTCGCGCAGGAACATCATGGCGTACGCCATAAGGTGCTGACCAAAGGTTATGGGCTGTGCGCGCTGGAGGTGCGTATAGCCTGGCATGATCGTCGCCTTATGCTCCTCTGCTTTATCGGAAATTACCGTTACGAGCTTTTTGAGAAGCTCGGAAATTTCGTCTATTTGGTCGCGCATATACATACGGAGGTCTAGCGCAACCTGGTCGTTGCGGCTGCGCGCCGTGTGGAGCTTTTTGCCGAGGTCGCCTATGCGGTCTGTGAGCACTTTTTCTACAAACATATGAATATCTTCGCAGTTTTCGTCGATCGCGAGCGCGCCCGTATCTATATCGAGCAGTATCTTTTCAAGCTCTGCTATGATTTTGTCGGCTTCGTCTGCCGCGATGATGTTTTTTGCGCCGAGCATTGCGGCGTGCGCCATAGAACCTGTTATATCCTGGCGGTACATTTTTTTATCGAAGCTTATGGAAGAGTTGAAATCGTCTGCTGTTTTATCGAGTGTTCCCAAAAATCTTCCTGCCCACATTTTTTCCATAGTGATGTTCCTCTTTATTTTTTATTTTGTATTATTTAAAGCAAATTCCGCAGGTGGTGTAGCCTTGCGAAAAGAGCTCTTGGTAATCGCCCGTAAATTCCCCCTTGTTTTTTTCTGCTATCTTCTTTGCGGAAGAGCAGTGGGGGTAGTGTATTTTCTTAGAGCTTGTGTTTAAAATATAGGTCAATGTGACGGGTGCTGTTGTTTGAAGCGAGGTGGTATGTGCTGTCGTTTGCATCGCCGTTGTCGTTTGCACGGGTTTTGACGTAGGAGTCATAGCCGTGGTCTGCGATGCAGTGGTGGTTTGAGCCGCAACCGTGGTCTGCGATGCGGTAGTGGTTTGAGCCGCAGTCGTGGTCTGCGATGCGGTAGTGGTTTGAGCTGCAGCCGTGGTCTGCATTGTGTCGGCGGTTTGCGTGGGCGCTTCCGCTATGCCACGAATAAAATAGCCGAATGTAAAAGACAATACAAGGCAGAACGTAAAAAGCACCCACGTTATAACTGTTTTTGCTTTTGACATATTATTTTGCAAGCCAGTTTTCGCCAGTGGCGTAATCTATTACCACGCCCGGCTGAACGTTGTAGAAGTATACGTTGAAGCATATGCCCTCTCCGCTGTCTTCCACAGAGTAAGCCTCCATAAGTATGCCGCTTGCCACAAGGTTATTGCCCTCGTAAACGGGAGTTACTCTGTACATCACATGGTTGCCAGTTTCCTTTATGTAGTCGGCAACCATATTTTCGAAAAGTAGCATGCCTTGCTCTTCGGAGTTGCCCGCGTTGAAGTAGCGTGTGCCCGTTATAAGGTTGCGCTCGTTATCGTTTTCTGCGGAAAGCTGCCAGCCTATAAGGTGGCAACGGTTGTATATCCAGCCGCCGCTTACTATGTCGCTGTCGTAGCGATTGTTATTGCCTTCCCAGCCGGAGGGGGTAACGTGGCTTATGCTGCCGCGCTCTTCGTCTTTTTCAGGCATTGTTTCCTTACCGAGGCAAGCCATAACAACGCCGCACCTGCCCAAGGAATCGAGCTCGCTGTAGTTTTCATATGCTTCTGTGGTGTAATCCGATTCTTCAAAATACGGCACGTTGCTGTTTATTGCCACGTATGCCTCGCCGGAGTAGGCTGGAATGTTTGCAAAGTCTATATGTGCCGGGGGGGAATCGGGAATGACCTCGGGCACGATGAAGTATGCGCCGAGAAGCGCTATAAGCAGCGCTATAATTGCGGTAACGACTTTTTTAGCCGTGTTTTTCTTTTTTTTGCGTCTGTAAGCCATTGTGTTTTACCTTACCTTTTGTAAATTTCTTCTGTGATTTTGGGGTGGGAATTGCCTATGAAGTCTTCCGCGGAAATTTTGGTAAACCCGAGCGCGAGCAAATCGAACGTGAAGCGTTTGTCGGCAGGGTAGTGCCTGTTCCAACGGTAGATAATGATTTGTTTAACGTTTTCGAGCGAAATTTCGGCATCTTCTGCAAAGTAGAAATCGTTTTCTTCCAAATTGCATGGGAAAGCTTCGCAAGTGCATATTTTTTCGTTTTCGCCGAATTGTTTGGCGGAATATGCGCTCATATAGAGCTTGCCGGGCACGAGCGCCAGCACACGCTCGCGCAGAAGCCGATCCTGGCTTTGGCGGCGCTTATTGAACATCATTCCGTTTTTGTCGTCTAAGCAAACTATTAAGTTCAAAAAAACCTCCTTGTAATATATATTTATTTACTTCCCGAGGAAAGCTAATATATTCTACCACAAACGGTTTGAAAAGTGCAAGGGGTTTGGCAATTTTTCGTAAAATTTTTGAAAAAATTTATACCACGGTATAAAAATAAGGTAAAGCGAGATTTTAAAAATAATATCCGCAGGCAGAATACCTGCGGATACCGTGCGTTTTATTTATTTTCTTATTTTGCGTTAGCCTTGTCAACCATAGCCTGAACCTTGATGGGAAGACCAAAGAGGTTGATAAAGCCTTCTGCATCCTTCTGGTTGTAATCGCTTTCGCCGAACGTAGCGATTTCTTCAGAGTAAAGGGAGTATTTGCTCCAAGCGCCTGCTTTGATGATGTTGCCCTTGTAGAGCTTGAGGCGAACCTTACCTGTAACCTTTTCCTGCGTTTTGTCTACGAAAGCGGAGAGAGCTTCGCGCAAGGGCGTGTACCACTGACCGTTGTAAACAAGGTCTGCGAATGTGATCGCGAGTTCAGCTTTTTTGTGAGCTGTGAGCTTATCAAGGCAGAGTGTTTCGAGATATTCGTGAGCCTTGTAGAGAATTGTGCCGCCGGGTGTTTCGTATACGCCGCGACATTTCATACCAACAAGACGGTTTTCAACGATGTCGAGAAGACCGATACCGTTTGCGCCGCCGAGCTCGTTGAGGGCGAGAATGATCTCTTTTGCGCTCATCTTTTTATCGTTGAGAGCAACGGGTGCGCCCTGCTCGAAATCGAGCGTGATATATGTGGGTGTGTCGGGAGCGTCAATGGGGGAAACGCCCATTTCGAGGAAGCCTTTCTTTTCGTATGTGGGCTCGTTGCCTACGTCCTCGAGGTCGAGACCTTCGTGGGAAAGATGCCAGAGGTTTTTATCCTTGGAATAGTTTGTTTCGCGGTTTATCTTGAGGGGGATATTGTGTGCTTCCGCATAGTCGATCTCTTCTTCACGGGATTTGATGTCCCATTCGCGCCAGGGGGCGATGATGGGCATATCGGGAACGAAATGCTTGAGCGTGAGCTCGAAACGAACCTGGTCGTTGCCTTTACCCGTGCAACCGTGGCAGATAGCGTCTGCACCCTCTGCAATAGCGATTTCCGCGATGCGTTTTGCGATAACAGGGCGTGCAAAAGATGTGCCGAGAAGGTATTCTTCGTAAATAGCGCCTGCTTTCATCGTGGGAACGATGAAGTCGTCTACAAATTCTTCTGTGAGGTCCTCTATGTAGAGCTTGGAAGCGCCTGTTTTGAGCGCCTTTTCTTCGAGCCCTTCGAGCTCGTCTGCCTGACCTACGTTACCGGAAACCGCTATAACCTCGCAGTTATTGTAGTTTTCTTTGAGCCACGGAATTATAATAGATGTATCAAGACCGCCGGAATAAGCGAGCACTACTTTTTTGATGTTTTCTTTGTTTGCCATAATTGTATTTTATCTCCTTTGGGAATGTAAAAATTCGTTTTTTAAGAATAAATATTCACTCAACGTGCATATTATACAACTGCATACAATTTTTGTCAAGGCTTTTTAAAGAAAAAGATGCATAAAGATAAAGGCTTTTTTTGTGCATTATGGCAAGTTTTCTATTTGTCAATAGAATGTATATTTTTTCTTCCGATAATTGCGACCAAAACGGAAAGGCAAACGTATATAAATGAATTGAAAAGAGCCATAGCCTGTGAAAGCGGCGTGGCGGAAAGCTGTGTTGTAAGGAATATCATAACGCAGAGCGCAAGCACTATGGCGCAGATCAGCGCTACACAGCCCTTGTGCGCCGCACCGTCCTTTATAATCGCCGCTATTATAAGAATAACGGCTACAACCTCTGCAAGCCCTAAAAGATAGGTATAATAAAGGAATATTTCGCCCATAGCATGCTCTATGTAAATATCGTGCATATTTTCCCAATCAGATGCGACAATGGTGCCTACAAGAGCCATCGCGAAGCGATATATCGGTGTAAAGACAGTATCTGCCGCTTTTATAATAAGTATTGTGCCGAGAGCACCCGAAAGCAGGCGGTTTTTATATACGCGGTTGTATTCATAGCAAAAATACGTTATGCAGAGAAGCACGAATATGTATATGGCGGATTCGATATAATTTATAACGTAATTTACTGCGGCCACAGCAGAGCTTATGGGGAAATCAAGCGGCAGATCGCTGTTTATAAGTGCATTTATAATCAGCCCGGATCCGAGCGTTACAAAGAAAACCACCACGGTTAGAAATGCCGCAACGATAAAGGAAATTATAGTGGAGCCCGAAATGAGGCGTGTTTCATTCTTGTAGCTTTCTTTTTCCAAAAAGGAAAGAGAGAGGTAAAGTATGGAGAGAATGATGAATGATATGGCGATAATAAAGAAGATGGCGAGAAGAGAATATACGACCAAGCGCATATGCGCACCGCCGTCGTTCCACGGGTACTGCATATTTTCGAACGTATGGAATAATATATAGGAAAATACGCTTTCCGCGAGAAGCCCGAGCGCCCAAAGCGAAAGCTTGCCGATGTTTTTGAACACGCCTTTATAATAATGATCGCTTTCGAGAAGGGAATAATTGAAATAAATTTCGCGTTTCTTGAATGCATATACGCAATACGTGCATATCGGGTAGAAAAGTATCCACACGGCGTAATCGAAAGGAATATTATAGAAATTGTAGCTTGGCATAGGGTTTACAATGGTGTAGGGCAGCAGAATTGCCCATAATACCGCCGCGGTTGCAAGAAGTGTGCGTGCGGCTTTGCCGTAAAACGCATATGCTTGCGCCGCCGTGCGCTCATCGCACCCTTGCTTTTTCAAAAATGCACCGAACAGTAGGCTTGCCGCGCCGGATACAAAGATAAAAGCCGGTAATAAAACATTCATATAGTGGTGAAATTTCGGCGCTTCGATGGTGAGCAGTATGTTGGTAAGCTGAAGCGCAAGGAAGAGAAACGCTCCGATGACCGCAATTATAATGCAGTTTCGGCATACCTTGCCTTTTTCATATTCAATTCTTTCGTCGTAGAACATAGTTAATCCCTCCAGAAAATATCGTTGAGTGTTACGCCAAGCTCGCGGCAGAGCTTGATACAAAGCTCTATTGTGGGGTTGTAGCCGCCGTTTTCTATCATATTTATAGTTTGGCGGGAAACGCCCACTCGTTTTGCAAGCTCTGCCTGCGAAAGCCCGAGCCCTTGGCGCAGCTCTTTCATTTTTTCATTGTACATATGAAAGCTCCTTTGTCAAATATATTTGACAATAGTATATCACATAGTCGCAAAAGTGTCAAGTATATTTGACACTTTTGCAAAAGAATAAAAAATATAAAAACTTTTAAAAAATTTTTTCAAAACATATTGACAAAGTGGAAAAGGTGTGTTATCATATACACGTAAACAAAAACAATAATGATTATCGTTTTTGAAATGGGAGGTGCCTAATGAAACATTCGCATAAGCGCGATGCTATATGCGAGGTGTTGAAAGCAAAAAGGGATCACCCCACAGCAGATATGATCTGTGAAAGGGTTCGGGAAAAATACCCCGAAATAAGCCTTGCTACAGTATACCGCAACCTATCGCAGCTTTGCTCCGATGGGGCGATAATAAAAATCGGCGCGGCAGGCAGGGAACGCTATGATATCGACACCTCGGATCACACACATTTCTTTTGCGAGGCTTGTGGAGAGGTATATGATATATTTTCACCACTTGAACTTTACGGTCTTGCAAATGCCGAATGCGAAATCGGCGGAAAAATAAATTTCGCACACATAACATTCCGCGGTCAATGCAAAAATTGTATCCGTAAGGAAAATAACTAAGAAAGAATTTAAAAAAGAAATTATTTAATTTTTGGAGGATTATATTATGTCTAAATTTGTATGCTCTGTATGCGGTTACGTTCACGAAGGCGATGCGGCTCCCGAAAGATGCCCCCAGTGCAAGGTTCCCGCAAGCAAATTCAATGAAATCAAAGAAGAAGAAAGAACTTGGGCTTGCGAACACGTTGTAGGTATTACAGACGGTGTTTCCGAAGATATTATAAAGGACCTTCGCGCAAACTTCGAAGGCGAATGCTCCGAGGTTGGTATGTACCTCGCTATGGCAAGAGTTGCTCACAGAGAAGGTTACCCCGAAATCGGTCTTTACTGGGAAAAAGCAGCTTGGGAAGAAGCTGAACACGCTGCAAAATTTGCTGAGATCCTCGGCGAAGTTGTAACATCTTCCACAAAGAAGAACCTTGAAATGAGAGTTGATGCGGAAAACGGTGCAACAGCAGGTAAATTTGACCTCGCAAAACGTGCTAAAGCCGCTAACCTCGATGCTATCCACGACACAGTTCACGAAATGGCACGCGACGAAGCTCGCCACGGCAGAGCATTCGAAGGTCTTCTCAAGAGATATTTCGGCAAATAATTTAAGGGTTACTTATTAAGAACGGAGGTAATATTATGGTAGAAAATTATATGGTTTGTAATTGCAAGCAGGTAAGCTACGCAGACATCGCAAACGCGCTTGACACACATAAAAATTTTGAAAGCGTACTCGAAGCTTTCGAGGATGTTCAAAAAATCACTCATTGCTCCACGGGCTGCGGTGGATGCCACCAGAAGGTGCTTGATATTATCTCGCAGATAATGATGGGCCACTGATTAAAACACAAAATTTTAAAAATAAAGCCACGGATAAGAGAAAAAGCACCCGCGAGGGTGCTTTTTCCTTTGAGAGATATTAGTATGAAAAAACAACGCACATGGCGTGTTTTCGCGTCGTAAAAATGCAGAAATAATTCCGATTAAGAATTATAAAATATATAAATATTATAATTCTTAATCGGAATTTTGTCAACACTTTTTGCATATATAATAAAAATCTGCGAATATATGCGAGAGGAACTACAAGGCGGAATGAAACTTAGAAGAAAAGAATACGGAGATGCAAATATTGTCGGAAAAAATATAGAGCGTCTGCGTAAAGAACGGGGAATAAAGCAAAAGGATTTTATTTCGAAGATGCAGACTATGGGAATTGACATAAATCCCACTAGCTATTCGAAGTTAGAGGGGCAAGTACGCCTTGCTTCCGACAGAGAGGTTTATGTCTCTGCGAAAATTTTGAACGTGAGCATTGAATCTTTGTTCGATGAAGACGAAGACGATTTGTATTGATAGATTATAGGTATGAAAACAGCACCCCACG
>JAFTLJ010000029.1 GCA_017456005.1 Clostridia bacterium | reverse complement strand
CATTTTAAACCTCCTTTCTTTTTTCTGTAGTATTTCTGTAGTAGCGTTTATATTAAAGCTTTTCTGCCACGCGCAGCTTGGCGCTGTGGGAGCGGTGGTTTACCTCCAGCTCCTCTTTTGTGGGAAGCAAGGGTTTTTTTGTGAGAATTTTAATTTTGGGCTTGTTACCGCAGATGCAAACGGGGAAATCGGGCGGGCAAGTGCAGCCCTGCGCGTTTTTCTGGAAGCACTGCTTCACGCATCTGTCCTCCAGCGAGTGGAAAGAGATTATGGCTATTCTGCCGCCCTCGTTCATATGCTCCACGGCGCTGTCTATTATGGGCGGTATTACCGCGAGCTCGGAATTTACTTCTATGCGTATTGCCTGGAAGCTCTTTTTGGCGGGGTGGTGCCCCACGGCGAGCAGCTTTTTGGGCATAACGCTCTTTATTATGTTTATAAGTTCAAAAGTGGTCTCTATTGGCTTTTCCGCTCTCGCCGCTACAATAGCAGCGGCAATTTTGGGCGCGAAAGATTCTTCGCCGTAATCGAAAAGTATGCGGCGAAGCTCGCTTTCGGAATAATTGTTTACCACCTCATAAGCGGAAAACGCGCTGTCTTTATCCATGCGCATATCGAGCGGAGCGTCGCTGTTGTAGGAAAAGCCGCGCTCGGGTGTGTCGAGCTGGTAGGATGAAACGCCGAGGTCTATAAGAAGGCCGTCTATGTGCTCTATACCGAGTGTGTCGAGAGCGCCTTCAAGGTTTGCAAAGTTGTTTTTTACAAAGGTTATTTTATCGCTGAACGGGGCGAGCCTTTTTCCTGCCGCCGCCAGCGCGTCGCTGTCCTGATCTATGTAGATGAGCCTGCCGCCCTCGCCTAGGCGCGCGGCAATTTCGTAGGAATGCCCCCCGCCGCCGCAAGTGGCGTCTACGTAGATGCCGTCCGGCTTTATATTAAGCGATTCTATACATTCGCGGAGCATTACGGAGTAATGCGAAAATTTTATATCTTCCATTTTAGAAATCCAATTCTTCCATCATTTGCGCGATGTTTTCTGCATCCTCTGCTTCGCGCGCTTTTATCCATTCTTCCTCTGCCCATATTTCAAGGTAGGAGCCCACGCCGATAACAACGGCGGTGTCTTTTATACCTGCATAGTCGCGCAACGGCGCGGAAATCAGCACGCGCCCCTGCGCATCGCAGTGTGCATCGTCTGCATTGGCAAATATAAAGCGTTTTATCTGGCGCGATTTTGTGGCGGGTAGGGAATCGAGCTTTGCTTTCAGCTTTTCCCATTCGGGCAGAGTATAGACCGTAAGGCACTTATCTACACTTTTGGTTATAACGAACGTTTCGCCGAGCTCTTCGCGGTATTTCGCCGGCATAAAAATTCTCTTTTTGGAATCGAGCGCGTGTGAATATTCACCGAGAAACATTGAAAACTCCCCCTTTCTGTGGAAAAGCAGTGGTTTGGAAAGTTATGCTGTGGAAAACTCTGTGGAAAGTGTGGAAAACTCACCACTTTGCACCACAATCCACCACTTCGGTTATAATTATATCGAAAAATTATATGAATTACAAGCATTTTTATAAAAAATATAGAAAAACGCGCAAAAATTTTTTTATTTTGCGCGTTTTGCACTATAAATTTTCCGCAGATTTAGCGTTTTGCTTCGACATTTTCCCACAGAGTTATCCCGAGCGCGGTGGAAAACCTTGTTTCTTTTTGCGCTTTTTGGGTGGAAATGTGGTGGAAAAAGAATTTTTGTGTTTTTTCGTCGTGTGGAAAAGGCGTGGAAAAGCGGCAAAATTCACCTTTTTTCCACACGCTTGTGGGGAAAAGAAGAGCACGGCAAGCTCACCAAAACGGCGGCTTGCCGTGCTTTCAATAAAATTTTACAGCTCTTTTTTCAGTATTTCCGCCACACCTTGGGGCAGGTATGCGCTTACATCTTCGCCCGCGGCGATTTTTGCGCGCACCAGCGTGGAGCTCAAACCGTCGAAACGCGTGTCGGAAACAAGCAGAAGCGTTTCCACGCCGAAATGCTCTTTGTTGTAATCTGCCTGAACCTTTTCATATTCGAAATCGGTACCGTTGCGCGCGCCTTTCACAAGCGCGCAAGCGCCTATGGATGCGGCGTATTCCGCGAGGAACCCCTTGCCTATAACAGTGCGAACGTTCGGCAGGTTTTCCACCGCTTTTGTCAGCGCCAGGAAGCGGGTTTCGAGCGAAAACTGCTTCTTTTTCGCAGGGTTTTCGAAAACGCCCACCACGACCTCATCGAAAATGGCGGCGGCACGTGCTATAACGTCGAGATGACCGAGCGTTACGGGGTCGAAAGTTCCTGCCGTAACGGCTATGCGCTTATTCATTGCTTTCTTCCTTTTTGGGTGTGAGGTAGGTTACGTATACTCTGCCGTAGCGCGCTTCTTTTTTAAGCTCGTAGCGTTCGCTTATCATAACGTCTTCCATATCGAGCTTTTCGCCGCTTTCACAGATAACGGTGCTCGTTTCCTTGACCATATCGGCATCGAAAAGCGCGCAGAGAACCTTGGGCAGAATGCCTGCACCGTATGGCGGGTCGAGGAAGATGATGTCGAAGGCGTTTCTGTGCGCCGCGGATTTTATATATTGCTCCCAATCCATGCAGAGCACGTTTGTCTGTGGGTAGAGCTTCGTTTTCTTGGCGTTTGCCATAATTATATTTACGGCATCCTTGCTGCCGTCTACGAGCGTTGCCTTTTCCGCACCGCGGGAAAGCGCTTCAAGGCCCATTTGCCCCGAGCCTGCAAAAAGGTCGAGCATGGTTCTGCCCTCGAGCTCGAACTGAATAGAGCTGAAAATGGCTTCCTTTACAACGGCCGGTGTGGGGCGCGTTGCCTCGCCCTCAAGTGTCTGAAGCGTGATGCCTCTTGCGCTGCCTGTTACAATTCTCATAATAGAAATTCTCCTTGTGAAATCTTGAAATAATGGCTTATTTATTAAAATATTCTATGATTTTTTTTGCTGTTTCGGGGGTGATGCCCTGCACGGTTATAAGCTCTGCCTCCGTGGCGCTTTTTACGCCCGAAAGACCGCCGAAGCGTGAAAGCAGGGCTTTTGCGCGCGCCTTGCCTATGCCCTCTATTTCCTCCAAAACGGATGTCTTTATATTTTTTCGCTTCGCGCCCATCATTTTGGAAACGGTGAAGCGGTGCACCTCCTCCTGTATGCGGAAAATCAGCGAATATACGCCTGCCTCCGCCGCGATGGAAATTTCGCGCCCTTCCGCGTCGATAAGTGCGCGCGTTTTGTGGTGCTCGTCCTTTACCATGCCGAGTGCGGGCACGGTTATACCGTTTTCGTCCAGCACCTCCTGCACCGTGCGTATATGCCCAAGGCCGCCGTCTATCAGGAAAAGGTCTGGCGGGGGCGTTGCGGCATCGCCAAAGTGCGCTATGCGCCGTGTGAGCGCTTCGCGCATGGAGGCATAGTCGTCTTGCACCTGTGTTTCTTTTATGGAAAACAGGCGGTATCCGCTTTTTTTCGGCTTTCCGTTTTCGAAAAGCACCATGCCTGCGGTTATGTTTTCGTCACCGAGGTTGGAAATATCGAAAGCTTCTATTTTTTCCGGTATGACCTCCAGCCCTGCAAGCGAAGCAAGGCGTATGAGAGTTTCATCGCTTTTGGCTTTTTGCGCTACAAATTCGCGTGCTTTTTGCGCCGCGTTTTCCTCTGCCATAACACAGAGCTTGTGCAGGTCGCCGCGCACGGGCGCACGCAGGTGAACGCGGTATCCCGCACGGGAAGAAAGCCATTCCTCTGCGCTTTCTGTGTCCTCCTCGGAAAGCACGCCTGCGGTGTTTATTTCTTTTGGTATATACTCGCGTTTTTCGTAAAGGCTGCAGATGAATGAGGATATTGCAGAGCTATCCAGAATTTCGCCGCCGGAAAAGACAAAGCTTTCGCTGTCTATAAGCTTGCCTGCGCGTATATAGAAAACGCAAACACAGCAAGCCGCCTCGCCTGCGTACCAGGCTATGATATCACGCTCCGTATCGGGGGAAGCCACGACCTTTTGCTTTTCGCAAAGGCGTTTTATCGCCTTTATCCTGTCGCGGTATTCCGCCGCCGCTTCGAACATAAGGTTATCGGCGGCATACATCATTTTTTCCGTGAGCGAGTTTATAAGAGAGTCTTCCTTGCCCGAAAGAAACGTGACGGCACTTTCCACAAGCTCGCGGTATTCTTCTGCGCTCACCTTACCGTCGCACGGCGCGATGCACCCTATATGGCGGTACAGGCAGTGCTGAACCTTGCCGATGTCCTTTGGAAAGGTTCTGTTGCAGGAGGGAAGCCCAAGCGCCTTTTGCAGGGAGATTATTACGTTTTTAACGGTATCCGCGCTTGTGTAGGGGCCGAAATAGCGCGCGTCCTTGCCGCGCGTGCGCGTCATAACAAAGCGTGGGAATTCCTCGTTTGTAACAGCGAGAAAAGGGTATGATTTATCGTCCTTCAGCAGTATATTGTATTTCGGCTTGTACAGCTTTATAAGGCTGTTTTCGAGCGTGAGCGCTTCCATCTCCGTATCGCAGAGAATGTAGTCGAAATCGTAAATGTTGCCGGTCATAGCGTCTGTTTTTGCGTTTTGCGCGCTTTCGTGGAAATATTGCGAAACGCGGTTTTTCAGCGCGCGCGATTTGCCCACGTAAATGACCGTGCCGCCCTTTGCGCGCATTATATAAACGCCGGGGCGCAGGGGCAGAGTGCTTGCTTTTTCGCGCAGGCGCTCGGCATAGAGAGGGTTTACCATAGAGCCTCCTTTGGAGAGTGCAGAGTGAAGAATGAAGAGTGCAGAATGCAGAATGCAGAATGAAGAGTGCAGAGGGACCGTTTCCGCTTTTGGCGAAAGAAATCGAGAAAACAAAAACGGCAGATATGCCGTGTGCATATCAAATGCAAACGCCGTCTGCCGTAATTATTTCATAAAACCGTTTATGAATAGGGGTTAGATCAAACTTTCAACAAGTTCTTCGAGGCCGTTGATTGCGTCAACTTCATCGGGGCCGTCGGCAATAATAGTGATTGTAGTGCCGGCTGTGATGCCCATAGAAAGAACGCCGAGAAGGCTCTTCGCGCTGATACGGCGGTCATCTTTCTGGATCCAAATAGAGCTTTTGAAAGAATTTGCCTTCTGTATGAAGAAAGTTGCGGGTCTTGTATGAAGACCAACGCTGTTTTTGATTGTGATGTCGCGTGAAATCATTTTGTTTCCGTTCTCCCGTGAAATCCTATACTGAAATAGACGGATTTATTTTTTTGCTATAAAAGCATTATACCAAATCGTTTGCACAAAATCAATACTTTTTTCGAAATTAGTGAAGAATTTTTTTAAAAATGTCTGCTTTGTGCGAACAAATCGAGAGATTTGTGTGTTTTCGGCATTATTCTGCCGCGGCTTGTGCTGCGGCAGCGGCAGAGCCGGAGGTTTGCAAGGAAAATTCTTTTATGGAATTAAGCTCGAACATCATTTCGCGCGTGGAGGTGTAGAGCTTTATTTTTTCGCCGACGGTAAGAAGCCTTGTGCCGTCGAGGTAGAAGCCCTTATCCGTTTTTTCGCAACTTAGGATTATCGTGCCGGTAACCGTTTTTTTGCCGGGAACCTTGGCTTCCACAAGCTCGCCGTTTTCGTTTACGGCAAGCTCTGTATAATCGGAAATCTTAAAGTCCTTTATATACCCTACCTCTTCGTTCGTTTCCGCAGAGTAAAGCTTTGCGTCTTTTGCGAGCGAGAAGTGCTCTTCAGCGACACCTTCCACGCGGAACGTCGCTTCCACACGGCATAGTTCCTCCTCCGCGCCGAAAATATTATATATGCGCAGACCGAGCGCGGCTATTATAGCTACTATGACTATAAGTATTACAACGTCTGCTATGTTGAAGCGCGGCGTGCCCTGAGTGTTTTTTTGCTCTGTATTTCTGTTCACTTTCGGTATCCTTTCCTGCGGCGTATGCGCAAAGTATTCAGTTTAAGCTGAAGGCGGTTATATAGCTTTCGGCGGCGAAATTGCCGCTTCTTATATAAAGCGGAGAGCCGATGGTTATGCGCTCGTAATCGAGGTATGCAATGCCGCGGCTATCGAGCCTTGTTTTGGCTGTGAGCGTTATATAAACGTCGTAAACGCCTGCTTTTTCTTTTTGCTCCAGCACGTATTCGCCCTCGGCGGCGCCGGGCAGGGCTTTATCGCCGTTTTCCTTTGCGGCGAGCGCCTCCACCTTCGTTATAGTGCCGATGTAGTTAAGCGTTGCGGAGTTGAGCATTTTTTCACCTGCGACAAAAGAGGAGAGGTACTCTTCCTCCACACCCGAAATACATACGGTGTAGGTGATGTTTTTTTCATTTCTTTCGGCATATATCGTGCCGCTTTCGCGCAGTACGAAATAGACTGCGCCGAGGATGAGCGCAAGCAAAATAATAACGACAAAGGTGTCCACAATATTAAATTTGCTTTTCTTTGTATTATCCATAGCGTGAAGGTCCGTTTCTCGGCGGGAATATTGTTTTTTTGCCGCCCCTACCGCCGCATGGGGAAGCATTTATGGCTGTTTTATGAATATAAAAATTTTCTGCGCCGTTCATCGTCGCTGATATACATAACAGCGAGCGAAAGCCCGAGCATTATCCAGAAGAAAAGGTATATTTTATAGTTGTACCAAACGTAGTCCGTAAAGCCCTGCACGAGGAAAGCGGCTATACCGCACATAAAGCCCACGGCGAGAGTGCGGTCTTTCGCGTTTGCGGTACGGTGGATATAGGCAAAATTGTGGCTGAAAAATGCAAGGCAGAGCACGATAAACGCCACCAGCGCGAATATGCTCATTTCGGAAATTATTTGCAGGTAGAGGCTGTGGGTGTGCGGTGCTGCCGCCGTGCCTGCCACGGCGTATTTCGGGAATACGGAGCCAAACGCTTCCTCACCTATGCCTATGCCGAGCATGCCCTTTTCAGAAAACATTTTAAGCACGCCGCGCCATATGTTCAGGCGGTACATGGTAGAAGAATCTGCCGTGTTTCCGATGCTCAAGATCCTGTCGATAATATTTTGGTTAAAAATGAACGTTGCGCCGAGCGCTATTGCGGGGAAAAGAAGTATTATGCCCGCAAAGAATTTGTGGCTTTTGAAAAGAATGAATAAAATTACGGCAAAGGTAAAGCCGAGCCATGCTCCGCGCGACCACGTGAAGATAAGGCAGCAGGAGCAGAGCATAAATACAAAGAAATATGCGCCCTTTTCCTTTATGTTTTTTGCTGTAATGAAGAAGGCGAAGATGACGGGCAGGACAAGTATCAAATATTCGCCCAGAACATTGGGGTTTCCAAAGCTGGAAACCGCACGGCCGGGTATGCCCGAAAACATGGAGGTATCCTGCCACACGGTGGAAACATCGCCTATGAAATACTGGAAAATGCCTATTGCCGCCACCAGTGCCGCCGAAGCGCAGAGCGAGGAGGCGCAGGATCTCAGCAAGGCCGCTGTCCTTACCGTGTTTTTTACGATGAAATACATGAATATAAAGCAAACGTAAACCAGCATTTTCGGCACGGAAGAGGAAACGTCTGCGGAAATAACGCCGCCCGCCGCAAGAAATACGGAAAATACGGAAACGAGTATGTCAATACCCTCTACGCGGATAACGCGCTTTCTGCGATAGCATTTAACGGCAAAGGAAAGCACCGTGGCGCACACGAGACACACAAGCCACATGGTGGGCACGAACGGCAGAGCGAAAATTATAAGTGTGACGCCTGCCTCGGGAGAGCAGAGCACGAGTATTATTGCGGCTGCCGCGCAGGCGGATGCCACTATTTGCGAGGGAACGAAGAAGAAGGAGAGCCCACCGAAAAGTATGCCGAGAATAACGGCAACGCCGGCGTTCATACCCGTATGCTTTTCATATTCCGCACGCGGAATTTTGCGCAGACGCATAACGTCGAAAAGAATACCGTTTAAAATAACGCTTTCGTTTATAACCTCTATAAACGGTTTTTTTATAAAAATAAGCAGCAGTGAAATTACTACAAGGCAAAAGGACGTCATAAGCGGATTTATAAGGTTTATAATGCCGTCCCACGTTATTTGCGTCAGCCGAAAAGCAAAATATTTCAGTATAAGCATAAGCGCCGAGGAAAAACCGAACGTTAGCCCGAAAAGCGCCGAAATATTCAGCTGGCACGCAAGAATGCTCCATTTTATTTTGTCTAAAACAAGGCAGAATATGCTTTGCTCGTACAGGCGCGAGATTTTGAAGCTGAGCGTTTTTTTGGGCTCGGGCTGTATTTTCGGCTTGCAGAAATTCACTATTTTGGAGCTTGCGAACCATATAGCTATCTTATCGTACGAGGTGAATATGAACGAAATAAGGCTTGCGGAAATTTTTCTGTAAACGGCGCCGATAAAGGTGCAGATAAGCGTTATTATCAAACTTTTTGCAAAAAAGTTCTTTATCACTTGTGTGGGTCCTCTTTTTCCTGCCATATTCGGTTCACCTCTTTTCTTTTTCTGGGCTCAAAAACCCCATAATATATATACATATTAAATATATCACAGTTCCGACTATAAAAACAATAGTTATTTTCAAAAAAGTTGCAATAGTTTCGGGAAAAAGCGAAAAAAACTCTGCTTTTTGTGCCAAAAACGTCATGGAGGCGGCGCAAAGCGCAAATGCGGGGGCAAAAAGAGGTAATTTTTTTGCTTCTTCCGTGCGAAAGGCCTCCGGGAATTTTTTTGCGGCGCAAAAAATAAGTGTGAGCGCGTGCGCCCATACGGCGGCGGTAAACGAAGCGCATATGCCGAAAAGTCCGCCGCCGAAGAAAAGGGAAGCCGTGTTTGCAAGCACGCAAACGGCGAGCGCGGGCACGGCGGCGCACGCCGGTACGGCGGTTTTGCCGCACGCATAAAACGTGCGCGAAAGTATTTCTGCGGCGGCGCACGCAGGCATGGCGGCGGAAAGTATCTTAAGCGCTGCGGCACAGGAAAGCACGAGCTCCGTGCCGAAATTGCCGTGCCCGTAGAGAAGGCTTACCCCATCGAGTGAAAGTGAAAGCACGGCGGCGCAAAGCGGCAGAGAGATAGCGGCAGCGAAAGACAGCGCGCGTGCAAGCTCTCGCCCTGCCGCCGCACGCTCCCCGAGGGCGAAAAGGTGCGAAAGCCGCGGAAAAACGAAATTTCCCACACCGTACACGGCAATGCCCGAAACTATCGAGTATATGCCGTATGCATAATCGTATACCACAAACGCGCTTTCGGAAACAAAAGAGGCAAAAAAAGAGGCGGCGAGCAGCAGCGCCGGGGAAAGCATCGCCCCCGCCATTATTTTCGGCGCGTTTGCAAGGCAGGCTCGCAGCCTTTTGCCCGAAAAATCTATTTTCGGGCGCGGCATATGCTTTTTAAGCACCAACGGCACGGCTAGCGTTAAAAACTGCAAAAGCCAAGAAAAAACATATGCCGCGGAAAGCGCGTAAACGGAAAATCTTTCGCCTGCCAAAAGCAGATATATCACCATAAAAGCGTTTGAAAGCGCGCTTACCGAAGCGGGCAGAAGAAATGCACCTGCCGACTGCAATATACCCGTAAGAGTATATGCCCCTGCGGCAAAGACCGTGAGAGGGAACATTATCGCAAGAAGCCGTGCGGCGAGCGCGGCTGTTTCCCCCGAAAGCTTCGGCGCGGAAACGGAAATTATCTGCGGCGCAAAAAGTGCGCCCACGCAAGCAAGCACTGCCGAAAAAAGCAGTACGTCGCCGAAAAACGCCGCGGAAAAGCAGGCGGCTTCCTTTTCGCTTTCTGCCTTTGCACGGCTGTATTCGGGGATAAAGCACGCGGCGATGGCGGCGGAAAAAAGCAAATCAAAAAGGGCGCCGGGTATTCGGGAGGCGGCGGCAAAAGCCGCAGCCTCCGCTGAGGTACCCAGCGTCCAAGCTAAAATCATACTGCGCAAAAGTCCGAGTGCCTTTGCAAAAAGTGTTGCCGCAATCATTAAAAAAATAGTAAGCGACGGTTTTTTCGCTCCTGTTTTCGTTTTGGAAACCCTCCGTTTTACGTGTTTTTGCGCTTATTCAAGCCCCAATTTCTTTTTGCGCTCTGCCGTTGCGCGCTTTGCCTCTTCCTCGCGCCATTTGTCTATATTGCCGTGGTGGCCGCTGAGCAGTACCTCGGGTACTTTTCTGCCGCGCCATTCCACGGGGCGCGTATACTGTGGGTATTCGAGCGTTTCGCCGTCGGAAAAGCTTTCTTTTTCATAGCATTCGGCGCTAGAAAGCACGCCCTCCAGCATACGTGAAACGCAGTCTACGAGCACGCAGGCGGGTATCTCGCCGCCCGTGAGCACATAGTTGCCTATGGAGATTTCTTCGTCTACTATCTCGTCTATCAGGCGCTGGTCCACGCCCTCGTAATGACCGCAGAGAATAACGAGGTTATCATAGTTTTTTGCAAGCTCCATCGCTTTTTTCTGCGAAAGCACCTCGCCCTTCGGCGACATATATATAACGTGCCTTTTTTTGCAGGGGTTTACCTCCGGCTCGGTTATCGCCGTGTAGCAATCGTAAATAGGCACGGGGCTCATAAGCATACCCATACCGCCGCCGTAGGGTGTGTCGTCTACACGGCGGTGCTTATCCTTGGAATAATCGCGTATATTGTGCGCGTGCACCTCTATTACGCCGGATTTTTGCGCTCTGCCGATAATGCTTTCGGAAAGCACGCCCGAAACAAGCTCGGGAAAAAGTGTCATAATATCGAAACGCATATTTTCTCTCCCCACGAAAAATTATTCAAAAAAACCGTCTATTGGGGTGATGAATATGCCTTTTTCCGTATCGCGTTCGGCAATAAAGGCAGGAACATTGGGTATAAGCGTCTGCTTGCCGTCTTCGTCCGTTATTTCGTACACCTCCTGGCAGGTATACTGCAAAACGTCGGTGAGCTTGCCGTAGACCTTGCCTGTGTTTTTGTCTATAACGGGAAGCCCCAGAATATCGCAGATGAGCACGGCATCCTCGGGAATGTCGAGGTCCTCGCGGCGCACGAAGAGCACCTTGTTCTTATATTTTACCGCATCATCGAGCGTTTTAATCCCCGAAAGGGAACAAAGTATAAAATTTCCGTTTATTACGCGTGCATGCGAAACGGCAAATTCCGTTTTGTTTTCGAGGTATACTCGGGAAAGGGCGCAAAAATCCTCGGGGCTATCGCACCAAGGGTCTATTTTGACCTCGCCGCGCACGCCGTGTGTGTTTATTATTTTTCCTATTTCGAGAAAATCTTTCTTTTCTGCCATAGCGGTGTATCCTTTACATAAAAAATATATTTTGCAAAACAAAATGCCTTGTGAAGCTTATCGCTCCACAAGGCACACTTTTAGCTGCAATCAGCTTTTGAATTTGCGCTTTCTTGCTGCTTCGGATTTCTTTTTGCGTTTTACGCTGGGTTTTTCGTAATGTTCTTTTTTCTTAACTTCAGCGATTTTGCCATCACGAGCAACCTGTCTTTTAAATCTGCGAAGAGCGCTGTCAAGCGATTCGTTTTCTTTTACTCTTACTTCTGCCATCTATAATCCCTCCCCTCGCATCGGTAAAATGCAAGAGAATCTAAAATTCTCTTTTGCCATTATACACAATTTGTTTGCGAATGTCAAGTAGGAAAACAAAAAAATTTAAAATATTCCCAATAGCCACGCAAAAAGCCTAAAAAAGTGTCTTTCATGGCTTCCCAAAGCTATACCCCGCTATGCTTTGTGCGTGATTTTGCTCTGGCGAAATTCTCGCTTGGGCTCGAAGGGCGAATGTCAAGTGCTAAAACAAAAAAATTTAAAATATTCCCAATAAATACGCAGCTCGGCGGTAAAAGCGCGAAAAAGTGTATGGCAATAGCTTCGCGAGAGAATGTTTTGCGGCTTTTTATTGTCGTTCGTGCCCGTGCTTGCATAGAATGTCGGTGAAAGAAAACGCTTATTTCGCCGTGTAAGCGGTAAAAAATACGAAAAACGGCGAAGAAAGAGCTTACTATGAACAAAAAATATTTTGCAGCCGCCAATACGGAGGCGGGCTTTCGCAGCCTATTTTCCGAAATTTTTTCGCCGCGTACGCTTTCGCGCATATACATAATAAAGGGCGGCCCCGGCACGGGTAAATCCACGTTTATGTACGGCATAGCCTCCTGCGCAGAGGAGCGCGGACTTGACGCGGAATACTACTATTGCTCTGCGGACACAGGCTCGCTAGACGGCGTGAAGATACCTGCGCTCGGTGTTGCCGTGTTCGACGGCACGTCCCCACATACGGGTGACCCACGCTACCCCGGCGCGTGCGAAACCATTGTTAACCTGGGGCAGAATTTCGATGCAGAGAAGCTGCGCGAACACAGGGAAGAAATAGAGGCGCTTACGGATGAATGTTCCGCCTGCTACAAAAGTAGCGTGCGTTTTCTGCGCGCGGCGGGCGAATGCGAAAGAGCGTGCCTTGATATAATGAGTGCAGTTTTTGATTTCGAAAAGGCAAAAAAAGCCGCGCACCGCATGCTTTCCCGTGCCAAAGCCATGGGTGGGGGATACTGCGAGCGCTATGTTTCCGCGCTCGGCACGCGTGGCAGAGCGCATATTTCAAATACCCCCGAAAAGGGCGAAAAGATAGTGCATATAAGCGGTAAATACGGCGCCGATAAGCTTTTTCTGCGCGTGCTGTGCGGCGGAGCGCAGGCGGAGGGATATACGCTTATGCGCCACCCGGATGTGCTTTTGCCCGACTATACGGAGGGGATATATATAAAGGAGCTTAAAACGCGCTACATCATAACCGAGGAAGCGGATGAAAAAATAAATGCCATGCGCTTTGTTTGCCCCACGGCGCTTGCCGAAAACCGCGCAAAGCTCCGTTTTGCGGAAAAGTGCCGCGACGCTATGCTGGAGGGCGCACTTGCAGAGCTTCGCGAAATGGGCAAAAAGCACGATGAGCTAGAAAAATATTACGTTTCGGCAATGGATTTTGAAAAGAGCGACGCTATGCGAAAGGCGGTGGAAAAGGAGATCTTTTCGGTGATTTGATTTTTCAGCATAATTTCCCATTAACGGTTGAAATTTTTGTTTTTATGTGATACTATAATAAAGTAATGCATAAAAACGCCGCTTGCGCGGACGTTTAAAGGAGAAAAAAGTGAAAATATCCCTTATTATACCTATGTATAATGAAAAATCCATAATTGACGATGCTATTGCGACATTCGGGAGCTATATGAAAAGCCGTTTTGAAGAATGGGAGCTTATTTTTGTGGACGATGGCTCTGCCGACGGCTGCGAGGAGGCTGTGAGAGCCGTATGCGACGAGCGCATAAAGCTCATTTCTTATAAGCCGAACCGCGGAAAAGGCTATGCCGTGCGGCAGGGAATGCTGGCGGCAAACGGCGATATCACTGTATTTACAGATTGCGACAACGCATACGGCACGGAGGTTATAGGCAAAATTTACGAAATGTTTGAAAAAACAAATGCTGACATAATTGTGGGCTCGCGCAACCTCGATAGATCGGGCTACGAGGGTTACACGTTTTTCCGCCGCGTGGCTTCAAAAAGCTATATACGTTTTATAAATCTTGTTGCGGGTTTTGGAAAATATCATCTTTCGGATTCACAATGCGGATTCAAGGGCTTCCGCACCGCCGCTGCGAAGAAGATTTTTTCAAATTGCGAGGTAGACCGCTTCGCCTTTGACCTGGAGGTTATTATGCTTGCGGGCAAATGCGGCTACACCTTCGACCAGATGCCCGTGAAGATAATAAACCACAGAGATTCCAAGGTGAACGTATTGCGCGATGCTCTGCGTATGATTTCAGACGTGCGCAAGATGAAAAAGCGCATAAAAAAGCTGGATATAAATGCAGAGTGAAGAATGCAGAATTAATGTAAAAAATGCACTTGCCGTAATGTGTGATGTTCTTATCGGAAAAATATGTGAGCAGATTTGCTCTGCGGTAGACAAATAATTAACGCCGACAGATTCTTTAGATCTGCCGGCGTTTGTTATTCGATAAATTGGAATTTGTTTATTTACTTATACTTTGAATATAAGTGTTCAATTGTTTCTGATTTTTAATAACAATTGCTTTATCTCCGTATTTTGAAATCAGCCATTTATAGCGTTCTTTTGCACTTTTTCTTCT
>JAFTLJ010000028.1 GCA_017456005.1 Clostridia bacterium | reverse complement strand
TGGATCACAGCATTATGCCGAAGAAGGCAGGCCGAAGGATGAATTCCGCACGGACATACTTGAAGGGTATGATCTGAAAGTCCTACGGTTTACAAACCGCCAAATCAACACAAACTTTCGGGGTGTCTGCGAATATATCGATGCTGCCGTAAAAGCCTCCCTCCGAGAGGGAGGGGGACCGCGATAGCGGTGGAAGGAGCCTGCGCGCTCATAGGTTTGTGATAACCTCATTGTAACGCGCTCTCCCTCAGTCGCCTACGGCGCCAGCTCCCTCCCGGAGGGAGCCTTTTGATACGCGCAACCTTAGGGGTATGGGCTTTGCCCGAAGCATTTGTAATACAAATGCGAAACTGGCGATAATAAAGAAAGGAATATTCATGATAGACAAATACATACATATCTATACCAAACGTAACTGTTTGTTAGCTTTATTCTGTGCAAGTATTGCATTCATACCTTTGTTTATCGTATCACTGATATATGATGTCATTCCCGAAGATACCTTAATTGCATTTGCCCCTTTTGTATTTGCAGCTATATGTGTTGCAATAGCATCTTTATCCACTATACGTTTCAAGAAAATGATAAAAATGCAAGAACAGCAATATGGAGTTCAATTTGATGACTATAATGTTATTCATTTAGAAACGACATTGTATCTTTCGGAAAACTGGCTTATATGGGCTGGTATTAGTTCAATATACAAAAATCACATTAAATCCATGCATTCTAAATTAGTACACGGTAGAAGTGGCTCTTCAAATAAAGTGACCATAAAAACAGTAGACAATAAGAAATACATAATTTGGTGTTTAAGTTCCTCGAACATCAATAAAATCAGAAATGGAAAAACAATAATATAAACTAAATTGTTTATGTAATAGCAAACCCCAACAGACCTTAAAAAATCTGTTGGGGTCAATTATTTGTTTACAGCGTGGCAATTATTAACCAACTGATATAGTTTACCGCTAATTTTGCACACCGTTTAAAGTTCCGTTTTTTACTTATTCGCCTTTACAAACAAATTCGTAATTTGCGCCGAAATAGCTGTCCCAGCCGTCTTTGGAAACATCATTCCATTCAGCTTCCGTTCCGCCAAATGTTATCTTCTCTATCTTCATGCAATAAAGGAACACGCTATCGCCCAGAAAAGCAAGCTTTTTCGGCAAAGCGATCTCCTTGAGGTTGCCGCAGTTGCCAAAGGCTTCCGCGCCTATATGTGTAAGTGTTTCGGGCAAAACGACCTCTGTCATAGCGCCGCAGCTGTAGAATGCGTTTGCGCCTATATGAGTCACTCCGTTAGGAACGGTAATATTTTTTACACTGCAATCGCCAAAAGCATAATCCGCAATTATTTTTGTGTCTGCATGCAAAGAAAAGCTATCCTTGGAGTTTTCGGGCGCGGAAACGAGCGCATAGTAGGGGTTTTGCTCCGTGCCGATGTAATTCAGCGTTTCGTGCACGTTATAGGAAAGCAGACCGCAACCCTCAAAAGCGTTGCTCGCTATGGAAACCACGTTTTCCGTAACCGTTATTTTAACAACAGGCGTTTTGCGGAAGGCATATTCGCCTATCGCCGTAACAGGCAAGCCCTTGTATTCCTTCGGAATAAGCACATCTTTATCTTTGCATTTGCCTATGCCCGTAACAGTATATCCCGTTCCGCTTTCGTTAAGCTCGAAGGCAAGCCCACGGCTTTCTTCGCCGGGCTTTCTTTCGCAAGCACAGAGCACCGTACAAAGCAAAACGAGCACAGCGAGGGCAAAAATTTTAATTTTTTTCATATTTTTTCTCACAATCAAAGAAATTTTACTATCTTTACGGCGCTTCCGCTTTCATATTCGCGCACTTCGCCTATACCGAAAAAGCCGCCGGCACCGTGCACGCGCAAAAGCGTGCCCGTTTCGTACGCCGTGCCTATCTTCTTTTGGTATATCTCCGCGCCGTTTTTGGCAAGACGCTCGTAAAACGTCGGAAGCGTTATTTTTTCCAGGTCTTCAAAAAGGCTTTCCGTAGGCACTAAAAGCGCGTCGCGCTCCTCTATGGAAAGCGCCTCTATTTCCGCAAGCGTATGTGCCGCGGAAATGTTGAAACCTCCGGTTTCCGTGCGGAAAAGGCTGCTCATCGCGCCGCCGCAGCCAAGCTTCGCGCCGATGTCGGCGCAGAGCGTGCGTATGTACGTACCCGCAGAGCAGGCAACGTCCAGCGTATAGTCCTTTCCCTGCCCATCTGCCGCTATGGAATATATTGTAACAGGGCGCGCCGCACGCTCCACGGTTATGCCCTTTCGCGCGAGGTCGCAGAGCTTCTGCCCATTCACCTTCAGCGCTGAATACATGGGCGGCACCTGCATTATCTCGCCCTCAAAGGAGCTTACTGCCGCGAGCACAGCCTGTTTTTCGGGTATATCGTCGCTTTCGGTAAGAGTTTTGCCCGTTGTATCCTCCGTGTCGGTGGTAATACCCAGGCGCAGACCTGCACGGTAGACCTTTTTGCCTGCCGTAACGTACTCTGCCGCCTTCGCCGCCCTGCCTATAAGCACTATAAGCAGGCCCGTGGCATCGGGGTCCAGCGTACCCGTATGCCCAACCTTTTTCGTGCCATAGAGCTTGCGTATTTTAAAAACAACATCGTGCGAGGTCATCCCCGCAGGCTTATTTACGGGTAAAACGCCCGAAATTTCTCTTTCAATCATCAAAGCCACATTCCTTTACGATGCGTTCCACGGCAGAGTCCACCTCGTTCCCGGCTACGCTGCAGCCCGCCGCACCGGCGTGGCCTCCGCCGCCGAAAATACCGCAGATCTTCGCCACATCTATTTCGCAGGAGCTTCTTGTGGAAATTTTAAACGTGCCGTCGTCCTTTTCGCGCGCAAATATGGCTATTTTCACACCGTCTGCGCGGCGAATAACGTTGATAACATCGTATGTATCCTCATCCTCGAAGCCGCGTGCGCGTTTATCTGCAAGCATTATCTTAACATAGGAAATTTTGCCGCCGCAAA
Source organism: Clostridia bacterium (assembly GCA_017456005.1). Taxonomy (GTDB): domain Bacteria; phylum Bacillota; class Clostridia; order Oscillospirales; family CAG-272; genus UMGS731. The sequence goes on along the minus strand of JAFTLJ010000028.1, from coordinate 76,907 downwards.
GGTAGCGCATATGCTCCATAGCGAAAGATTCCGCCGCGAGCGCGCTCTTACTTTTGCATTCAAAAAGGTTTCGGCATATCTGCGCGTGGTTTGCGCCGTGCTCTATAAGCTTCGCCGCCACCTTGTGCGTGGCAGGCGTCGTGTTCGCGTAGCGGAAGCCGCCCGTGTCCGCCGCCAAGCCCGCATAGAGGAGCGAAGCCGTTTTTTCGGGGATATTGCCCGAAAGCAGCGTGTTTACTATTCTGTAAACTATTTCCGCACAAGCCCCAGCCTTCGGCTCTACGTATAGGTATTTTGCAAATCTGTCGTGTGTTGCGTGGTGGTCGAGCGCAAGGTTTATCTTCGCCGAATACGGGCGAAGTGCACCGAACTGCCCGGGGGAGGCAACGTCCGCGCTCATAAAAAATTCGGGGGTGAAATCCGCAGGCAGGTTTTCGTGGGTAAATTCACGCTCGCCGTCCGTCATAAAAGCGAGGGAGGAGGGCACCTTGTCGCAGCAAACGGGATACGCCGTTTTGCCGAGCTTGCGGAGCGTGTACACGAGCGAGAAGCAAGAGCCCACAGCGTCGGCATCGGGGTTTTCATGCATAAAGATGAGGAAATTGTTCTTCTGCAAAAGCAATTTGCAAATACCTTGAATGGTGATATTATTCATCTTCAGCCACCTCTTCCGTGTGCCCCTCTTCCGTTGTTTCTATTTTTTTGAGCAAGCGCATAATGTCTGCGCCATGCTCCATACCCTTGTCGTGCTCGAAGGAAAGCTCGGGCGTAAGGCGCAGATTAAGCTCGCGCGCTATATAAGAGCGCAGATAGCCCGCGGCACTGTACAGCCCCGTTTTGATCTCTTTTACACTTTCGTTCTCATTGCCGAAAACGGAAAAATATATCTTCGCAAATTTAAGGTCGCCGGAAACTTCGGCTTTTGTGATTGTTATTATGGCGTTTGCCACACGAGGGTCCTTTACGGTGCGTATAGCCTCTGCCATAACGCGCGTAACCTCGTCGTTGATCCTTGTACGTCTGTATTTGGACATTTCGTTAAGTCCTTTCCGCGCCAAACGGCGCTGTTTTAGATAAAAAATTATATACATAATTATTTTATCACTTTTTCCGCGCAAAATCAATGATATATATGATAATTTTGATGTGTAATTCTTTGATTTTATGCTTTTTTCTGCTTATCTATTTACTTTTTTCTTATGATAATGTATCATAAAATCGCAAACAGAAAATTTAAGGAGCTTTTTTATGAAATACGAGCTTTTGAATTACGATATATACCCTAAAGTTTTCCCCGTGGGCGGCACCGGCAAGATCACCGTAAAGCCGCTGGGCGCGCACGCCGCCTTCGCCGAAAACGAGATCCACCATATCCGCATAATGCCTATGAGCAGAGGGGCTTTCTACGTTTATAAGGAGAGAGAAAACGTTTTCGATTTTTATATAACGCCGAACAAGAAGGGCGAAATGCATTTTTCCTTCGTCTTTCCCGAAGAGGGCGAATATTCCGTTCGAATTTTAGATGCAGGCAAAAAGCTTATAGCGAAGCTGGCAGTCTACGCCGTAGAGGCGGACCTGTACGGCAAGTATGCCTACTTTGGCGACATGCACATGCACTCCAACCTTTCCGACGGCAAAGAGGCGCCCGAAATAGTAGCGTCCAACTACCGTTCCTACGGATATGATTTTATGGCGCTTACCGACCACAGGCGCTACTACCCTTCGCTCGGCCTTATAGAAAAATTCAAAAATGTTCCTCTTGATATGAAAATATACCCCGGCGAGGAAGTTCACACGCCTGATACAGACGTACATATTGTAAACTTTGGCGGTAGCTACAGCGTAAACGCGCTCTATGCAAAATCTCCGCAGAACGCCTACGGCACAGCTGTGCGAAAGCGAGCTATGCCCGATGCGGAAAACGTGCCACCCGTTATGGGCGAGGAGGCATACCACGCAGCTTGCGCGGCGGCGGCAGAGCGATATGATATACCCGACGGCATAGAAAAGCAGGCCTTCGGCGCCTGCGTATGGGCTTTCGACGAAATACGCAAAGCGGGCGGGCTGGGCATATTCTGCCACCCGTACTGGATAAGCGATGTTTATCAAGTTCCCGAAAACTTCACAGAGTATATGCTGACGGTTCACCCGTTCGACGCCTTTGAGGTGCTCGGCGGCGAAAGCTACTACCGCCAGAACGGGTTCCAGACCGCGCTCTACTACGAAATGCGCGCACGCGGTATAGATTTCCCTGTTGTGGGCACAACAGATACACACGGCTCTACAGAGGCAAACCCAAACAGGCTCGTGGCGAACACTATAGTTTTCGCAGAGGAAAACACGCGCGACGGTATTGTAAACGCTGTAAAGAGCGGCTATTCCGTGGCGGTGGACGGCACGTGCGCAGAGCCGCGATACGTGGGGCACTTCCGCCTTATAAAATACGCCTGCTTCCTTATGGAAAACTATTTCCCCTTGCACAATAAGCTCTGCGAGCGCGAGGGTGCATATATGCGCGAATTTGCTCTCGGAGATATTGGAGCGAAGAAAATGCTGGAGCTTTGTGCCGGCAACGTACCGAGTCTGCGCAAAAAATACTTCGGATATTAAAAAAACCTCCTGCTTTAGGAGCGTTCTCATAAGGATGTTTACAAATTTCGGCAGAGAACTTGTTTTCTCTGCCGATTTGTGTTATAATGAGGCTATCGAAAAGCCTCCCTCCGAGAGGGAGGTGGCACGCGTAGCGTGACGGAAGGAGCCTGCGTGGCTTTAGATTTGTACTAACTTCATTGTAACGCGCTCTCCCTCACCCGACTTCGTCGGGAGCTCCCTCCCGGAGGGAGCCTTTGGATACGTGCAAACATAGGGGTATGGGCTTTGCCCAAAGTCTTTGTAATACAAAGGCGAAACTTGCGATAAAACGGACTGATAAATTAGAATTTGACGGAGGTTTGTATGAACACTCGAAACAGTTGCTATACATATTTTAAGATTGTCGGAAATTTCAATCCTGACGATGTTACTGAACTGTTGAATCTTACTCCCGAAGAGACTTGGAAAATCGGCGATTTGCGACGTAATGGCACAATGTATGATTTCGCCCTTTGGGAAATCGGAAGATGCACAGAATATGATGTTGAAGTTGAAAATCAAATGAGAAAAACCATCTCATCTCTGTGGGATAAAATCCACTTACTGAATCAAATAAGAGAAGAAAATGAGGTTCATTTGGTTCTCGAGGTTGTTCCTACAATTTATGTAGGTGACACAAATCCATGCCTTGCGCCTCCTCTCGATGTGATTGACTTTTGCCATGCCACAAGGACAGAGATAGAAATCGATTTGTATGTCTATGATTCAGAAGATGAATAAGTTAAACAAATTCCAATTTGTCGAACAGGATCACATAAAATAACCCCGACAGACCTTTGAAAATCTGTCGGGGGTAATTATTTGTTTTCTGCGTTGCATTTATACCTTTGCGGACAGTCGAGGACGCCTGTCCCTACAAAGAGAGATTGAACTTCCTTACGAGAACCAGCCTTTAGCAGGTGGATATTTTTTAGTTTTTGATGACTTTGGAAAGGAATTCCTGGAGTCTGGGGTGTTTGGGATGGTCGAAAAATTCTTCGGGTGTTGCGCTTTCGGCTATCTTGCCGCCTGCAACAAAGAGCATTCTTGTAGCGACCTCGCGTGCAAAGCCCATTTCGTGCGTTACGATAACCATTGTCATACCCTCGTTTGCGAGCTGCTTTATAAGCTCCAGAACTTCACCAACCATTTCGGGGTCGAGCGCGGAGGTGGGCTCGTCGAAAAGCATTACCTTCGGGTCCATAGCAAGCGCACGGATAATAGCTATACGCTGTTTTTGACCGCCAGAAAGAGTGGAGGGGTAAACGTCCTTTTTATCGTAAAGACCTATTCTGTGGAGAAGCTCTGTAGCTTTCGCCTCTGCTTCTTCCTTCGTTTTGATCTTGAGGTGAACAGGCGCAAGCGTGAGGTTTTCCATAACCGTAAGGTTATTGAAAAGGTTGAAGTGCTGGAACACCATGCCGATATCGCGGCGAGCGATATTGAGGTCTATGCAAATTTCCTTTTCGAGGTGCTTGTACGCCGTTTTAAATTCGCCGCCCTCGTTTTTGCGAAGGAGCTTTTCTGCTTTTATCTTTTCCACGGCGTCTTTTTTGTTCATACCGTTTGCCACAAGCTTTTTGCAGGTTGCGCTTACGGCGATGAGGTCGTCGTGAAGGTAGGGATCTATATAGGAAACGAGCTTGCCATCGAAGATAACTTCGCCCGACGTGGGCTCTTCCATACAGTTAAGGCAACGAAGGAAAGTACTTTTACCGCCGCCGGAAGGGCCAACGATAACTACCTTTTCGCCTGCGGAGATATGCTCTGTTATTTCGTCGAGAACGGTGAGCTCGCCGTATCTTTTTGTAAGTTTAACTGCGTCTATCACTTTTACCGAGGCTCCTTTCAAGTGCTTTTACCATAAATGTAATCACAAGAACAAGTACGATATAAATAAGTGCCATTACAATGTAAGGTACCATAAATTCATAGCTGTTCGTACCCATATCGTTGAACGCTTTGTAAAGGTCTGCCGTGCCTACAAAGCTTACGATAGACGTTTCTTTTACAAGCACGATAAACTCGTTGCCGAGCGTGGGAAGAATGTTCTTTACCGCCTGGGGAACGATAATGCGAGTCATCGTTGTAACAAAGTTAAGACCAAGCGCTCTGCCCGCCTCCATCTGGCCAGGGTCTACAGACTGAATGCCGCTTCGCATGATCTCGGAAACGTACGCGCCGCTGTTAAGGCCGAAAACCGTGATACTTACGGCGAGAGAGGAGAAGTTGAGCCCAAGCAAGGGCAAGAGAACGTAGTATGCAAGAAGGAGCTGAACAACCATCGGCGTGCCGCGGAAGAAGCTTACGTACACGTCGCAAATACTGTTAAGTATACCCGTAGCTTTCTTTTCCTTGGGCATAACGCGCACTGCGGCGATAAGCGTACCTATAACAACGCCTATAACAAGACCTATAACAGCTATTAAAAGTGTGTTACGAAGGCCTATAAGTACATCATTATAGCCGCCGTATTCGTAAAAATATGTCCAGAATTTTTGGATTTTTCTATCAAAACCGCCCATTTTTAATTCCTTTTAAACGGCACAAAACCCCGTCGTGCGGGCGAGGTTTTGCGCGATATGTAAAATTTCCTGTTTTTAAGATCAGCCGTTAATTTCGCGAACGATGCATTTTGCGGGAGCTTCGTCGATAACAACGATAGAGATGTTGCCGTTTATCATATCCTGAACGGCAAGAGAGCCTGCCTTGTAGCCTACTGTTGTTACACCGTAGCCTTCAAAGCCCCAGCCTTCGTCGCCTTCGAGGTAGAACTGAGCTGTTGTACCTGTCTGGCAGCCTGCTTTAACGTCTTTGCCGAATGTTTTAAGAACTGCTTCAACGTCTGCAACTGTTTTGCATTCGTCAAATCTTGTGTCGTCTGCGCGAACAATGAGCATCTGGGATGCGTTGTAGTAGGATTCGCTGAACGTAACGAACTCTTCACGGTCTTCTCTTACCGTAAGGCCTGCCATAGCGATGTCTGCATAGCCCTGAGAAACCTGAAGGCAAACAGCGTCAAAGTCCATATTTTTGATAACGAGCTCTTTGCCGAGGTAATCAGCAAGGAGTTTTGCAATTTCCATATCTACACCGTAGTATGTATCGCCTTTTTTGTATTCAAAGGGCTCAAACTGTGCGTTTGTAGCAACAACGAGCTGGTCTTTTGTCGCATCTTCAACAGCGGAAGTAACGCCTGTGGGTTCGCCGCCCTGGAAGTATTTTTCGCAGATAGCGTCGAGCTGACCGTTTGTTTTGATCTTGCCGATGAACTCATTTACTTTTTCGAGAAGCTCGGGCTGGTTTTTGTCTACGCCGAAAGCGTATTTTTCGTCTGTAAGAGCAATGTCGATTACTTTTACTTCTGCTGCACCGCCGCAGGAAGCGCAAGCAAGAAGCGTGAGCGCAACGAGAACGGATGCAAGAACAAGACTTACTATTCTTTTCATTTTCTTTTATCTCCTGAAATATTTAATTAAAATTTATTTATATAAGACAGTTATATAAATGATTACGCTACATTATATAATATCACGCGTTTTTTGTCAATACTTTTTTGCGTGAAATATTCATTTTTTATGAATATTTCACCCATCGGCTGAAAAAATATACATTATTATTCACGCGTGAGCAGGTCTGCCGTTTCCGTAACCGTGCCGGCGCCCAGAATAAGTATTATATCCCCCGCGCGTGCTTCCGCGCGCAGTTTTTCCGCCGCCTCGCCATAGGAGCCTGCATATTCGCCGCCATTTGTCGCCGCCGCAAGCGCACGGGAGGAAACGCCGTATGTGTTTACCTCGCGCGCGGCATATATATCCGTAAAATAAATTTTGTCCGCTTCGCCAAAGCTTGACGCAAATTCTTCAAAAAGCGATGCCGTGCGGGAATAGGTGTGCGGCTCGAAAACGCACAGCAGCCTGCCGCGGCAAAGCCTGCGTGCCGCGGCAACCGCCGCGCGCAGCTCGCGCGGATGGTGCGCGTAGTCTACGTACACCTCGGCACCGCCCACGCTTCCCTTTCTTTCAAATCGGCGTGAAAGCCCTGCAAAATCCGCAAGGTAAGCAGCTATATCATCTGCATCTACGCCTGCGTGCGCGGCAGAAGCCGCCGCCGCGAGCGCGTTGTATATATTATGCTCGCCGGGCACGGAAAGGCGCGTATGGCAGAAAAGCGTGCCGTGCGCGTAAATATCAAACTCCGCGTATCCGCCCTCGTAGCAGATATTGCGCGCCGCAAAATCTGCCGTGTTTTTTATACCGAACGTAACGAGCGGCAAGCCTGCGAGCGCCGAAACCGTGTTTTCATCGTCGGCATTCGCCACAACAATGCCGTTTTCCGCGCCGAGTGCTATTTTTGCATATTTGCGGAAGGAATCCTTTATTTGCTCAAGCCCACCCGTGAAATAGTCCGTATGGTCGAGGTCTATATTCAGCACGACGGAAACCGTGGGGAAAAAGCCGAGGAACGAATCTTTATATTCGCACGCCTCGAAAACGAAATCTTCCCTTGCGCCCACGCGGTATGCGCCGCCCATTTCCGCTGTTTCTGCGCCGCACATTACCGTGGGGTCCTTGCCCGATGCAATAAGAATATGGGAGATCATAGCCGTGCAGGTGGATTTGCCGTGCGAACCGGAAACGCCTATGCGCGTTTTGTATTTCTTCATCATATAGCCGAGCGCGTCCGCGCGGTATACAAGCGGTATACCAAGGCGCTTTGCCTCTGCTATTTCGGGGTTTTGCTCGTTCACGGCCCCCGTATAAATAACGGCGTCTGCGCCGTGCACGTTCGCGGCGTCGTGGCCTTTATGCACGGTTATGCCGGCCGCACAAAGCTTGCGCGTCATAGCGCTTTCCGCCCTGTCGGAGCCGCTTACATCATACCCCTTGGAATGAAAAACGAAAGCTATGCTGGACATGCTTATGCCGCCTATACCCACGAAGAACAGCGTGCGCGCATTTTCAAGCACGCCAAAAATATCTTTTAAAACCATAGAAAAACCTCTATACAAAAAACAAACTTAAAAATCATTCATATTTTCCCCTGAAAAACGCTTAAAACGACAAATTGTTAACTAAATTATTAACTTTCATTTGAATAAAGTTCACAATTTGGTTGTAGAATATAGAAAACAAGAAAAAAAACAACAATTTCACTAAAATCAAGGAGAAAACAAAAAATGGAAATTACAGACGTAAAAATCAGAAAAATCTTCGACGAAGGCCCTATGAAAGCAGTAGTATCCGTTACATTCGACAGCGCTCTCGCGCTTCACGATGTTAAGGTCATCAATGCAAGAGATAAATTCTTCGTTGTTATGCCCTCCAGAAAAAATCCCGACGGCACATACCGCGATATAGTTCACCCCATCAACTCAACGATGCGCAACATGCTAGAGGAAAAGGTTATCGGCGCTTACTTCAAATATCTCAAGGATATTGAAGACGGCGTTATTCCTGCCCCCGGCACGGAAAAAGAGCTTATCGAATACGCAGATTGATTTTTTTCATAACCCCCTCCAAAACCGAACCTGCCGCACGGCAGGTTCGGTTTTTTGTGTTGGTCAATAGCCGAATTTGCCGCTCAGGCTGTCGTCGTTCTCCACCCAATCCTTCACGTCATAAACGGTATATTCTTTTTTTGTATCGCGCACGATAACCTGCTCTATACCCGCGTTTATAACCTGGCGCTTGCACATCATGCAAGAGCAGGTGCCCGGCATAAGCTCGCCCGATTTTACGTCTATGCACGCCATATACAGCGTTGCACCAAGCATCTGATCGCGCGAAGCGGCAATTATCGCATTTGCCTCCGCGTGTACGGAACGGCACATTTCGTACCTTTCGCCGCGCGGTATGCCGAGATGGTCGCGCATGCAGAAGTTCATATCTACGCAGTTTTTTCGCCCGCGCGGTGCGCCGTTATATCCCGTCGATATTATTATATCGTTTTTGACAATTATTGCGCCGAAAGCGCGGCGAAGGCAAGTGCTTCTCTGCGCCACGGTCTGCGCTATATCGAGATAATAGTTTATCTTATCAGGTCTGTCAAGTGCCATAAAAACCTCCGTTTTCAATAAATCTCATTGTTCTTCCCAAAGCCCGTAGGCATCGAGCATATATTTGCCCGTTTCAAACAGGAGCGAATTTGCCTTCACCCAAAGAGAGAGAGGCGGCTGCTCCAGCGTGCGTACGATCTCGCCGCCGCGCACAAAATCGGGTCGGATAGCACGCGTCATCGTAAGTACCTCGAAATTGAACGTGCCCTTATAACCGATATCAATAAGCCCCTGCAAAAGTGCATCGTAATTTACGCTCGCATATTGCGTGGCAAACGGCGTCGTATGCATATCTATTCTGTGGTGTCGGTGCGAAGGCTCGAAATACGCACAGTTATCGTGTACGTGAAGCGCCGCAAGATCCTTGCCCAGGGCAAGCACCGTTTTGTAAAGATCCTGGCGGTTCAGGTTGCCGTGACCCGTATCCCAGCAAGCCGCAAAAAGCGGGTGGTCTATGCGCCGGAGCATTTCGCAAATATCCTCGCCAAAAAGAAGATAGTTATCGTCTGCCGCGTGACCGATATTTTCCACAAGCACGCGAACACCCGTTTTTTCTGCCGCAGGAATAAGCGAACGGTAAAAAGCCGCATTGGTTTCAAAATATTCTTCCCGTGTGTTGCCTTTTTGGGCGCCTGCGTGTATAACAACCTGCGGTATGCCTGCCAATGCGCAAAATTCCAACACGCGCGTATATACACCCATATAATCTCCGCTTTTTTCATCAAAAGGGTTCACGATCGGCGCATGCGCCTGCCCCGCGCTCATGCCTAGGCTGCGGAGCTCACGCCCGAGCTCTGCGGCTTTTTGAGCGTAGTCACCGCCCAAAAAGCGCATTGTCACGTTGAAATCTATACATCTGAAACCGCACTCTCGTATAAGGCGCAGACGCTCCGGCAAATTTTCCGCAACCTCCGGGAAATAATCAAGCGGAAAATCTGCAAAAGAAAGCTTCATTTTTTAAACCTCACACAAAAGCTTACGCGTTTTCGGGCTCGAATTCGTATACGGGGAGAACCTGAAGCTTGAAGAGGTTTATTTTGTGGAGCCTGTCTATCTTCGCTTTCTTTTCCTCATCGTCTATAACGCCCTCGCGGATGTATTTATCGAGCATTGCGTAGGTAAAGCCGAGCTTGTCCTCATCGGTAGAGCCGGAAAGCCCGTCGGAAGGAACTTTTTCTATAAATTTTTCGGGCAAACCGAGGTATCTGCCTATTTCTTTAACCTCTGCCACGGTAAAGCGGGAAATGGGGCCGAAGTCGCCTGCGCTGTCGCCGTAGCGTGTGGAATATCCCACCCAGTCCTCGGAAAGGTTGCAGGTGTTTGCCACTCTGCCGTTTTTAGACTGAGAAACCATATACAGCACAGACATACGTATTCTGGGGGGAAGATTTATTTTAGACTGATTGGAAACCTCCAGTCTGCCGTCCAAAGCCTCGTAAACGCCTGCAACGGCAGGGTGAATATCCACAACCATATTATCTATTTCAAGAAAATCGCAGAGGTCGTGGGAATAATCTATGTCGCACTGCTCGCCGTCGGGCATAAGCACGCCGAAAACACGCTCTTTGCCGAGCGCCTTGCAGCAGAGCGCCGCCACAACAGAGCTATCCTTGCCGCCGGAAATACCGATAATAACGTTACAGCCCTTACCGTTCTGCTCGAACCAATCCTGAATCCATTTGATGCAACCCTCGGTTGCTTTTTTAACGTCGAAATTGTACATAATAAGCTCCTTTTTATTTTAAAATTTTATTGTTTATATAACGCAGTATGGGCGAACAAAGTTCGCCCTGAAATTTTATTAAAGCACATCTGCCATTTCGAGAATAAGCTTCTCTGTTTTTTCCCAACCGAGGCACGGGTCCGTGATGGATTTACCGTATATACCATCGCCTATCTTCTGCGCGCCGTCTTCGATATAGCTTTCTATCATAAAGCCCTTAACTATGCTGCGAACGTCTTTGTTGTATCTGCAGGAGTGAAGAACTTCTTTTGCGATACGAACCTGTTCTGCAAATTTTTTGCCGGAGTTTGCGTGGTTTGTGTCCACGATAACTGCAGGGTTCTTGAGGTCGGGCTTCGCCGCGTATTCTTCGTAAAGGTTTACGAGGTCTTCGTAGTGGTAGTTCGGCATAGACTGACCGAATTTGTTAACGTAGCCGCGAAGGATAGCGTGCGCATAGGGGTTGCCGAAGCTTTCTACTTCCCAGCCGCGGTAGATAAACTGGTGAGAATGCTGGCCTGCTGTTATGGAGTTCATCATAACGGAAATATCACCGCTTGTGGGGTTCTTCATACCAACGGGAATATCGAGGCCGCTGGCTGTGAGTCTGTGCTGCTGGTCCTCTACGCTTCTTGCGCCGATGGCAACGTAGGAAAGAAGGTCGGAAAGGTAGCGGTGGTTTTCGGGGTAGAGCATTTCATCCGCCGTGGAAAGGCCTGTTTCCGCAAGCGCTCTCATATGGAGGCTGCGGATCGCAACGATGCCCTTGAATGCATCGGGCTCTTCGTTGGGGTTGGGCTGGTGAACCATGCCCTTGTAGCCGTCGCCTATCGTTCTGGGCTTACCTGTATAGATACGGGGGATAATGATGAGCTTATCCGCAACCTTTTCCTGCACACCTTTGAGTCTGCAGATGTAATCTATAACGGAATCTTCGTTATCTGCCGAGCAAGGGCCGATAACGAGCACCATTTTATCGCTCTTTCCGTTGAAAACCTTTTTTATTTCTTCGTCGCGTGCGGCTTTTGCTGTTGCAAGATCGAATGTGAGAGGGTACATTTCTTTAACTTCCATAGGAATGGGAAGTTTGCGTTTAAAATTCATATTCATAGGAGTATATTGCCTTTCAAATTATATATTATTTTAATTGTTTTGTTTATTTTAAGAAAGTTCTTTGCAAAGCTTTCTTTCAAGAAAGCTTTTTATCGAACATGGCGCGGCGCTCTGTGGAAAGGCGCATCATCTTCTTCATCGTTTCCACGTCCTCTGTTTCCATGCTGCGGCGCAGCTTTTCAAGCTCGCCCTCGAACGCTTTTATTTCGGAAATGAGCATATCCTTGTTGAGCATAAAGAGCTCGCTCCACATATCCTCGTTTATTCGCGCGATTCGCGTGAGGTCGCGGAAGGAGTCGCCCGTGTATTTGCAAAGGTTGGCGTCGTCGTTGCACGTCATAAGAGCCACGGCGATGCAGTGAGTAAGCTGGGAAAGGAAAGCTATCATTCTGTCGTGCTTCTGCGGGGAAATTACGGAAACGCTTGCAAAACCGAGCATTTCGCCAAGAGCCTTGCACGTTTCTATGGCATATTCGCTGTTGCTCGCCGTAGGCGTAACTATGTAGTTCGCTCCCTTGAACATAGCGGGGTTGCTGTTTTCTATACCGTATACTTCCCTACCTGCCATAGGGTGTGCGCCTATAAACTCCACGCCTTCGGGCAGCGCCGCTTGGATCTCGTCTACGATAGCACATTTAACGCCCGTAACATCTGTTATAATAGCGCCTTTTTTAAAGTATTTGCCGTTTTCGCGTATCCAATCCACAAAAATATGGGGGTAAAGCGCAAACACTGCTATGTCAGCTTTCGCTATCATATCTTTGTCTATTTCCGTTGTGCCGTCTTTTATCATACCGTGCTCGAGCGCATAATCTATCGTGCTCTGCTTTCTGGTTATGGCATAGACCTCATAGCCCTTTTCCGTAAGCACCTGAGCGTAACTGCCGCCCAGAAGACCGAGGCCGACTATAAGTATTTTTTTATTCTTTTCAATTTCCACTTTGAGTTACCTCTATTCCAAGTTTCTTTATAACATCGAAAAACGCGGGGTAGCTTTTTCTGCAAGCCTCGGCACCCTCTATTTCGCCGCCCGTAAGGCTCGCGAGCACCGCCATCGACATGACCACGCGGTGGTCGTTGTGACCGAAAAGAACCTCTTCCGGTGCGTGGAAATGCCCACCCTCTACAATAATATCGTTTTCGTTTACCGTAACGGGTACAGCAAATTTGGCGAGTTCCGCCGCCATAACCGCGCCGCGGTCGCTTTCCTTTATCTTAAGGCGAGCCGTGCCCGTAAGGCGAACCCCGTTTTTCGCCGCCGCCACGCTCATAAGTATGGGCGCAAGGTCGGGGCAATCGGAAATATCTATCGTTGGCGTACCCTCCGCAAGCAAGCGAAAATGCTCTATATAAGCCTTGTCGCCCTGCACGCTGGTTTCGCAAAGACCCTGCACGTTCACTTCGCCGCCAAAAATGTTGAATGCAGAAAGGAACGCCGCGTTGGAGTAGTCGCCCTCCACTGTTTCGTCTGCCGGGGTATATTTCTGCCCTCCCGCTATTGCTATGGTGTACTCATCCTTCCAAACAGCACTCACGCCGTATGCAGCGAGCGCCTCCATAGTTATGTCTATATAAGGCTTGCTGTCCAGCGGCGGAACTATGCATATCTCGCTTTCGCCGTCAAGCAAGGGGAGCGCGAACATAAGTCCGCTTATAAACTGGCTGGAAATATTGCCAGGCACAATAAACCTGCCCGCCTTCAGCGGCCCGCAAACGCGGATATGGTCGCCCTCGTGCGCAAAAGTTAGATTTTGCTCGCGGCATATGTTTTCGTAAACGCTCATCGGGCGCGAAAGCAGCTTGCCTGCGCCGTAGAGCTTACATTCCGTATTTTTCACAAGGCAAAGCGGTATAAAGAAGCGCATTGTGCTTCCGCTTTCGCGGCACATAAGCGCGCCCTTTGCCGCACCGTATACATCGCTTTCGGCAAAGGCAACGTCCGCACCCTGTTTTTCGTATTTTGCACCGAAGCACGCCGCCACACAATCTAGTGTAGCGAGGATATCTTCGCTTTCCTCAAGCCCCTGCACACGGCTTTTGCCTGCCAAAGCGGCGCAAATAAGCAAGCGGTGCGCAAAGCTTTTGGAGGGGGGCGCCAAAACAGCGCCGCGTGCCGTGCTTTTTTCTATTTTAACGTTCATATCAAATTCTCTTTTCCGGCATATTTAAAAGCAGGTCTATCGCTTCCGTATACCCTGCAAAGCCGTGGCCCGCAATCGTCGCAAAGCAATATTCGCGCACAAAGCTTATGCTTCTGAAGCCCTCGCGCTTAGAAACGTCGGAAATATGCACCTCCACAGCCGGTATAGCCACCGCCTTTAGCGCATCGAGCAGAGCCACGCTCGTATGCGTGTATGCCGCAGGGTTTATAACTATACCGTCGAAAACGCCGAGCGCCTGCTGTATTTTTGTAACCAGATCGCCCTCATAGTTGGATTGGTAAATTTCAAATTCCACGCCTTTTTCGGCACAATGCGCTTCTATCATTTTGCAAAGGTCTGCGTAGGTGCTTTTGCCGTATATATCGGGCTCTCTTATGCCGAGCATATTGAGGTTCGGCCCGTTCATTACAAGTATTTTCATCGTTTTATTCTCTCATCCTTCAAAATCCGCTATTATCTTTTCCGCAAGCGCCTCTGCCGTGCCGTCGTTTTCCATATGCACGTCGCACGTGCCCGTGTAAATGGGAAAACGCTCTGCATATCGTTTTTCGAGCATTTCCCTGTCGGAGGAAAGCGGGCGGTCGCTAGTGGGTATAATATCTGCTATATCGCGGTCTATAAAGTAAATTTTTCCGTTGCCGCGCAGAGCGAGCACGTTTTCGTGCCTTAGCACAGCGCCGCCGCCCGTGGAAATTACAGCACCCACGGTTTGCGCGCAAAGCTCTGCTATAACTGCGCTTTCGGCGTCGCGGAATGCCGCTTCGCCTTTTTCTCTTATATAATCGGCAGGTGTGCCGTATTTTTTCGTAAATTCTTCGTCCGTATCGTAGAACGCCCTGCCCATCTTTTCTGCAAGTAGTGCCCCAACGGTGCTTTTTCCGCACCCCGGCATACCTGTGAGCACGATATTCTGCTTTGCAAGGAAAATATCCTTAAATATTTTCTCTGTCACATCGTCTGCCACAGGCTCTCCCGTGAAAAGCTCTGCCGCCGCCGTTGCCTGCGCCACGAGCATATAAAGCCCGTCCACCGCGGGAATACCCGCAAGCAGCGCCTCGTTCATAAGCTTTGTGCGCAGAGGATTGTATATAACATCTACCAAGCCGCGTAAGTTTTTGAAATCTGCAAGGCTCACACCGGAACCGTCGAACGGGGATTCATCCGTATGTGGGTACATGCCGGCAGGGGATGTATTTATTATATATTCCGCTTCTGCGTAGTCGCGCGCGGCATCTGCATAGGAAATAACGTTTTCATCGGCTTTTCTTTTTACGTATTTAATGCATTTTGCACCGAGGTCCTCGCAAACGGCATATGCCGTTCTGCTCGTACCGCCAAAACCGAGTATAAGCACGGTCTTGCCCGAAAAATCGAATCCTGCGCGCAAAATCAGCATTTTAAGCCCGATAAAGTCGGTATTATAGCCGTGAAGCTTGCCGCCCTTGTTTATCGCTACGTTAACAGCTCCTATTTTTTCTGCTTGTTCGCTTATGGTTTCGAGGTATGGTATTATATCGCGCTTGTATGGAATGGTTATGTTTATCGCCGTGAAATCGCGTTTTTCCGCAAAGGAAGCAAAATCTTCTTTTTCAACCTCTATAAGCTCATACGTATACCTGCCGAGCTTTTCGTGTATTTCCTTGGAAAAGCTGTGCGGCAGCTTTTCGCCTAAGAGCCCATATCTCATATATAATCCGCCTTCATTCTGCATTTATCCAATCTGTGCCATATCTGCCTGCCAACATATCGCAGAGGGCGATTGCCGCTAGGCTGTCTACCACGATTCTTGCGCGGTGGGCAATGCACGGGTCGTGCCTGCCCTCTATGGAAATGTCCCTTTCCTCGCCCGAAACAAAATCTATGGTTTCCTGCTTTTTATAGATAGACGGCGTGGGCTTTATGACCGTTGTGAAGCACACGGGGTTTCCGTTTGTAATACCGCCGTTTACGCCGCCGTTGTTGTTCGTTTTTGTATATACCTTGCCGTCTGCGCCCATGCGGAAAGCATCGTTTGCTTCGCTTCCGCGCATCCTTGCAAAATCCGTACCCGCGCCGAAGAGCACACCTTTCACACCCGGCACAGAGAACATCATGTGAGCTATAACACTTTCGAAGCTGTCGAAATAAGGCTCGCCCACGCCCGCCGGCATACCTACTATAACCGTTTCCAGCATACCGCCGACGCTATCGCCCTCTGCCGCCGCCTTTTCTATTTCGGCGCGCATTTTTTCTTCCGCTTCCTCGGAAAGCACGGGGAAAACCTTCGTGTAAAGGTCGTCTATATCGGCTTTTAGGTCGCCGAAAGCTCTGTCGGGCACTCCCGCAAGCTCTTTTATATGCGTGCCGAGGTAAATACCCTTCTTTGCAAGCGCCGTGCGCGCTATAGCGCCCGCCGCCACGAGCGCACTTGTCACTCTGCCCGAAAAATGGCCTCCGCCGCGGTAATCCTCAAATCCGTGGTATTTGCAATAAGCCGCAAAATCTGCGTGTCCCGGGCGTGCCAAGCCGTATGTTTTTTTGTAATCTTTGCTTCTTGTGTCTGCATTTGGTATTATTATCGCAATGGGCGTGCCCGTGGTCTTCCCCTCGAAAACGCCGCTTGCTATTGTATATTCATCTTTTTCCTGCCGAGCCGTTGAAATTCTGCCTGCGGGGCGGCGGAGCGTGAGCGCGTGGCGTATCTCTTCCTCACTTACCTCTACGCCCGGGGCAAGCCCATCGAGCACGGCACCGATAAACGGACCGTGGCTTTCGCCGAAAACCGTAAGGCACACGCTTGTGCCGAATGTATTTTTCATATTTATTTCTCCTTAGCAGAAGATCTGCTTCGTTTTTTCTTCTATTTCGGGGAGCGTGAGCTTCTTTATTTCAAAGCTGCCGACCTCGTGTACAAGCACTGCATCTATACCGCCCACAGCGCTCTTTTTATCGTGCGAAACCGCCGCCATAACCTCGCGCAGGTCGTCTTTGCAAAGCTTGAGCTCCGTGGGCAAGCCTGCTTTGCGCAACACGGGGATAAGGCGTGCGCGGACTTCATCCACGCACATCGGCAGCATACCGAGGGCAACACATTCGCCGTGGTAGAGCGCGCCTGCCTGCTGTGTTTCTATGCCGTGACCTACCGTGTGCCCGAAATTGAGTATCTTGCGCAAGCCCGCTTCCTTTTCATCACATTCCACGACGTATTTTTTAATGCGAAGCGCTTTTTCTATTACCGTATCTATATCGGAGTAGATATTCTCCGCTTCTTCGAGCATACGGAACATTTCCGCGTCGCTCGTAAGCGACATCTTGATAGCCTCTGCCATACCCGCCGCAACCTGGCGCCCGTCGAGCGTTGCAAGCACGTCGGGGTCTATAATAACCTTCTTCGGCTGATAGAACGCGCCGATAACGTTTTTATATCCGTGAAAGTCCACCGCCGTCTTGCCGCCTATGGAAGAATCCACCTGCGAAAGAAGCGTGGTGGGTATATTATAGAAATCTATGCCGCGCATATACATAGAAGCGGCAAAGCCCGCAAGGTCGCCCACAACACCGCCGCCCACGGCAACTACCGCGTCCTTGCGCGTGAAGCCCATGTCAAGCATTACGCCGAGGATATGCTCAAGGCTTGCAAAGCATTTGCTTTCCTCGCCCTGAGGAACGGTTACCTGATAGCCGTCCTTTGCAAGCTTTCTCACCGTGTCGGCATACTCTGCGGGTACGCCGTGGTCTGTAACGACCATAATTTTTCTATCTAAATTTATCAGCTCGCCTGCGCGCGCAAGCGCACCGCGGCAAAGCTCTATATCATAACTCGAAACGCCGAGTTCAACGTGTATTACCATAATAACCACCTGTTATTTTATAATTCTGCATTCTGCACTCTTAATTCTGCATTCTGCACTCTTAATTCTGCATTCTATCTTATCTCACCGCATACGAGCCGGCGAGCTTGAGCTTGTCGCAAACCTTCGCAAGCTCCGCAAGCATCGCTTCGCCCTTTTCACTCCGCACGTCGCCCTCTGCTTCCATATAGAAGTAGTACTGCCACATAAGCTCGCGCATGGGTCGGGAGTGGAGTCCGCGCATATTGTAGCCGTATTTACCGATAATGTTTATAGCTTCTGCCAAAGCGCCCGCTTCGTGCTTAACCGTGAAAAGAAGCATGAAGTTATCGTCGGGTCTGCCCGTGCGCTTGTTTTCCACACGGGAAAGCGTGGCAAAGCGCGTTGTGTTCATATTGCTTTCGTTAATTCCGTGCGCAAGCACCTCAAGGCCGTATATTTTCGCCGCTTCATCGCCGGCAATAGCGGCAACGCTTTTATCTCCCATCTCCGCAACATGCTTTGCCGCAAGCGCCGTGTTGGAATACGAAACGGGCGTTATGCCATGCTTGCGCAGGTAAACGGCAGATTGTTCCAGCGCCTGTGGGTGGCTTACCGCTTGCTTTATATCTTCCAGCCTTGCGCCCGGTATGCCGAGCAGGTTCTGCGTTACGGCAAGGCCAATAACGCCGTTTATATAGAGTGTGCCGGAAAAGATAAGGTCCATAACCTGCCCTACCTCGCCAGCGTAGCTGTTTTCTATAGGCAGAACCACGCTGTCGCATTCGCCGCGTACGCAAGCGTTATACGCCTGCTCGAAATCGCCGTAGGCAACGTGCTCTGCATCGGGAAAGAGCTTTGCCGCCGCCAAGGAGGCAAATGCCCCCGGTATGCCGCTGTACGCAATTTTAGCGCCGCTTATAAGCTTGTGCTGGAAATTGCGCGAAAGCTCCATAGTGTATTTTATAAAGTTAACGTAGTATGCGCGCAGCTCCTCGTCTTCCACAAATGCGCTGTTTTTTGCAATTACCGCATTTTCGCGTGCTTCGTCGAGTATCGGCAGGCCGCGCTCCTTTTTATATTCCGCTACGAGGCGCGCGGCATCCATTCTTTTGCAGAAAAGCTCTGCTATACCCTTGTCCGCCTCGTTTATAAGTATTCTCGCTTGTTCAAGTTTATCCATCGTCTTCTCCACCATCAAATCTTACCGTAGTCTTTCGCGAGCGCACGGAATGCGGGAAGCGCACGCTCTATTTGCTCTGTGGTCACGCAATAGGAAATGCGCACATAGCCCGTAACACCGAAGCTGTCGCTGGGCACGAGCAAAAGCTCGTGCTTTTTCGCCGCCTCGCAAAACTCGCCCGCGTCCTCACAAAACGCTTTCACAAACATATAGAAAGCGCCGTCGGGCGAAACACATTCATAGCCGCACACCGTAAGCTCGCGGTAGAGCAGCTTTCTGTTCGTATCGTAAATGGAAGTGTCGCTCGTTTTACCAATGCAAGCAGGCACTATCTTCTGCATAAGGCTGGGGGCGCACACAAAGCCGAGCGCCCTGCCCGCGCCGCAAACGGCAAAAAAGAGGTTCTTCCAATCCTCGCACCGTTTGGAAACGCATATATATCCTATTCGCTCGCCGGGCAGAGAGAGCGATTTACTGAAGGAATAGCAGGAAATGGTGTTATCGTAATAATTCGCCGTATACGGCACTTTAACGCCGCCGTACACAAGCTCGCGGTACGGCTCGTCCGATATTATATATATAGGATGGTTATATTCCTTTTCCTTTGCGGAAAGCAGGGCGGCGAGCGCCTTTACGCTTTCCTCCGAGAAAACCACACCCGTGGGGTTGTTGGGGGAGTTTATTATAATCGCTTTCGTGTGATCGTTCACAGCAAGAGCCAGCTTTTCCACATCCACCTGGAAATCGCCCTCGCGGCAAGGTACCTCGCAAAGCTTTGCGCCCGCGTTTTCCGCGAAAACGCGGTATTCCGGGAAGTACGGCGCAAGCACTATTACCTCGTCGCCCTCGCAAACGATCGCATTCAGCGTCACGGTGAGCGAAGCCGCCGCGCCCACAGTCATATAGATGTTATCTGCCGTGTCGTCCGTGCCGTAAGTGGCAGAAAGATATTCCGCTATGGCTTTTCTTGTTTCCATATCGCCCGGGGCGGAGGTGTATCCGTGCAAAAGCACGGGGTTTTCTTCCTCCACCAGCTTTTTTATAGTTTCGTTCACAACGGGCGGCGGGCAAACGCTGGGGTTGCCAAGGCTGAAATCGAAAACGTTTTCCTCGCCTATTTCCGCCTTTCTCTTTTTGCCGTATTCAAATATTTCGCGTATAGCCGAGCTCTTTTTGCCCAGCGCAAGCATCTTCTCCGAAATCATAACCATACTCCTGAATTCATAAAAAAACAAAAAACGCAGAACGCCTTTTTACACAAGCGCCTGCGAATAAAAAACAGGTGCCGCAAAAAAACCATAGGCATTCTGCGGCACAATTTTCACACCAAGATAGAAACTATGCGTTATACAGCCTGCCCTACGAAAGATACAGCGTAGTAATAAAATCGCATAGCATAATAAAACATTGTGTTCATAGCTGTTTTTTCCTTTCGTATGCGGCTTTCATCCGCTTTTTTGTTTAATTATACACTTATAAAAATACCGTGTCAATATTTTTTATTAAAAAAATATAAATTTTTCGCATTTTAACATCAGAAAGCCGCACGCGCCGCACGTGTGCCGTGCGCAAAGTGCCGCGGCGAATTTGCAAAAAATAATTTTAGACAAATGTAGAAAATACTCTTGACTTTTATAAACGACAAGTGTAGAATATAATTGAAGAGTAAAATTCAAAATAAAACAGGAGTGATGAATTATGAAAAAAGAACTTGTAAGCCTTCCCGATGCGGAATTTGAGGTTATGGACGCTGTGTGGAGCTGCGGCAAAGAGCTTGCCCCCACCACAGATGTTTTGGCACAAATGAAAACGGAAAAGAAAGCGCAAACGGTTCTAACAATGCTCACGCGCCTGGCAGATAAGGGTTTCCTTTCCTCCGAAAAAAACGGCAAGGAAAGGCTGTGGAAAGCGGAAGTCGGCAAAGACGAATACCGCGCTTTTGAAGCCAAAAGAATAGTAGAAAAAATCTACGGCGGCTCTTTTTCCACACTTATCAGCGCATTTTGCGATGGCAACTCTCTTTCCGAAGAAGACGCTCGCGAGCTTTCGGCTTGGCTCGCAGGAGAAAAAGGAAAGAAAGGTTAAGGCGATGGCAACAGCTATATCCCAGCTCGCTTTCGCGAGCGCTTGCGCACTTCTCTTCATGTTTGCAAACCTTGCCTTGGGCAAACGCACCTCTGCGCGCGTGCGCCTATGCGCAGGCTGGGTTTTGGCGGTGCTGTTTTTGCTGCCTGTAAAGCTGCCCTTTTGGCGCTTTACTATAGAAGCGGATATGCCCGGCAAGGCAAACACCGCCGCAGTACCTCCGCCTGCAGGCACGGGGGCGGGCATAGAAACACCGGTTTTGCCAAATTTGCCGAGCGAAGCCCCCTCGGGTACGGTATGTCCCGCACCCGATATAACGGCAATTTTAGCGTTTATCTATATCGCAGGTGTGCTTATCGCGCTTTTATACACCTTTTGGTGCTACTGCAGAGCAACAAAAAGGTTGATACGGTGCGGCAGCGCCCCAAGCGAACGCGAAAACGCCATATTTTTGCAGCTTTGCGAAAAACAAAAGCTCGCCCGCGCGCCAAAACTGCTGGTATGCCCGCAAAATGCCATAGGCTCTTCACTTATGTTCGGGTTTACAAAGCAAACCGTTCTTATTGCGGATAATTTAAGCGAGGAATATTTTACCCTCATTTTGGGGCACGAGCTTACGCACTGTAAGCATAAAGATTCGCTTTTCAAAGCGCTTCTTGCCCTGCTCGGTGCATTTTATTGGTTCAACCCGATAATACACCTGTTTATACGCACGATGAACGAAATTTGCGAAGAAGCCTGCGACGAAAAATTCCTTCGCGGTAGCAGCGACGAAAGCAAAATGCAATATTGCCGCTTGCTTATCTCTATTGCCGCGCGAAAAAGCCGAAACAAAATATTCTTAACTTCTTTCAAAGGAGGAAAAAAAGCTATGAAAAGACGACTTCAAAATATACTGAACACAAAAAGCAAGGTTATAACAGCCATTCTTGTGCTTTCCGTGCTTCTTGTAACTATGCTCACGTCCGCAATCTACTTTACTCTTCCCCCCAACAACGTAAAAGTGGCGTATCTTGATAGTTGGGATAAAGTTTGGTCTTCTCTGCAAGATAAAGACACTGTTAAGAACGATTTTACAGTTGAATACGAATATTCTTTGGACTCTGATATAATCAACGTTACGGGCGCAGTAAACGGAAAAGCTTTTGAAGTTTCTGGCAAGCTTGCCTACGCCAATCACAACGGTGCAAAGCTTTTCTATGATTTTACAGAAGACCAAAAAGGCAATTATAATGTAAAGCACCTAAGTATTCAATTAGCACAATATACTAAAATTGACGGTGAAAAATTCGGAGCTCCCGAAGGATATAATTGGGACCACTCTTTGAAAGCATTTTTTGAAACATATGCAAAAGAAAACCCCAAATATAAAAATATGCTTGCGCTATATCTTAATCCTGTAGATACAGATGATATTGTCGTTATAGAAGTCTTTATAGAAGAAGATTTCTTGACACAATACAGCGAAAAGCACGATGTGATAATTCAAAAAGATTATAATGCACATTTGAATTGGTTTGTTTATTGGTATGCAGAAAACGGTGCTTTCGAGTTAGACGAAAACTTAACTCCTCCCGCTTACATCACTATTGACAAAAAGAGCTAAAACACTTCATAATAGAAAAATCTCCAAAAGAAGACTTCCCGTTCGGGAAGTCTTCTTTCCTTCCCCAAGTATGTCTGCTTTTCGACAATAAATTTACAAAATTTTTAAAGTTTATTTACTGCAATTTAACTCTAAATATGGTAAAATAATAATATAAAAGCAAAAATACCCCAATAAGGAAGGAAAAAGAAGAAAGATGACAAATTACTCGGAGATAACCCCCTACATACAAAAGCTTGCCAACCTTTCCGATATGAACAATAAGATAGTACCGCAAATGTACGCAGAAAACAATGTAAAACGCGGCTTGCGCGATATAGACGGCACAGGCGTTGTGGCAGGGCTTACGGAAATTTCCACGATAATTTCAAAAGAGAAAAACGAAGAAGGGCTCACACGCCCCTGCGACGGCAGGCTATACTACCGCGGCATAAACGTACGCGACCTTGTGCGAGGCTTCGTAGCCGATAACCGCCAAGGATTTGAAGAAACCGTGTACCTTTTGCTCTTTTCAAAGCTGCCAAACAAAAAAGAGCTTGAAGATTTTTGCGCCCTGCTGGAAAAATACCGCACACTTCCCCCCTCCTTTGTGCGCGATATGATACTCAAAGCCCCCGGCAAGGATATGATGAACATACTTTCACGCAGCGTGCTCGCGCTCTACGCCTACGATGAAAACCCGGACGATATTTCCACAGCCAACGTCCTGCGCCAATGCATAGCGCTAATAGCGCAGTTCCCCTTGCTCGCCGTGTACGGTTACCAATCCTACCAGCACTACCACAACGGGCAGAGCCTTTTTATACATTACCCCAAGCCCGGGCTTTCCACAGCGGAAAATCTGCTCTATATCTTGCGCGAAGACGGCGAATACACGCCGCTGGAAGCAAAGCTTCTGGACCTCGCGCTAGTCCTGCACGCAGAGCACGGCGGCGGCAACAACTCCTCCTTCGCCATGCATGTGGTGACCTCCTCGGGCACAGACACGTACTCTGCAGTTTCTGCCTCGCTCGGTTCGCTCAAAGGCCCTCGCCATGGCGGAGCCAACATAAAGGTCATGCAGATGTTCGACGATATGAAGGCGAGCATAGATACGCGCAATAAAGAAGAAATAGCCGAATACCTCGCAAAACTGCTGGATAGAGAAGCCTTTGACCGCACGGGGCTTATATACGGCATGGGGCACGCGGTCTACTCTGTTTCCGACCCGCGTGCGGATATACTGCGCTCCTTTGCAAAGGCGCTTTCCGTAGAAAAGGGCATGGAAGAGGAATTTGAGCTTTACGAAACGGTAGAAAAGCTGGCGCCGCAGATAATCGCGGAAAAGCGCAAGATCTACAAGGGCGTAAGCGCAAACGTGGATTTCTATTCGGGTATGGTATACAAAATGCTCGGCTTGCCATACGAGCTTTTCACACCTATCTTCGCCATAGCTCGCATAGCGGGCTGGAGCGCACACCGCATAGAAGAAATTCAGAACGCAGGCAAAATCATCCGCCCCGCCTACGTAAGCGTAAAGGAAGACACAGCGTACGAGCCTATGGCAAACAGATAAAAGAAAAAAACAGTGTTGTATTTTTACAACACTGTTCTTTATTTATTCTTTTACCACGTTGCACTGCTCAATACCATAGTATTTAAAGCATTTTACGGCTGTTTCGTCTATTATTTCGCCCGAGACCACTATGGGTACAGCGGGTGGGCACCCGACCGTTACGGCGGCGAGCGTTCTGCCCGCGCACTCTTCCGCAGGCAATCTTTCAGAGGCGGAAAGCACCGCTTCGCGCGGGGACATAGCGCGCACAGGCAGGGACATACGCGGCGGAAAAGCCAAAATTTCCGCACGCTTCGGCATAGCGAGCAGCACCTCGCCAAGCCTTGCCATCTCTGCCTCGCTTATTTCGGGCGTGAACATAAGCACGAGAAAATCGGGGTCATAAAATTCGGGCACGAAGCCGTTCGCCGACAAATATTCCGCCATTTCCGCGCCGAGGTAGCCGTATGATTTTGTGTTAAACGTAAGCTTCAGCGGTTCATTTCCCGAAAAAGCGTAGCCGTGGGCGCGAAGCTCTTTTTTCATAAGCTCCAGCCGCCCTGCAAAATCGGCAAGCTTTTCGCGGTAGCCGCCCGCGAGGTATTTGTTTGCCGCATCGAGCGAGGCGAGCAAAAGGTAGGAGGGGCTTGTGGAGCCGAAAAGCGCGAGCGCGTTTTTTGCGTTTTCGCGCAGTATATCGGGGGCAGCCTTTGATATGTGCAGATATGCACAGCCCGTTAGCGCATGCAGTGTTTTGTGCGCGGAATCGCAGCACATATGCGCGCCGAGGTCTATGGGGTGCATAGGCTCGGGCAAAAACTTAAGGTATGCGCCGTGGGCGTTGTCCACGAGCAAGAGCACGCCGTTTTCGCGGCAAACCTCGGCTATACCGCCGATGTCCGCCATATTGCCGAGGTAATCGGGCGAGGTTAGGTAAAGCGCCGTTGGCAAACGCTTCGCACGCGCAAAATGCTCGCGCACGGTTTCTGCCGTAATACGGCAGGAAAGGTACGAGCCGCCGCCAGTGAGCCATTCCACCTCCGTGCCGAGAAGCGCCACAGCGCCGACAAAGGTTTTGTGGGCGTTGCGCCCTGCCAAAACGCGCGCTTTTTCGCCGCGGCTTGCAGCATACAGCGTGGCAAGGTACAGCATAGCGCGAATGGCGAGCGAAGACCCCTCTGCGGAATAGAACGTGTGCGCGCCGAAAAGCTCGCCCGCGTTTTTTTCGCTCTCGGCAATAATTCCGTTTGCCTCGTACAGGCTGTCTGCACCGTCTATTTCCGTAAGGTCGTATTTTTCTACGTTGCCCATGCCCTTGTGCCCGGGCATATGCAGGCGCGTGGCGCCTTTTTGCACGTAATCTTCCAAAAACTCACATATGGGAGCGTTCATTCTTATTCAAATTCCTTGGCAATAGCGAGCATTATTGCGCATTCCATACGCTTTTTGAAGAGCTCGCAGCCTTTTTTGTAAACACCTGTTACAGCGCCCGTAGAATGGTATGCGTTCGCCGCACAGCCGCCGGAGCAATAGAGCCTTGCCCAGCAATCGCGGCATTCGGGGCGCGCGTATACGTTGCACGCGGCAAATTCACCCTGTTTTTCCGTGTTGGTAACGCCTTCGTAAATATTGCCGAGCTTGAATTTTTCATCGCCCACGAACTGGTGGCAGGGGTAAAGGTCGCCCCAAGGGGTAACAGCCATATATTCCGTGCCGGAACCGCAGCCCGAAATGCGCTTATAGATGCACGGGCCGCCCGTAAGGTCGATCATATAGTGGTAGAACGTGAAGGGTCTGCCCTCGCGGTGGCGCTCCAGCATAAGCTCTGCAAGCTTTTCGTATTGGTCTTTTACAATTTCCATATCCTCGTCTGTAAGCTCCGCAGGGTCGCCGGGGGCGCAAACCACGGGCTCCATGCTGAGCTCTGTAAAGCCGAGATCCAGCATCGTTTTGATATCCTCGAGAAAATCGGGGTTTGCATGCGTGAAAGTACCGCGCATATAGTAGTTTTTGCCGCCGCGCGCTTCCACAAGCTTCTGGAACTTGGGCACGATCTTGTCGAAGCTGCCCTTGCCCGCATAGTCCACTCTGAAGCGGTCGTGTATTTCTTTTCTGCCGTCGAGGCTGAGCACCACGTTGCTCATTTCGCGGTTTGCAAAATCTATAACGTCGTCGTCTATAAGCACGCCGTTTGTGGTGAGAGTGAAGCGAAAGTTTTTGTTATGCTCTTTTTCTATGCTTCTGGCGTATGCCACAAGCTGTTTTACCACGTCGAAGTTCATAAGCGGTTCGCCGCCGAAGAAGTCAACCTCCAGGTTGTGGCGTGTGCCCGAGTTTTCCACGAGGAAATCGAGCGCACGTTTGCCCACCTCGAAGCTCATCACAGCTCTGTCGCCGTGGTATTTGCCCTGGCTTGCAAAGCAGTAGGAGCAGTTAAGGTTGCATGTGTGCGCTATGTGCAGGCAGAGCGCCTTTACCACGCCCGCTGTCTTTTCCTTGAGCTTGCCTGCCATAGGCTCGAACGTGTCGGGCGAAAAGAGCTTGCCCGCATCGCGCAGAGCCGCTACCTGCGCATAGCATTCTTCTATATCCGCCGCGGTAATATCCGCGCCGTTTATGTATTTTTCCCCGACGGTCTTTATAATTTCCTCGCGCGTGTGTTCTTCGAAGAGCGCGATTATATCGTAGGCAACTTCGTCTACAACGTGTACGGAGCCGGAGCATATATCGAGCACCACGTTATATCCGCCGAGCTTATACTGATGTATCATTTTAAAAATCCTTTCCCGAATTTATATCTATATACTTAAAAATGCCCCCTTTTTTCGGTGGGCATTTTTAAATTTGATTATTTGTTTTTGCTTTCGCACTGCTGGTTAGCAATACCGCAGCTTGTTTTGCAAGCGGACTGGCAAGATGTCTGGCATTCGCCGCAGCCGCCGTTTTTAGCGCTTTCGCAAAGGTTCTTTGTTTCAACTGTTTTGATGTGTTCCATAATAGCACCTCCATAGGAATTATTGTGTTTATTATACCATATAATATCAAGAATATCAAGTAGAGTTCTTAATTTTTTTAAAAATAATTCTTTTGGCGCAGTTTTCCTTTCACGCAAAAAATGATGGCCGTATTTTTCTTTTTTCTGTTGTAAAATCTGGCTTAATATGGTAAAATAATAAGTAAGGATAATTTTACACAGAACGCGGGCGCGTTCGGAAAGAGGAAAAAATGGGAAGACTTTTCGGAACAGACGGTATTCGCGGCATAGCAAACACAGAGCTGACGTGTGAAACGGCTATGCAGCTGGGCAGAGCTATTGCAACGGTGCTTAACAAAGGCAGGCACAAGCGTGCAGACACGGTAGTGCTCGGCATGGACACGCGCCAATCCAGCGAAATGCTCGCCTGTGCTATGAGTGCGGGGCTTTGCTCTGCGGGTATGGACGTTATAAACCTGGGCGTTGTGCCCACCCCTGCCGTGGCATACCTTATCGGCAAATACAAGGCGCACGCCGGCATTATGATATCCGCTTCCCATAACCCGAGCGAGTTCAACGGCATAAAGATATTTGGCGAAGCCGGTATGAAGCTGCCCGATGCACTGGAGGAGCGCGTGGAATACCTCGTGCTCGATGCACCGCAAAAGCTCGGCACGGTTACCCCCGATATGGTTGGCACGGTTACGCACGCGCAGGACGCGGCAAAGGATTATATAGCTCATATACGCTCCACGGTTATGTATGCTTTCGACGGCGTGGAAATCGCCATAGACTGCGCCAACGGCTCCGCCTCCGGCACGGCGAAGGAGCTTTTTGAAAGCCTTGGCGCAAAATGCCATATGCTCGCCTGCGACCCTGATGGATATAATATAAACGAAGCCTGCGGCTCCACACATTTAGAGGCTTTGCAGAAATACGTGGTGGAAAACAGCTTGTTTATGGGAATCGCTTTCGACGGTGACGCCGACCGTTGCCTTTGCGTAGACGAAAACGGCAGTATAGTAGACGGCGACCTCATTATGGCTATTATAGCTAAGGATATGAAGGAGCGCGGCAGGCTAACGGGCAACGCGCTCGTCGGCACGATAGTTTCCAACTTCGGGCTTGGCAAATTCTGCGAAGAAAACGGCATACGCTTTGTACGCACCAAGGTCGGCGACAGATACGTGCTGGAAAAGATGCTTTTGGAGGATTACTACTTTGGCGGCGAGCAGACAGGCCACGTCATCTTCCGCGATTTTGCCACAGCGGGCGATGGCCAGCTAACAGCGTTACAGCTCCTTTCCGTGCTTTGCAGAAAGGGTGTTTCCCTTTCCGAGGCAGGCAAGGTCATGAAGCAATATCCGCAGGTTACAAAGAATATACGCGCCAACCACGAACAGAAGCTGGAATTTTACACAAGCGACAAGGTGCGCGAAATTTTGGAAGAAGCGAAGGAGCGTTTGGGCAAAAACGGCAGAGTTGTGGTGCGCCCCTCAGGCACAGAGCCGCTTATACGCATAATGGCAGAGGGCGACGATATGGCGCTTGTCGAAGAAATAGTAGACAGTATGAGCAGAGATATAACAGAGGCACTTGCAAGTGCATAAAACATTTTGAACGGAGAAAAATTATGGAAAAAGCAAAAGTATATTTTACGGATTTTCGCGCCAAGCTCGGCGAGGGCTTGCCCACGAAGCTTAAAAGACTTATGAAAACGGCAGGCATCGCAGACCTCGACCTCGAGGGCAAGTTTGTGGCTATAAAACTGCACTTCGGCGAGCTCGGCAACATAAGCTATCTGCGCCCCAATTATGCGCGCGCCGTGGTGGATGTGGTTAAGGAGCTCGGCGGCAAGCCGTTCCTGACAGACTGCAACACAATGTACCCGGGAAGCAGAAAAAATGCGCTGGAGCACCTGGAATGCGCTTGGGAAAACGGTTTTACCCCGCTTACGGTTGGTTGCCCCATCATAATAGGCGACGGCCTTAAGGGCACAGACGATATAGAAGTGCCCGTTGTGGGCGGCGAATACGTCAAAAACGCAAAAATAGGCAGAGCGGTTATGGATGCCGACGTGTTCATAAGCCTTACCCATTTCAAAGGTCACGAAATGACGGGCTTTGGCGGCACCATAAAAAACATAGGTATGGGTTGCGGTTCGCGCGCGGGCAAAACGGAACAGCACAGCAGCGGCAAGCCATTCATAAAAGAAGCAAAATGCCGCGGATGCCGCCTTTGCTTGCGCGAATGTGCGAACAACGGGCTTGTTTTCGATGTGGAAAAGAAGAAAATGACGGTAAATACAGAAAATTGCGTGGGCTGCGGCAGGTGCCTGGGCGCGTGCAATTTCGATGCGATACGCTTCAAAAATGACAACGCCACGAAGGTGCTGAACTGCCGTATGGCGGAATACACAAAAGCCGTGGTAGACGGCAGACCGTGCTTCCATATCTCGCTTATAGTGGACGTTTCGCCCAACTGCGATTGCCACGCAGAAAACGATGCGCCCATTCTGCCGAACGTGGGTATGTTCGCTTCCACAGACCCGCTTGCGCTCGACCGCGCGTGCGTGGACGCGTGCCTAAAGCAAAAGCCACTGCCCGGCAGTCAGCTTGCCGATAATATGGCAAAGCACGACTTCTGCGACCACCACGACCACTTCAAAAACTCCCGCCCCGAATCCGAATGGAGAAGCTGCCTTGAGCACGCGGAAAAGATAGGGCTGGGCACATCACAGTATGAGCTTATAGAAATGAAATAACGCAAAAAGAAAAAGCCGTGTAAAAAATCAGAAATCAAAAAGTTAACAGGGTAAGCCTTCTCCTGCGGGAGAAGGGGGACCGTTGCAGACGGTGGATGAGGAGTAAGTTATGCCCAAAACACCTCATCCGTCAGCCTTCGGCTGCCACCTTCCCCCGCTGGGGAAGGCTACTGATAATTACTTTTGCCTAAAATGCCGAAGAAAAAATTTTGAACCGACTTTATCGACACACTCAAACAAGAAAAAACGCACCTGCAGGTGCGTTTTTTCTTGTATACTATTCTATTCACCCAATCGCCTTGAAAAAAGCATTTCTGATGATATACGAAATTCCCTGCAAATATTCACTACAATCTTGACGCTTGAGTTTCCCGGGAACATCCCTTTTTCAATTTTATTCCAGCTTGAAATGCATACTCCCAAAAGTTCAGCCATTCTTTTTTTAGGTATGCAATAATGTTTTCGCAACCATATCAGATTATAAATAAAAATTTCCTTTTGAATACGTATTTTTTCGGTAATTTCTTCATTTGCCATTGTTTTTTGCTCCTTAATACAAATATTTTTACAACTTTTAAGTGTAATTACTACATATTTTACACCTAAAAGTTGTAAAAGTCAATACATTTTTTAGATGTATATTATAATAAAGATAATAAATATAGGAGAGCAAGATGTAATGTATCGTAGAATTAAAGAGTTAAGAGAAGACCGCGATTTAACACAGGCTGATATTGCAAAGCTACTCGGAACAACGCAACAACAATATAGCAAAATAGAAAAAGGACAATCAGACATTAGCGGTGAAAAACTTAAATTATTAGCTAATTTTTATAATATATCAGCAGACTATATTCTCGGCTTATCAAACGAGCCAAAACAAATAAAATAAAAAAGTTGCCTTCGGCAACTGTAAAATGCCCGATTTTCGGGCATTTTTGTATAAGGAAAACTTTTTTTGAACAAACAATTGCGCACGATTTGCGCGCAATTTCCTATGTTATAAAAAAGCACCCGTAGGGGTGCTTTTTTCTCATAAAATAATACATACAAGGCCGCCTGCGCCCTCGTTTATAACGCGCTGGAGCGTTTCCGAAAGGCGTGCACGCGCGTCATCGGGCATATGCGCAAGCTTCGTATGCAAACCCTCGTTTACAAGCTCGTAGAGCGATTTGCCGAGCATATTCGTTTCCCAAATCTTCTGCGGGTCTGTTTCAAACTCGCGCAAGAGGAAGTTTACCAGCTCTTCCGATTGCGCTTCCGTGCCAACTATGGGCGAAACCTCTGTTTTTATATCTGCCTTTATCATATGGATGGACGGCGCGGAAGCGCAGAGCTTGACGCCGTA
This sequence comes from Clostridia bacterium, assembly GCA_017456005.1. Taxonomy (GTDB): domain Bacteria; phylum Bacillota; class Clostridia; order Oscillospirales; family CAG-272; genus UMGS731. Next base: position 45,917 of record JAFTLJ010000028.1, on the reverse strand, counting down.
GCCGCCGCTTTTTTTCACAATTTCCGGCTCTTCGAGCTTCAGGTCGTATATGTCGGGCACAACAATGCCGTAGCCCGTGCTGTTCACCTCGTCTATAGCCGCCGCAACTTTATCGTATTTGCGTTTTGCCGCAGCAAACTGCGCCACTGTAGACATAAGCGAAGCATCATCTGTTATTTCCGCACCGGCTGCCTCGCTAACAAGGCGGTAGAAAAGCCCATCTGCGGCGCTCACAGCGATTTCCGCCTTGCCCGTGCCGAGGTCCAGGCGAGAAATATACGTGTTTTTTATATACTCGTTTTCGCTCGCGGCAGAAAAGCACGTGCTTATATCGCCTGTCACCTTAACGTTACCGGCGCACTCCACTATCTGCGAAAGCATACTCTTGTATACGGGGTGCGAATGGTCGAGCGAGGCGATGAAGTTCGGCAGCTCCACACGCACCTCGCAAACGGGAAACTCCATAAGCACAAGCTCTAAAATGTGCCCTATGTCCTCTTTGTCCAGTTCCAGGCAGTTTACGAGTGCTACGGGTGCTTTGTAGCGTTTTTCAAGCTCCAGCGCGAGGCTCACCGCCTCTGCGCTTTCGGGGCGTGCGGAATTGAGCACAACAACAAAGGGTTTGTTTATTTCGTGCAGCTCGTTTGCCACGCGCGCCTCCGCCGCCTCGTAGTTTCGGCGCGGAATGTCGCCGAACGTGCCGTCGCAAGTAACAAGCACCCCTATCGTTGCGTGTTCGCGTATAACCTTTTCCGTGCCTATCTCCGCCGCGCGGTCAAACGCCATCGGCTCGTCTGCCCATGGGGTCATAACCATACGCACCTCGCCGTTTTCGTAGTTACCCAGCGCTTCGGGCACGATGTAGCCCACGCAATCTATCATTTTGCAGGAAAATTCCTCGCCGCCGTCGAGCGTCACCGTAACCGCCTCGTCGGGTATAAACTTCGGCTCTGTTGTCATAACCGTCTTGCCGGCGGCAGATTGCGGCATTTCGTCCTTGGCCCGCTTTTTGTCGTAATCGCCCTTGATATTCGGCACGATGACCGTTTCCATAAATTTTTTGATAAAAGTGGATTTTCCCGTGCGCACGGGACCTACCACACCTATGTAAATATCCCCCGCGGTACGGGTAGCTATGTCGCGGTAAATATTGCTCATTTTTCTTTCCTCCCAAATATTTTTTGTTCATAGCAAAAATATATGGTGCGCATGGGGAAAATATGCAATATGCGGGAATTTTTAAAAAATCATTGAAAGAACGGCGCATTTGTGCTAATATTATTTTTATCAATATTCGTTTTTGAAATGAGGTGTTATATATGGCAAGCTTTTTTATAGCTCTTTCAACCGTGGCGGTAATGCTGCTTTACGCCTGCCCCGGTTTTCTTATGGTTAAAAGCGGGCTTATAAAGGGCGACGCCGTTTCTGCTTTTGCAAAGCTGCTTATGTACGTTTGCTCGCCCGCACTTATAATCTATTCCCTTTCGCGTGTGGAATTTTCGCTCGCTATGCTGGCAGATATGCTTTTCGTATTTTTCTTCGTGCTGATACTTATGGTCACGGTGCTTCTTACCTTCCGCTTCATCTTCCGCAAAAAAATAACAGATGTGCGCTACAGGGTGTACACGCTTTCGCTCTGCTTTTCCAACTGCGCGTTTATGGGCGTACCTGTTTTAGAGGCGCTTCTGCCCGATTACCCACAGGCGGTGGCGTTTTCCGCTATGTTTTCGCTGGTTATGAACATTCTCGGCTGGACACTCGGTTCTGCCATTATAACAAACGACCCAAAATATATGAGCGCGAAAAAAATCGCGCTCAACCCTGCAGTGCTTTCGCTTCTCGTCGCTATTCCGCTTTTTGTAACTGGCGTGGAGCTGCCCGCAGAGCTTGCGGATATGATAGCTCTGCTCGCACGTATGACAACACCGCTTTGTATGCTGATAATGGGTATGCGCCTTGCCACGATGAGCGTGAAAAAGGTTTTTGCCGTGCCCGCGCAGTATCTTATCATCGCGGCAAAGCAGCTTGCCCTGCCGCTTATAGCGCTTTTGCTTTTGCAGCTTTTCCCCGTAGACGCGAACCTTAAAACCTCTGTTTACATAATGGTGGCGTGCCCCGTGGCAAGCGTCGTGCTGAATTTCGCGGAAATGCTGGGCGAAGGGCAGGAAACGGCGGCAAACCTTATGCTGCTCGGCACATCGCTTTCCGTGCTTACCATTCCCGTTATGGTTTTGCTTGTATAAAAAAGTTGCCTTCGGCAACTATAAAATGCCCGAGAATCGGGCATTTTTCCATAAGGAAAACTTTTTTTGAACAAGCAATTGCGCACGATTTGCGCGCAATTTCCTATGTTATAAAAAAAGAGAGAACTCTGAAGTTCTCTCTTTTTATTATTTATCTCAAAATTTCATATTTTATAAGCGATGTGTTGCCGGAAACACCGTTCGTTATGCCGCCTGTGATAACTATGGCATCGCCCTTTGCAGCAAGCCCCGTTTCCTTTGCTACACGCGTTGCGTGATAGAAAAGCACGTCGGTAGACTGAAATTCTTCGCTCATAACGGGCGTTACTGCCCAGGAAAGCGAAAGCTGGCGCCAAGCCTTTTCGTCTGTGGTAAGCCCTATTATAAACTTAGGCGAACGGAAGCGTGAAACCATACGCGCCGTTTTGCCGCTTCGCGAGCAAACCACCATAAGCTTTGCATCAAGGTCTATGGCAAGTGCGCAAGCCGCGTGGGAAATGGCATCTGTTTCGTTGGCTATTTTAAATTCCGACGTACGGAAACGGTGGATATAGTCTATATCCTTTTCCGTCTGCTCTACTATTTTGGCCATTGCGCGCACAGCCTCCACAGGGTATACGCCTGCGGCAGTTTCGCCCGAAAGCATGACCGCGCTGGTGCCGTCGTACACGGCATTTGCTACGTCGGAAATTTCCGCACGTGTGGGGCGCGGCTTTGTCACCATAGATTCCAGCATTTCCGTGGCGGTTATAACTCGCTTACCGCGGTAACGGCAAATTGTTATCATATGCTTCTGAATAGCGGGAAGCTGTTCAAACGGTATTTCCACGCCCATATCGCCGCGTGCCACCATTATGCCGTCGCTCACATCTATAATATCTTCTATATTATCCACACCGGCACGGTTTTCTATCTTTGCTATAAGGTCTATCCTTTCCCCGCCGTGTGCGTTTACAAAATCGCGTATTTTTAGAATGTCCTCTTTTACGGAAACAAACGAGCAGGCTATAAAGTCCACATCGTTTTCTATGCCGAAAAGAATATCTTCCTTATCCCTTTCGGAAAGGTACTCCTGGTGGAGCATTTTTCCGGGGAAGCTCATGCTTTTTCTGTCGGAAAGCTCGCCGCCGATAACAACCTTTGTGCGTATCTCCGTTTCCGTGGTTTCCTCAACAAGAAATTCGAGCAAGCCATTGTTGAGCAGTATGGTATCTCCCGCCGAAAGCTCGCTCGGCAGGTGCTTGTACGAAACGGAAACGTGCTCTTCGTCGCCGACACATTCCTCAGCCGTGAAAACGAAGCTGTCACCGTCGGCAAGCTCGATTTTGTGGTTTTCAAACGTGCCTATGCGGTATTCGGGGCCTTTTGTATCTAAAAGTATGGCGATAGGCAAACCCAGCTTTTCGCGCACACGCTTAACTGTGTCCATTCTGCGCTTGTGGTCGGCGTGTTCGCCATGCGAGAAGTTGAAGCGTGCCACGTTCATCCCTGCGAGCATCATTTTTTCCAGCGTTGCTTCGCTTTCGCAGGCGGGGCCCATCGTACATATTATTTTTGTTTTTTTCATATTGGTTCATCTCCAAATCGATTGGGTATAGTTATATGCTAATTTTATCACGATGTTTTTGTGCCGTCAAGTGCTTAAAAAAAATAAACCTCTGCTTACAAAAATGAACATTTGATAAACAAATTATGAACAAAAATGCTTGACTTTTTTTGTAAGATGTATATAATAATTATTGTATAGGCAGTTATCCTATGCTAATATTTATTTTATTTATTTATACTAAATTTTTATGGAGGAAAATCACAATGACAAAACTTACAAAAGTTCTCGCACTCGTTCTCGTTGCTGCAATGCTTTGCCTCGTTCTCGCTTCTTGCGGTAAAACACTTTCCGGTACATACTCTGCTGAAGCAAGCCTTGGCGGTCTTGTAGGCGGCAAAACATCTTTCACATTCAAAGGTAGCAAAGTTATTCTTACAGTAACAGGTTCCAACTTCATCACAGGTTCTTCTACAGCAGAATATGAAGGCACATACGAAATCACAGAAGCTGAAGACGGCACAATGTCCATCACATTCGAATTCGAAGACAACAACGACGATACAAAATCTTTCGGCGGCACACATTCTTTCTCTGAAAACAAAGATGCCGGCACAATCAAAATCGGTATTATCACATACACAAAAACAAAATAAGTTAAAATAACTTTTCAAGGCACTCGCAAGAGTGCCTTTTTTCTTTTCACCGCCGTGCGAGCTTTGTCATATTATATCCTAAAAAGGTTTAAAGGATATGGCTTATGATAAAATTCTTTTCTGCGCTTCCGCCACACGTTCAGACGCTGGCGGCGACGCTTTTCACCTGGGGAGTCACGGCGGCAGGGGCGGCGCTTGTATTCTTCTTCAAAAAAATAAATAAAAACGTGCTGGATGCAATGCTCGGCTTTGCGGCGGGAGTTATGGTGGCGGCTTCTTTTTGGTCGCTTCTGCTGCCTGCAGAGGAAATGTGTGCAGAACTCGGCTTTTCCGCGCCCGCGGTGCTGCTTTTCGGCTTTCTTTCGGGCGGAGCGCTGCTTTTTGTGGGAGATACTCTGCTTGCACGCGCCGCAAAGCGCGGAAAAACAGCCGGGCAAAAAAGCCGCGCCGCCATGCTCGTTTTCTCCGTTACCTTGCATAATATACCGGAGGGGCTGTGCGTAGGCGTGGCATTTGGTGCGATCGCGCGCGGCGCAGGCGGTGCGGCGTTTGCCTCTGCATGCTTGCTCGCCCTTGGCATAGGCTTGCAAAACTTTCCCGAGGGGGCGGCTGTAAGCCTGCCGCTTCGGCGCGAGGGCGCTTCCCGTGCCCGCGCTTTCTTTTGGGGGCAAGCAAGCGGAGCTGTAGAGCCCGTAGCAGGTGTTTTCGGCGCTTTGCTCGTGGTGTACGTGCGCACGCTTTTGCCGTTTTGCCTTTCTTTCGCGGCGGGCGCTATGATCTACGTGGTAGCGGCAGAGCTTTTGCCCGAAAGCGGCACGGCGGAAAATAAAAACGTGACGGCGCTTTTCACGCTGGTGGGATTTGCGCTTATGATGTTGCTTGATATCGCTCTTTAAAGCAATGTATACAATTTACGCGCATTTTCTTTAAAAAACTATTGACAATTCCCTTTCCGAAAATTATAATAATTTTATGATATATTTGAGTGGCAACCGCCCAATATCGGGGCGGTTTTCACTTTTTTCGGAGGCATATTATGTTGACCATAGATAAAGTTTACGATGCGGCGCGCGTGCTGGAGCCCGTTGTGCGCCATACACAGCTTATAGAAGCGCCCCGTATGAGCGCGGAACTTTCCTGCAAGCTCTATTTGAAGCCCGAAAACCTTCAGCTTACGGGTTCTTTCAAGGTACGCGGCTCTGCTTATAAAATTTCACAGCTTACCGACGAAGAAAAAGCGCACGGCGTTATCGCTTGCTCTGCAGGCAACCACGCACAGGGCGTTGCCCTCGCCGCTACGAAGCAGGGCATAAAATCCGTAATCTGTCTGCCTGCAGGCGCGCCTATTTCCAAGGTTCAGGCCACAAAAGGCTACGGCGCAGAGGTTTGCTTGGTAGACGGTGTTTACGACGATGCCTATGCAGAGGCTATCCGCCAGAGAGATGAGCTGGGCTATACGTTCATTCACCCGTTTGACGATGACGACGTTATCGCAGGTCAGGGCACAATAGGCCTTGAGGTGCTCAACGAGCTTCCCGATGTAGATGTAGTTGTTGTTCCCGTAGGCGGCGGTGGGCTTATTTCCGGTGTGGCATACGCGCTCAAAACGCTCAAGCCCTCTGTTAAGATATACGGTGTTCAGGCGGCAGGGGCCCCCTCTATGTACAACGCCGTTACAACGGGTGTGCCCGAAAAGCTCCCCTCTGTTTCCACTTTTGCAGACGGTATCGCGGTTAAAGCCCCGGGCGAAAACACATTTGAATACTGCAAAAAATACGTAGACGAAATAGTAACCGTCACAGAAGACGAAATTTCCGCGGCTATACTCCACCTCATCGAAAACCAGAAGCTTATCGCAGAGGGTGCAGGTGCTGTTTCCGTTGCGGCAGTTAAGTTCGGCAAAGTTCCCGTAGAGGGCAAAAAAGTTGTTTGCATCGTTTCGGGCGGCAATATCGACGTTACTATCCTTTCCCGCGTTATAGACCGCGGTCTTCACAAGAGCGGCAGAGCTTGCTCTATCGTTATCGAGCTTATAGATAAGCCCGGTCAGCTCGAAATGGTTTCCCATATAATCGCAGAATGCGGCGGCAACGTTGTTTCCGTTCACCACGAGCACGGCGACGCACAGGCAGTAAACGGCTGCTTCCTGCGCCTCGGTATGGAAACAAAGAGCTTCGAGCATATCGAAGAAATAAAAAACAGCCTTACAAAAGAAGGCTTCAAAATCATACAGTAAAACACGGAGGTTTACTATGTCCAAGGTTATCTATACAAAAAATGCACCCGACGCCATCGGCCCCTACTCCCAGGGTATTATAACGGTCGGCTTGCTTTTCACATCCGGTCAGATTGCCATAAACCCTGCCACAGGCGCTGTTGAAGCAGTTACTATCGAAGAACAGACAGAGCAGGTTTGCAAAAACATCGGCGCGCTTCTCGAAGCGGCAGGCACATCCTTCGAAAAGGTTGTAAAAACTACTTGCTTCCTTTCCGATATGGGCGATTTCGCCGCATTCAACGCAATCTACGGCAAATATTTCGTTTCCAAGCCCGCGCGCTCCTGCGTAGCGGCAAAAACGTTGCCAAAGAACGTTCTTTGCGAAGTAGAAGTTATCGCAGAAGTTGAATAAACCATTCGCTAAAACCCCATGTACAGCCCAATTTTCGGGCATCTTATAGTTGACACAGACGAATTTCACCCACAAAAAGCCTAACGCCATGCGTTAGGCTTTTTTATACTATGAAGCATCGGCTTGCGCCGATATGATGCGCTTGCTACGCTCGCATGAAGCGTTTGCTATGCAAACATGAAGCGAAGCACATAGTAACTTCTCCATGAGCCGAAGGCTCGCTTCATAGAGCGAAGCTCGGCTTCATTTTTCATGCACCGCAGGTGCGCTTCATTGAAAAAAGCACTTGCTTTGCCCAACTTCTCATAAGGAGGTTTGGCAGTTTTATTCGCCTGCGGCGAGTTCTATTGCTTCGCAGTGGTATTCGTCTTACGACGAGTGATATTTGCTTCGCAAGTTTTGGAGGCGAATTAAATAACACTGAAGCTGAAAGCTTCAATATCACTATTGCGAAGCAATAATATCACTCCGACGAAGTCGGAATATCACTCTGCTTTCTCTGCTGATTTGTGTTATATTGAATAGAGGTATGGGCTTTGCCCGAAGCCTTTGTAATACAAAGGCGAAACTGGCGATGAAACAGAGCGATAAATAAGAATTTGTTGTTATTTATAAAAGTAACAGCGCACCCCATCAAAGTAACACCTCAAATGGTAGATTTTTAATCCAAAATATGATAAAATATGTTCAGTAAAGAACGGAGGTGTTTCTATGGAATTTTCCGAAAAATTAAAAGAACTGCGTAGCGAAAAAGGCATCTCACAAGCAAAGCTCGCAGCAGATATACATATCTCAAGATCTGCCGTTGCAAAATGGGAGAACGGATTGGGCTTACCGAGTGACGAATCACTCCAACTGTTAGCCGACTATTTCGGCATTACAATTGACGAGCTTATCCCCAACAAGAGCAATGAGGAAATCCTTGTGTCGAAGAATAAAACTATTGACCAACAGAAAAAAGCCATCATTGGTTTTGCGGCAGGTTGCGCTATCGGTCTGTTTATATTGGGGTTCATATTCATTGAATCTTTGCGAGAGAGCTTGGTTCAGTTAGGATTAGGTGTTATTTTTGTACTGCTCGGTATCTTCAATATGTGCGGAAATATCGGCACGATCCATTGGTACAATCGCTGTAAGGTCACGAAGGAGAACCAAAAGGTGTATTGTATGTTCGTCGGTATTGGAACGCTTATTGCAGGCGTGGGAATCATTGCCGGTGCCGTTATAGAAGCGTTAGGTTACATAGCGACAAGTGGATTGGCAATAGGTGTAGGTATTCTGATTGGGTTGGTTTTTATCCTATACGCGCAATTCAAATATAACAGAGGATTATTCTAATAATAAAATTCCAATTTATCGAACGAAATAAATAACGCCGACATATATCCTGTCGGCGTCATTTATTTGTTTTCTGCAAAGCAAATTTAATTAAACTTCCTTATAAGAAGTTGCCTTTGCGCAAGTGCTTTTTTCTGGCACCCCCAACGGGAATCGAACCCATAACTAACCCTTAGGAGGGGTTTGTTATATCCATTTAACTATGAGGGCGTTTGCCGGGCGCACGCATATTTCGGCGAGCGCCCGAATATTATTTAGTTTTGAGAGGCTTCGTCTTCGCCTTCGTATTTTTCCGTGGGCACTTCATCTTCCGCGCCATATTCGGTAACATCGTCAAGAGCGCTTTCATAATTCGCCATAAATTCTTCTGTGGAAAATTCTTGTACCGTAACGGTGGTTTCATCATATTGATGCTTGCCTGCACTGTGCTTACCATGGCGGCCCTTGCCTTTTAACTTCTTGAAAAATTTATCGAAGAAATTCGGGTTCTGAGCCTTGCGCTCCTCCGCCTTCATTATTTCGATCTCCATCGTTTTACCCATATTGTCTTCGGAATAGAAATCGAAAATTTCCGTATCGCAATTTTTCTTTTCCAGCCTGCTTGCGATAGCGTCGTCTATAAGCGTGTATATCACAGAGAAGAGGGGCACGCCTATTACCATACCGATAAATCCGAAGAAGCCGGACATAATCGTAACGGCTATAACGACCCAAACGGAAGAAATGCCTATATGAGAGCCGATTATTTTGGGGGCTATTATATTACCGTCTATCTGCTGAATAACGAGAATGAGTAATATAAATATAATGACATTCATCGGGGTCATGGGGTCTGCGATAAAGATGATTATTGCCGAGGGTATGGCACCGATAAACGGACCAAAGAAAGGAATGAAGTTCGTAACACCCACTATAAAGCTTATAAGCTGATAGTAAGGTATGTCGACAAGTCCGAAAAGCAGTAAGCATTCGCACATTACAAGGAATGAATCCACACCCATCGCTATAAGATATCCGCCGAAGGAGTTATCTATATCCTTTATGAGCTTAACCGCTTTTCCATAGCCTTTATCCTGGAAAATAGCCCGGCAAAGGCGTTTGCCCTGCGCTATAAAGCGCTCCTTCTGCATAAGGAAGTATATGGAAAGGATAATGCCTATAACAAGGTCTTTAAGGAACGTTACCGTCTGCCCAAGCCACTCCGTAATTTGTGGCACTACCGTCGCCACTATTTCGCCGAGCATGTTATAAATATTTTCAAGATATTCCATACCCTTCATAATAATATCGGAAATCGCAGGGTCCAAATCGCCGATACTGTATATCCAATCCGAAAAGGTTTCTATATAGAAAGGTATCATAACTATCAAATCGGTAATACCCTCTACTACCTGCGGCGCGATAAGCCATATAAAGAGTGTGATAAAAGCGATAACCGTTACGTAAGTACAGAGAATGGAAAGAGTGCGTTTAAGGCGCGCTCTGCCCTCTTTTTTATCTAAAAATTTAAAAATTCTTTTTTCAAATATATTAAGTATTTTATTCAGCACGTAGGCTATTACCACACCGTAAAAAATGGGGTTTAAAACACTTATAAATTTTTTGGCGTATGCCCCAAAGTTATTGTAATTCAAGAAAAAGAATACGCATATAACCGTAAAAAGCACGACCAAGCATACCCAAAAAGCTATTTGGGCATATTTTTTATTCCATTCAAATTTCATCAGTCGCTCCTTTCGGCCAAATAAAACTCTAACATATTTATTTTACACACATATGTCGAAATAGTCAAGAATTTTTCTTACTCTTTAAAATTTATTTCACAAATTGTTACATTTTTTTAATTTTTACTGAGCAAGGAAATATATAACATATTATATGTAATTTTTTGGCAGTTGCCAAAAAACGCGGAAAATCCCGCGTTTTTTCTTCAAGCACTGTATTATTGCATGTTTTTTAATATTTCATTCGCGCTTCCATGCGTTTTTTCTTAACGTACATATTGCGGAATACCGCCGCAAGGGCGAGCACGCATATAACGCCGAGGCTTATCCAAAAGCCGGGTGTAAGCTCGTTTGTGCGCACACCGGAGATCCAAAGGTCGTCCATAAGCTGGTTTGCCTCATCGGAAAGGTTTTTATATCTTTCCGTTTTCGCAAGCACCTCTGCGCTCGGGTAAGCTATCTCGCTTTCCGCCATTTCGGGGTCTATAAGCTCCTTCGCCGCGGAAATCGGCGTGGAATAGCAAATATAATCTGTGTTAGCCGCGGAAACTGTGGGCTCGCACATAAAGTTTATAAACATTTCCGCCGCCGCCTTATTCTGGCAGGTGGAGGGGATGCACATTGCATCTGTAAAAAGGTTGGTGCCCTCTTTGGGGATATAGAAGGCAAGGTCTTCGTTATCCTCTGCCATAGTGAGGTAGTCGCCTGCGTAATACGGTGCTACGTATGCGTTTTCCTCTACCATTTTATCGAATATCTGGTCCATAACGTATGCCTGAACCACGCTTCCCTGCTTTGCAAGCTCTGCCGCAGCGGCTTTAAGCTCCTCTGCATCGGTGGTGTTCATAGAATATCCAAGCTTGGAAAGCGCTATGGCAAACGCATCGCGCGAGTTATCGAACATAAGTATTTTGCCCGCGTATTTTTCGTTCCAAAGCAGGTCCCAAGAGCCAATGTCGGCTTCGTCCACGTATTTTGTATTGTAGATAACGCCAACAGTTCCCCACATATAAGGCACACTGTATTCGTTTGCCGCATCGTATTCGGGGTTTTTGAACTCTGCGTCTATATACCTGTCGAAATTAGGTATATTCGCATAATCAAGCTTTGCCAGCATACCGTTGTCTGCAAGGCGGGAAACCATGTAGTCGGAGGGGATGATAACGTCATAGCTTGCGCTGCCGCTTTTCAGCTTTGCGAAAAGCGATTCGTTGCTGTCGAACGTGGTATATTCCACATTTATACCCGTAAGCGCTTCGAATTCCTTAACAACGTCCATAGAATCATCGCTGCCGTCGGAAATATATTCGCCCCAGTTATAAACGTATATAGTAACGTTCTGACCTTTGAATTTAGAGTAGTATTCCATATCGTAGGCATACGCATCCTCCTCTGCAAAAGCAGAAACGGAAAGCGTGCATACGAAAAGGAGCACTACGAGAAAAACAGAAATAATTTTTTTCATTTCAGCTCCTTGCGGCTCTCTTTCTTTCAAGCTCTTTTTCCTTGCGTATCGCGCGGATGTTTGTAACAAGAAGTATTATGAACACCGCCGCGAAAAGCAACGTGGAAAGAGCGTTTATTTCGGGGCTTACGCGCTTCTTTACCATTGAATAGATGGTGATGGGGAGCGTGTTTAGCTTGCCCGCTGTAAAATAGCTTATTACAAAGTCGTCTAAGGAATATGTGAAGGCCATAAGGAAGCCTGTTATAATACCCGGCATGATTTCGGGAATGACCACCTTCTGGAAAGCCTTCGCAGGGCTGCAGCCAAGGTCCATCGCCGCCTCATAGAGACTCTTGTTTATCTGGCGCAGCTTCGGCAAAATGGAAAGGAACACGCTGGGCACGCAGAAAGTTATGTGCGCTATTATAAGCGTTACCCAGCCGCCTGAAAAGCGCATTGCCGCGAAAAGCAGCATAAGCGAAATACCCGTTACTATCTCGGGGTTTAGAAGCGGCAGATTCGTGACGTTCTGTATAAGCCCTTTTGCCATTTTATTTTTCATAGAATAAACGCCTAGCGCGGCGAGAGCGCCGAGAATCGTGGCGAAAACGCTGGCTATAAGCGCAACTATTATCGTGTTGTAGAAAGATTCTATTATAAGCTCGTTGGCAAAAAGCTCTTTGTACCATTTGAGTGAAAAGCCCTGCCAGGAATAGCCCTTTTCGGAGTTAAACGAAAATACGATAAGAATTATAATAGGTGCATAGAGAAAAAGAAGTATAAGTGCGGCATAGATGCCTGAAAGTTTGCTTTTTTTCACGCGAGCATTCCCTCCGTATCTTCAGAATCCATACTGTTGAAAATAATCATCGTAACGAGCACGACAAGCATAAGAAGGAGCGAGGTCGCGCTGCCGTAATTGAGGTTGTATGCGCTGCCGAGCATCTGCGCAGAGATAATATCGCCTATAAGGTAGTTATCGCTGCCGCCCAGAAGGCCGGAAATAACGAACGTACTCACAGAGGGCACAAAAACCATGGTTATGCCGGAAATTATGCCCGGCATGCTCATGGGCAGTATAAGCCTTCTGTGCGTTTGCAGGGCGTTTGCGCCGAGGTCCGCTGCCGCCTCTACTGTTCTGCCGTCTATCTTTGTCATAATGGAATAAAGCGGCATTATCATATACGGCAGGTAGTTATATACCATGCCGAATACCACGGCGCCCTGTGTATTTATCATCTGTATAGGCTCAAGACCTATTTTCATAAGCAAGGTATTTATAACGCCGTTGTCTTCTATAAGCGCGGAAAGCGCGTGTGTGCGCAAAAGGAAGTTCATCCACATGGGCAGCATAACGAGCATTACCATCATTTTCTGCTTGCTGTAGGATTTTCGCGAAATATAGTATGCAAAAGGGTATGCCAGCACGAGGCAGACCACCGTGGAAATAGCCGCAAGATATATGCTTTTTACAAGTGTGGGGATGTGCGCGGCAGACTGCTGTATATTAGCAAACGAAAAACCGCCGTCGCTATCCGTAAAAGCAAAATAAACTATCATTGCAAGCGGGATGATAGTGAAAAGTATCATCCAAATTATATAAGGGTATGAAGCCCATTTTGCTTTTATATTCATTTCACATCTCCGTTTTCTTCATCGGATTTTTCCACGCTGCTGAAGTTCCAGCCGCTCTTGTGCATTACCTGGATATTTTCGGGTTCTACGTAGAGCCCTACATAAGTGCCTACGGGCGTTGCCTCTGTAGACTGTGCTATCCAAACGGGAATGCCGTCGGGGTCGAGCTCTACCTTGTGGGATACAGCCGCGCCCTCCTGCACGGGGGTAAAGTGTGCGTAAAGCGTATGGTCCTCGTATTCGAGCAGATGTGCGCCCTCTGCCGCCATTTTGCCGCCGTTCATTTTTGTGAACCAGCCCGCGAAGCGGTAGCCATCCCTCGCCTCGGGCGTGGGAAGAGTGCAGTATACGCCGTTTTCACAGCTTATATCGCTGAAGCTTTCGTCTGTTTCGGGCGATTCAAAGGATATTTTGTATGTTTCGCCCTGCTCGTAGCCCTCTTTTTCCGTATAGGAGCCTGCGCGCTCGCCATACATCGTCCAGTGGGCATAGAGAATGTGCGGTGCATTTTTGTATATAGCAGAGTTTTCCTCCACCTTGTGGCCGCCCACGCGCTTTGTATACCAGCCCTCAAACTCAAAATCGCCGTTTTTCGGTATTGGGAGCTTGCCGTATGCGCCGTTTTCGGGCACTTCCATAAGCGCGGGCGCAACCTTGCCGCCGCGTGGGGAAACCGTCATCTCATAGTGTACGCCCTTGAAGGTAACGTTGGAAACAACGCCGCACATAACGTTTTCCGTGGGCTTTCCGAATTTTATATCCTCGGGGCGGATAACTATATCCACCTTTTCGTCCTTTTCGAAGCCCTTGTCTATGCATTTGTGCTTTTTGCCGGCGAAGGAAACGAGGAAATCCTCGTGCATAACACCGGGAAGTATATTGGATTCACCTATAAAGTCTGCCGTAAAAGCGTTTGCCGGCTCGTTATAAATATCCTGCGGCGTGCCTATCTGCTGTATAACACCGCCGTTCATAACCACTATCCTGTCGCTCATAGTGAGCGCTTCCTCCTGGTCGTGCGTTACGTAAATAAACGTGATGCCGAGGCGCTTCTGTATTTTCTTAAGTTCTATCTGCATTTCCTTGCGCAACTTAAGGTCGAGCGCGCCCAGGGGCTCGTCGAGAAGCAGGACCTTCGGGCGGTTTACCAGCGCGCGAGCAATAGCAACACGCTGCTGCTGTCCGCCGGAAAGCAGGTCTACACGTCTTGCATCATACCCCTCGAGGTTAACCATAGCGAGCATTTCGTGCACACGCTTGGCTATTTCGGGCTCCGGCGTTTTGGAAAGGCGCAGGCCGAAAGCTACGTTTTCGTAAACGTCCAGGTGTGGGAAAAGCGCATATTTCTGAAATACCGTATTAAGCTGTCTTTTGTGCGGGGGCAATTTGTTGATCTGCTTCCCCAGGAAGTAGACATCTCCCTCGTCGGGCGTTTCAAAGCCGCCTATAATACGCAAAGTAGTGGTCTTGCCGCAGCCGGAGGGGCCGAGGAAGGTCACAAATTCCTTATCGTGTATCTCGAGGTCTATAGACTTCAAAATTTGTTCGCCGTCGAAACTTTTGGAAATGTTTTTGAGTTCGATTATAACAGGATTATTGCTCATAATTTCCTCTCACTTTTTAAAAAATGTATTATGCGCATTACGCACACGGGTACCAAAAGCCTGTACCTGGCTTTTTATTTTCGCTTTTTTAAGAATAGCAAAAATATTCAAAAAATGCACGGAAAAATGATGTTTTTTCCGTGCATTAAAAAGTGCCGTGAATATTCAAAAGAATTTCAAAAAAGGAGTAAATCACGCTCCCTTTTATTCACGAGGGAATTATATCAAATTATTACGCAAATTGCAATATGTTTTATAAAAAAAGCTGAAAAAAACTTTAAATTCCCGAATTTTTTCGTGTTTTTCCGTGTTTTTTGCAAAAAAGCCCCGTTTATTTGCAAAAAACCTCTGTTTTGTGGCAATATACTCAAATTTTCTGCTTTTTCGCCGTTCACGTTTTGCGCTTCACACGGAAAACCCCCACAGTCATATCATCTGCCCTGCCGCGCACGCGCGCTGCATCGAAAAGCAGGTTTTCCGCTATCTTGCCCACATCCTGCATATATTCGTGCTCCAAAAATTCCACCAGCTGCACAGCTCCCCCCTCGCCGTCGCTCTCGGGGTCGCTCGCCACTCCGTCGGAGCACATAACTATCACATCGCCGTCGCACACGGAAAATTCCGTAACCTCCGCGCATACTTCGGGCAAAAGCCCCAGGGGCATCGTATCGGAAGCTATTTTATAAACGCTGCCGCGCCGCACTATATAGGAGGCGGTGGCGCCGCTTTTGGTAAACGATGCCTTGCCGCGCAGAAGGTCTATTTCCAAAAGATCCACCGTAGAGGAACATTCCGTATTTTTATTGGAAATGAACATATTCAGCATATCGAGCGTCGTGGATTTGCGGTTGCCGCAGGAAAGCATTTTTTCCAGGAACGTTTTGCCTATACGCGCCGTTATTTCCGCATCGCTTCCGCTCCCCATGCCGTCGCAGATAAAGCCGTAGAAAAAATCCTCGCGCGATTCAGTTATGCCTATAGCGTCGCCGCATTGTTTTTCGCCGCGCTTGGCACATTGCTTGCCGGCATACTCAACCTCGAAAACGCGCGTGCTTTCCAGCGTCATGGCGGCGGCGCTTTCCTCCATGGAATATTCCGGCAGGGTGAAGATACCGCCGCACACATCCTCGCATATGGCGCGTATCTCCTGTGCGGAGGCTCCGCTACGCAACACCTCCCTGCCCGTGGCAATAATATATTTTTTGCGCTCGCCGCAAACAAGCAGGTTTTCCGCACCTATGCCGGCGGCAGAAAACGCGAGCGAAAGCTCCTCTGTAAGCGCTTCATCCACGGCGTAGACCGTGTCGCTTTTCGCCACGGTGTCGGCAATTATACGCGCCGCCGCACTGTAATCGAAGGCGAAAATGCGCGAACGGTCGCCGCGCAGGGCGTTTTCCAGCATCTTCGCCGCGCGCAGGTTTATTTCTGTTATTATCGCATCCTTTTTAAGGCAACCGAAGCGCATGACCTCGCCGTATTTTTCCGGTGCTATCTTACCGCTTTTCATAATACGCTCCGTTATGCTGTCCACCACGTCCATGCCCCTGCGGAAGCCGCGGCGGCACTCCTCCAGCTTCGGGCAATCCGCGCAGAATTTATCGAAGACCTCGCGGCACATATCCGAAAGGTGGTCCTTGTTCGGCTTGCGCAGGGTTTCAGACATATTTTTAACAGCCTCTGAAAGCGAGGCGAGCATGGTGACCTTGGCTTCTGTGCGCGCCTTCTTTTCCTTTTCCGTTTTCTGCGAAAGCAGCTCGCGCACAGAAGCCTCGCCGCGCACGCGCCTTTCCGCTATGGAAAATTCGGGCAGAAGCCCCAAAAAGGCAAGTCCTGCGGCAAAAAACGAGGCTATGAGTACCTCTGGCAGCATAGCTATCACAGGGTCGCCACCCATAAGGTAAAGCCCTGCACATACGGTCACGCCGAGCGGCAGAAAAAACGCGATCACACGCGAAAACTCATAGAATATCCCTGCCGCAAGCCCGGAAAAGGCAAAAAGCAAGGCGTAATCGCCGCCCACGGCTACACCTACGAGCAGTCCTGCCACAGCGCCGCGGGCGCCATCGCCCGCATAGCCCATGGCAAGTGTTATTGCATACGCCGCCATAATTCCTATGGAAACCGTAAAAATGCTAACGTCGGCAAGCGTCAGCACGGCGCAGAAGACGATCGCGGCGCGCCCTGCGGAAACAGCGCCCGCATTTTTGCACTTTTTATCGAATGCAAAGGAAAACAGAAACGTAAAAAGCAGTATGGCAAGGGAGCAAAAAATACCCGCAAAAATGTCGTAGAACGTGCCCCCGCCCACTATACGAACCACCGCACACACGAAGCAGGCGAAAAACGCCACAGCCACGCGTATGCTAATATCATCGTAAATTGGCAAAATGTCGTTTTTTGTGCTCGCCCTGCGCACGCTGCCGCGCGCTCTATGTATAACTTTGGCCAAAAGATACCTTGCCACAGCGCAAATAAGGCACAAAAGCGAGGCAAGGCGCGGCCCTTCGCCGCCGAAAACAAGCCGCAAAAAAGCTCCCAGCAAAAGCTCCGCCACAAAACGCTCTGCCGAGCAAACGAGGGCTATACCCAACGGATATGTGCCGAAAGGAAGCATCTTGCCCGAAAAAATATAACCCGTAAAAACCGCGCAAGCGGAAATTACCGCACGCCGAAGCAGCAGAAGCATAGCTCGCCTGCGCTTCTTTTTGCCGCGCGTAATGGCAGCCGCGCGGAAGCTCTTTTTCGTTTTTTCATCTGTCATTTTCATCATCCTTTTTGCATTATTTTTATAAATCCTTGCTTATTTTATCATAACGCAAAAAATGTTTTTAGCCTGTCGACTTATGTCCGTCGCAAAAAAATTCTTTTTCTTATATTTTGCTGTTTTTTCGCATTTTGCAAGTGTTTTTGTAAATAAAAATATCATTTTGATGTTTTTTGTTTGCAAAAAACGCCGATTTGGCGCTCTGCCCCTTTATTTTTTCAATAAAAAATAGCAAAAAGAGCACGAGCGATTTTGCTCGTACTCCTTTTTTCTCGCACTTTGCAGATATATTATCGTTCGGTAAAACAGCCTTCTCCTGTGGGAAAGGCTTTGGCTCGCACCTATCCATAGTCTAAATATAATTCATTTTATTTTGTCTTCAATTTCCTTTGCATACCCCAAAGCCTGCTCTGCCTCCACGTCATATCCGTTTTTGCGGTGAATGTCCGCAATTTCCAAATAGATCCGATGTGCTTCCTTGAATTTCCCGAGGTCTCGATAGCACATAGCAATCGAATACTTTTCATCGCAAAAATACGTTCCTATTTTTCCCGCTTTTTCGTAGTATATAATCGCTTCTTCATATTTTTTCATATCTCGATAGATACATCCAACTAAAAGACACAATTCCCAATTATCGGGATATTTTTGGAGTGCCTCTTTGCAAACCTCAAGAGCCTTTTCATATTGCTTTGCCAGCTCATATGCCTCTGCCAGCAATATCCATTCCCGCTCGTCAAGCGCGCCGCCCGCTTCGTCCATTTTCTGCTGGCGTTCCTTTAAAATTTCTTCGCCTTTTCCAAAAGAAAAGAGCATATCCTGTTTCATAGAAGCGGCTCTCCTGTAAGAAAGCGAATTTTTATCTGTTTTATCGGATAAAACCTCGTCAAACCATTTGAGGGCTTCATCTTTGCAATCATACATCATCGCCATATGTAGCCAAGCATAGTCCCATCTGTCTTGCATCGACATTTTTCCCGATTTTATTATTTTTTGATATTCAAGACGACATCTTAAAAAATCCTCGGGGTCGTCACTTATTTCATAAAGCGCAGAAAGTCTTTGTGCGTAATTTTCGTAAGCAACGGAATGTTTCTTAAAAAGGTCGTCTACAATAACACCGTAAAGCTTGGCAATTTCGGGCAGCATCAATACGTCAGGCAGCGTGGTTCCGCACTCCCACCTTGATACAGTCTGAGCTGTTACGCAAAGCTTTTCGGCAATGTCTTCCTGTGTGTATTTTTTTGCCAGCCTGAACTTTTTCATATTTTCAGAAAACACAGTTGAGTTCATATAAAAATCTCCTTTTTGTTGTTCATAAGCTTACGATTATATTATAGCAACAATAAAAGAAAATAACAACATCTCATTTTATGATTAAACTCTCACTTTTTGCACAGAAAAAGATTGAAAACCGCTGAGAGCAACCGTTGTGGTCGCTCTCAGCGGCATTATTATTCCTTTTTATCTCAGGCGCTTTTTGCTACGCCGCTATCGCCGGAACGTTTGAAAACGTTGTTTGCGAAAGCATATTCTCTATGAGTATACCATACCCCTTCGTGGGTTCGGAAATCATAACGTGCGTTATCGCGCCCACGAGGTATCCGTCCTGTATGATGGGGCTGCCGCTCATACCTTGAACAATACCGCCCGTTTTGGCTATAAGAGATTCATCGGTTATCTCCACGGTAAAGTTCTTTTGACCACTGCTTTCATCCACAGAGGAAATATTTATCTCATATTCCGCCCTGCCGCCCCCGTCTACCGTCGCTATTATCTTCGCTTTGCCGCTGTGAACCTTACCCTTGCCGGCGGCAGGGTACACGGCAGAAGCTAGCTCTGTTGGCACACCGCAAAGCGCGCCCACAACGCCTGCATAGCTGTTTTTTATTATTTTTCCCGTCTTCTTCCCTGTGAAGTAGCCGCGCAACTCGCCCGGGGCGCCTTTTTTTCCTTTTATAATATCCGTAAGGCTAACTTCCTCGCAGGTACCGTATGAAACAGGCACGAGCGCACCCGTTTCGCCATCGCAAATGCCGTGTCCGAGCCCTGCGAAAACGCCCGTTTCGGGGTCTATAAACGTGACCGTGCCTATACCTGCCGCGTTGTCGCGCGCGAGCACGCCTATTTTATATTTGCCGTCCGCCCCCAAGGCGGATTTTACGGCGAAAGTTTTTTCCTTGCCCTCGCGCCGAACGGTAATATTCAGCTCGCCGCCGTTTCTTTCCACAATATCGCAAAGAGCTTTTGCACTGCTCACGCGCTCGCCGCCTATGGAAATTATAACGTCGCCCTTGCAAAGCCCTGCATCGCGCGCGGGGCTGGAAGCCCCCTCGCCGCTGCCGACCTTGGTAAGGTTAACTATTATAACACCATCTGTATGCAGGCGAACACCGAACGGCACACCCGCCGCGATAAGCATTTTGGCATGCTCGTCTGCCGTGGGGGTGCCGCTTGTTATATCTGCCGCGGAAACGGGCAAAATAACAATAGCAAACGAAAGAAAGAGTGCCGCCAGAAACGCCATTGCCGCTTTTTTTGTTTTTGACATATTTTTCGCTTCCAATGCGGCTTTCTTTTACAGAATACTTTTCGCACGCCACCGCCGCATATGGCGCGGGACGAATTTTCGTCCATATCTAATTTGCGATATTTTTTAAAAAATATGTGTAACAAAATTTTCAAAGAATAAAAAATCGCCTCGCACGGTTTTAAACGCCAAAATTTTTTACTTTCTGCAAAATGCGCAGCTTTTTGGACAATCAAAAAAGACGCTTTCGCGTCTTTTTTCATATATTTCCCTTATTCGGCTTTGCAAATAAAGAAAGCTCTTTCGCTTTCTTCGCAAAGCGGCGAAAAATCTATGTCCCCACACTCACAAAGTATGGAAAAACCCGTATTTTTCAAGGCTTTTCGTATGGTTTTCAGAGAATAAGAGCGCTGGCGCTGCTCTTCCTCTTCCCTGCGCCAAAGCTCGCCCTCGCGCACGAAAAACGTGAGATAGAAATCGCACACACCGCTTTTTTCGTTAAAATAATTTTCCCATGTCATAAAAACGTCTTCATTTTCGAAAACAAAGGAATTGCCGCCCAGCACGTTTTTGTATTTATACGGCGTTGCCACGTCGAAAATAAGCAAGCCGCCCTTTTCCACGTTTTCGTGCGCGCGCCAAAATGCCGCTTCCACATCTGCGGTTTTCAACAAATAGTTCACGCAGTCGAAAGAGCAAATAGCCGCATCCGCGCGAAAACCAAGGCTGAAGGAGCGCATATCCGAGCAAAGAAAGCGTATGTCCGCGCCCTGCCGCTGCGCCTTCTGCTCTGCCAGGGCGAGCATTTCCTCGCTGAGGTCAAGCGCCGTCATTTTGTAGCCGCGCGCCGCCATAGGCAAGGTTATATTGCCCGTGCCGCAGCCGAGGTCGGCCAGGTTTTCCACATCTCCTGTGGAAAACCTGCGAAAACATTCTTCATAAAAATCGCACCAAGCGCCATAATCCACATCCTGCATAAACGCATCGTAGAAAAGCGAAAGAGATGTATATTGTTCGTTCATTTTCTTTCCACCCCAAGTTCATCCAGCGCGCGTGAATAGCCGCCGTTGCCATCGCGCAGGGCACCGTTCACGCGGCTTATAGTAGCGGTGCTAAGCCCCGTTTTTTCCACTATAGTCGTATATTTTTCGCCCTCGCGTATAAGCTTTGCCGCCTCGAAGCGGCGCGACATTTCGCGCAGCTCCACTTTCGTGCACAGGTCCTCAAAAAAATCGTAGCATTCATCTATCGTTTCAAGCGAAAGTATCGCCTGAAACAGCATGTCCGCATTTTCATCTTTAATATATCTTGCCATAATAATTCCGCCTGTTATTTTTTAGCCTCCCCAAAAACGGGAAGCCTTTATTATTCAAACAACGTTTCGCCGTCGGCAAGGTAGACCTCCATACGGCAGACCTCCTCCTCTGCCCCCTCGAATACGGTGGGCATGGCGGCAGCGAGCGTTTCGCTTACGTACTTCGGGTTTACAAACGCGGCTTCATCGCAGGAAAGCTTTGCGCAAACAGTGAGCACACTGCCCTCCAGCTCTGCCGAGCAGAAGCGTATGCCGCCCGCGATATTAACCGTTTTTGCGCCCGTCTTTTTGCTGAATTTTTCCACAATTATCTCTTCTGCCGTGAGCGCCGCCTTCGCTTTTTCGCATATGTCGGTTGGGATATCGCCCGTAAGCTCGTATTTTATTTCGTAAAGCCCCCATTTTATGTCGCTAAACTTCGCGGTGGGCGTGTAGCAAGCGTGCGCGTGCAATCCCTTCGGGAAAGAGGCATTGAGTTTTTCCGCTATTTCTTCGTGGCTTACTTCCGCGAGCATTTTTACGTCCACAAACTCCGTAAGGCTGGAAACACCCACGGAAAGCGGGGGCGAAAAAACAACCTTCGGGTGGGGGTTAAAGCCCTCGGAATAGTATATGGGAAGCTTGCTTCTGAGAAAAGAAGACTGCATCGTGCGCTGTAGATCAAGATGGGAAATAAACTTAAGGCTTCCCGTTTTGGAAAATTTTATTCTTACTTTTATATTTACTGCATTTTCGGGCAACACGTTCTTTCACCTCCGAGTTTGTTTGCGCCGCAGCCGCTGCACTGCAAGCGGCAGTTGGGCGTTGTTTTTTCGCTGTAAGCCTTGTGGCGTTCGCGCAAGAGAAATTCTTTCGTAACGCCGATGTCGATATTGTCCCACGGCAAAATTTCGTCCTCGCCAAATTCGCGGTTGGCGTAGAACGCAGGGTCTATACCGCAATATTCGAAAATTTCCATCCACTTGTCGTAGTCGAAAAATTCTTCCCAGCCGTCCAGGCGCACACCGCGCTTAGCCGCTTCCAAAAGAACGCGGCAAAGCTTTCTGTCGCCGCGCGCGAAAATCGCCTCTATACGGCTTACCTTGGCATCGTGGTAGTTGTAGCGTATCTTTCTGTTGGTTATCTTGCCGGTAAGGTATTTCTGTTTGCGCAGAAGCTCTTCCATATCGCACTGCTTTTCCCACTGGAAAGGCGTAAAAGGCTTCGGAATAAAGCAAGCGGCAGAAAGCGTTACCTGCGGCGCCTTTTTCGGCCTGCCGGGTGTGGCGTAAAATTCGTCTATAACGCTCTGTGCAAGGTCGTTTATACCGTCGAGGTCCTCGTCCGTTTCCGTTGGCAAGCCCTGCATGAAGTAGAGCTTGACCTGAGATTTTCCGCCCTCGAAAGCCACGCGGCAGGCGCGCAAAAGGTCCGCCTTTTCCACGTTTTTGTTTATAACGTCGCGAAGTCTCTGTGTGCCCGCTTCCGGCGCAAAGGTGATGCCGCCCGTGCGAATGGTAGAAATTTTATCCATAAGCTCTTTTGTAAAGCTGTCTACGCGCAGAGAGGGGAGATTGAGCGAAATTTTGCGGTCGTCTGTCCAGGAAAGGAGCATATCCGTCAGCCTTTCTATGCAGGAATAGTCGCTTATGGAAAGCGAAGAAAGTGAAAGCTCGGAATAGCCCGTGGCATCGGCGAGTATTCTAGCCTGCTCGTCTAGCACCTCGGGGCTCTTTTCGCGCACGGGGCGGTATACCATACCCGCCTGACAGAAGCGGCAGCCGCGTATACAGCCGCGGTAAACCTCCAGCACTATTCTGTCCTGCACCGTCTGTATGAATGGCATAACAAGGTTTTTGGGGAAAGGAGCCTTGTCCATATCCTTAACTATACGCTTACGCACCTTTGCAGGTACGTCTTCATATTTGGGCGTAAAGCTCTTTATCGTGCCGTCTTCGTTATATTCCACGTCGTAGAGCGAGGGAACATACATGCTTTCCTGCCTCGATACCTCGCGAAGGAATGCCGCACGGTCAAAGCCTGCCGCCTTGTGCTTTTTGTATATCTCCATAAGCTCGGGAAGCTCGTCTTCGCCCTCGCCTATAAGGCAGATATCCACAAAATCTGCCACAGGTTCGCTGTTATACGTGCAGGGGCCGCCGCAGACAATAATGGGCGCATCGTTTGCCCTTTTCGCGCTTTCAAGCTCTATGCCCGCAAGGTTCAGCATATTGAGCATATTCGTGTAGCAAAGCTCATACTGAAGCGAAAAGCCCACGAAATCGCATTCTGCAAGCGGTGTGCCGCTTTCTACCGTGCAAAGCGGCAGGTTGTGGAGGCGCATCTGCTCCTCCATATCCGCCCACGGAGCATATGCACGCTCGCACCACGTGTCTGCGCGCTCGTTGAGTATGCTGTAAAGTATGCGTATGCCGAGGTTCGACATACCTATTTCGTATGTATCGGGGAAGCAAAACGCAAAACGAATATCCACGTCCTTGGGGTCTTTTATGACCTCGCCCCATTCACCGCCCGTATAACGGCCGGGTTTTTCCACTTTTTTAAGTATACTTTCCGGTATTTTCAATTTATTTTATCCTTTCTCCCCTCTTTTCGGCGGGGCAAAATGTGTTTTTATAATAATTCCGTTCGCTTTTGGGCGAATCCCTTAATTCTTCATTCTGCATTCTTAATCATTTCTTCGCTCGGCAAACGGCTTTCATTTTGCAGTATTCGCAAGCCTTTGCCTCGCACGGGTCGGCATCTGCCTTGCCTGCGCGCAGCTCGCCTGCCGCACACAGTACGGTTTCCACAACGGCGCTTTTAAGCTCGTCGAAAGCCTCCGCCGCCATAAGGTTTCCGCGTTTTTTGCCGCCCTTGCCCGCTTTCACGGGTATAAACCTGCCCTCGAGCTTCGGCTCCATAGCCGCAAGAACTTCGTCATTATCCAGAAACAGGCCGCTGTTGCCGTTTTTCGCCACCTCGGGCGTTTCCACGCCGAGGTCCACGTTTTCGCTCGCAGGCTTTACGGAAACGTAAAGCACGCCCGCAGGGGCTATATCCTTGCCGTATCTTCTCTGCCCGTTTTCACAAACGGAATACAGGTAAAGGAGCATCTGCAGGTCGCGCCCTGCTTCTATATTTTTAAGCTCGAATTTTTTGCTGCCCGTTTTGTAGTCTGCCACGCGAACGTATATTTTTCCCGTGCCGTCCTCGTACGTATCCACACGGTCTATTTTACCGCGCAGCTCCACACTGCCGTTTTCGTCGCGTAGGCGTATAGGCTCTATATCCGCCCCCTTGCCTATGGTTATTTCAAAATCCTTCGGCGTAAAGCGGCTTTCGCGGAATTCCTCGCGGAATTTCGCCACAAATTTTTCGCAGGCAAATGAAAGGTAGCTTGCAAGGTGTGTTATCCTCGGCGATATTTCCGCGTAGCTTCCGCGGCACACAGCCTCCAGGTACAGCCTGCATTCCTTTTGTATCTTCTCGCGCAGCTCCTCCTCCGTGGCGTCGGGGTTGGCGAGCGCATAGCGCACGGTAAGCTCCAGCATCTTGTGCATGAAATTACCCACGTCCACGGCGGAAAACTTCACGGGGGAGTTATCCTTTAATTTAAGCTCGTATTCGCAGAAATACGAAAAATTGCAGGTAATGTATTTTTCCAGCCGCGAATAGCTCGTGTGCATATCCTTTGTAAAGAGCTTTTTCGCCTCCTCCTCGGGTATGCGCAAACGAAAGGAGGAAAGCGGCGTGCCCATATAACGTAATTTTTCCGCGTATTCTGGCATGCCCTCGTAATATTCACGCAGGGCGCGTGTATATTCGCCGCCGCCCTGCATAACGTGCTCGAAGGCTGCCGAGGCACGCTCGAAAAGCGCTTCTTTCGGCAGGTCCTCAAACCGTTCCTCCGAAAGTAAGGGGAAAAGCTCCTCTACGCTAACGAGCGCGGGGCTGCGGCGCGTTTTTTTGCCGCCCTCGTACACGGGGTAGGTAAAGCAAAGCTCGCGGCTCGGCGCACACACGGCGGCATAGAAATAGTAAAGCTCGTCGCACAGCCTGCGCTCCACGGTAGAGGTTATCTCTATACCGTGGCGGAAAAGCAATTCTTTCTCTTTGTCGGAAAATACACCGTCGTCCTCTACGCTTGCAGGGAACGTGCCCTCGCAAGCACCCATAACGTAGGCGTATTTTACCTCTGTATAACCGCCTGCTTGCGCATCGTACACGGTTATTTCATCTAGCGAGGTGGGTATTTTTCCTATATCCGTTTCGGAAAGCACCAGGCGCAAAAGCGCTGTGAACTCCGCAGGGGAGGCCTCCTCCTCTCCGCAGGCGGAAACGAGTGCATCCAGCACCTCGCAGAACACAGCGAAAAGCTGGGAAAGCTCGGAGGCCAGCGCCTTGTCGCCGTCTGCCGCGGCGCGCTCGGCATCGGCAAGTATTTTTTCGGGCGCACCGAGTCCTACGGCAAAGCTATAAAGTCTTTCGCAAAAATAGACCACGGTATGCCTGCCTGCCGTATCCTCGCAGAAGGCGCGCAGGGGCAAAACGGCACGCCTGCGTATTTCCGCAAGACAGGCAAGCTTTTCTGCGTTTTCTTCCGTCATTTCCCCTCGGAAGCCGTCGGGGTTCATATTCCATTCGTAATCGTCGTAGAAGCGTGCGCCGTTTATGCTCCACTTCCTCACGTAATTTTCAAAAAGGTTGATTTCGTCGGGCGTAATACCCGCAAAATCCGTTTTTATATATGATATTACCAGCTCACGTGCAAAACCGCGTTCGCACACGGCAAGCGCAGAAAGCAGGAATTTTACAAAAGCAAGCTCTGTTATATCTTTTCTGCCCGAAACAAAGCACGGCAAGCCGTATTTTCGCATCATCGCGTCTATAACGCCTGCGTATGCTTCGCCGTTGCGTATGATAACGGCAAAATCGCGGTATCTGGCGCCCTCGCGCACCTTTTTCGCTATATCGAGGCACACCGCCTCTGCCTCCGCAAAGGTGTTTGCGGCGCTCATAACGCGCACGTTTTCCGGCTTTTTCTCATATGTGCGCTTGGCGTAGCCGCCGCCCGGAAAAAGATTTTGCGCAAGGAAAGCCAGCTCCTCGTTTTGGAACCTGCCGCGCTCGCAAAGCAGTACTGCTTCTCCAACCTCGGCGTGTGCCGCCTCTGCCGTATCAATAAGGCGCTTTGCCGTGTCGGCTATGCCGAAAAAGCACGGTGTTTCCTTATCCTCCTCGGGCACGTACGGCACGGAAATATACACGTTTTCCGCAGTGCGCATAATTTCGCGCACTGTGTTAAGCTGCTCCTTGGAAAATGATGTAAACGAATCTATATATACATCGCAACCGCCGAAAAAGTTGTTTTCGGCAAGAAGTGCGTTCATTTTGGCTAAAATTCCGTCGGGGTCTGCAAAGCGTGCGCCCACCTCGGCGTCGAACGCTGTGAAAAGCAAGGAAATATCGGCAAATTTTTTGCCCGTTTCGCCCTCGCACGCCTCCGCGGCGCGCGCCAGAACCTCGGGCGATACAGCGGTGCGCGCAAGCTCTGTGCGCATATTTATAAACCTCTCCGTCGCGGCGGTATCGCTTTCGAAAAACTCCCCCTTGGAGGCAAAAAGCGGCGACAGCGCGGCGAGTGTATTGTGCATCATTACCTTTTTTGCGCCGCGCGAAATATAGTTTTCGCATATACCGCCATATTTGCGGAAAACGAAGTTCGCAAGCCTGCGGAACGTTACAACGTCTATATCGCCCGCATTCGGCGCATAGGAGAAGGCGCGCTCTGCCATAACGGCACCGCGATCGGGAACTAGCACGAAAATATGCTTATTTTCGGTTTCTGCGGCGTGCGCCAGCATATGGGCGCTTTTGCCGCTTCCCGTTCTGCCGTATATAAAATGAACCATATTTCCTCTCCTTCGCTTTCTTGAAAGAAAGCTCGGCAAAGAACTTTCCTCAAAATAGATTTCCATATTGTTTTTGCCTGTATTTTTGCGGAAAAAGCAAAATTCTCGTTGCGGCTCGGCAGTACAAACAAAGCTATCGCCATCTTAAACTTATGATAAAATTTAAGATTTGCAAATAATAATTCTGCGCTCTGCATTCTTAATTCTGCATTTTAATAAACCTTCACTACGTCGGCGCTTGCCGCCATAGCTTCGCGCACAAAGGTGTAATAAAAACTCGTGTGTATAAAGTACACGTTTTCGCTCACCTTGCGCACAGCGCCAAAGCCGCTGAGCGCGAAGGAGGACGTGACGGCGAAAACAACGCCGTCGCGCGCAAAAGCCTGCATAGTATTATAAAAAAACGAATCTTTTTTAGGTTTTTGCACGGGGTAAAGAAAATATAACTTCCTGCCGAGCACCTCGCGCAGCAAAGCTCGCCTGTGGCGCGCAAACTCAAAAATCGAAACAGCCAAAAACAAGAGCGTGGCAACAATACAAACGGGAAACAGCACCACTACAGAACCAAATGCAAGAAGTGCCTGCAAAACCACACCCAGAACACCCAGCACTATCGGCAAATACCGCCATATTTTGGAAGCAAGTATCACTTTTCGCAGGGCGAAAAATATTCTATCGTATATTTTATATACAAGCGAAAATTTAAACTGACCTATAAGGTAACGGAAATATCCCTTGTATTTATCCACGTCGGCAGAGGAAAGAAAAAGCTCGCGCTCGTGCGGAATATTTTTCACCTCTTTTGGGGAAAGCTTTTCTATGCGGTGGTTTAAATATTCATTTTCGTTTTTAAGCTTTTTATTTTTCGCGCGCAATTTTGCGTTTTCACGCTTCAGGCGCTCGAGCTCGGTATTTTTTTCTTTCACAGTTTACTCCCCGAATATTTCAAGATTTCGCAAAATCGTCTTTTTGCCGCGCCAGGCAAATGCGCGCTCGCGGAACGTGGCTTTGTCCATCGCTTCCACCTGCGCCGCGGTAAGGTGCGCTATCCTGTCGGTTTTAAAAAATTCTATTGGTGTTACGTTTCCTGCCGCAACGGCTTTTTTTGTGTAAGGGCAGGCGGCGGCGCATATGTCGCAGCCCCAGGCAGAGCCGTGGCGCAAAATAAAATCGCGCTCCTCCGGCGTAAGCTCGCCTTTTTTCTGCGTTACCATAGAAAGGCAGCCGAGCCCCTCGCTCATTGGGCACGCCTTTTTGCAAGCGCCGCAATGGTTGCAATAGGAGGGTTCGAAATCCCCTCTTTCATCTATACCGAAGGCTTCGGGCGGAGCTTCCGTAAGTATTTCGCCTATAAAAACGTAAGAACCGTATTTTTCGTTTATGATAAGCCCACTGTCGCCTATTTTGCCGAGCCGCGCAAGCGAGGCGGCATACACCTCCGCAATAGCGGATTTATCGGCAAAGCCATAGAACTTCGCGCCGTATGCCGCTTCGAGCCTCGGAGTAATATCTGCATAAAGCCTTTCAAAAAAGAGATGATAATCGTGTGCGCGGGCGTATACGGAAATATTGCCCGCCTCGGCATCTGCTACATAGTACGGCACGAGAAAAAGCACGGCGGTTTTTAGCTTCTGCGGCTCTATGCCCCTGCGAATAATTATATCCTCCGCAAAAACGCGGCACGCGGAAAAAGGCACAGCACCGGCATATTCCACGCCGTATTCGCGAAAAATTGCACGAAACATACAAAACTCACCCCTTTTTCTGTCAGTTCTACTGTTGATTTTGTAAATTTTTTATGCTATAATAAAATTCCAATCATTAGAATGATATTAGAAAAATATATTTATACAAGCATTTTTCAAACTTTAATATATATTTTATCAAATTTTTTTAAATAAAGCAATAGCGGATTTTAACAATAATGTTGAAATAACGCAAAGCACAACTCAATCTTATTCTCAAGGAGAAAAATATGCCGGCAAAAACACCTGTTTACGATAACGCAAGTATCACCTCCCTCAAGGGCGCAGACCGTGTGCGCAAGCGCCCTGCAGTTATTTTCGGCTCGGACGGTATAGAGGGCTGCGAGCATTCCGTGTTCGAAATCCTTTCAAACTCCGTAGATGAAGCGCGCGAGGGTTACGGCACGAAAATATATATAACCGTCACCAAAGACGGCATAATTTCCATAGAGGACGAAGGCCGCGGCGTACCGCTGGACTACAACGAAAAAGAAGGAAAATATAACTGGGAGCTCGTCTACTGCGAGCTTTACGCCGGCGGCAAATACAACAATAACGACAGCGGCGCAAACTACAAATATTCCCTTGGCCTCAACGGCCTCGGCGCGGCTTCCACGCAGTACAGCTCCGAATTTATGCAGGTAAAGTCCTACCGCGGCGGCGAAATGCTGGAAATGCACTTTAAAAAGGGTAAGCCCGTGGGCGAGCTTAAGCGCGAAAAGCTTTCGCGCAAGGATAAGCAGCACGGCACGGTTGTAACGTGGCGCCCCGACCTAGAGGTGTTCACCGACACGGCAATTCCGCGCGAATTTTACGAAACCATGCTGGAGCGCCAGGCTATCTCCAACAAAGGGCTTTCCTTTATCTTCCGTTGGCAGAATGCCGACGACGAATATGACGAGCGCACGTATTATTACGAAAACGGCATCGCCGATTACGTAACGTCGCTTGCGGGGGAAAGCTCCATAACCAAGCCCGTATTCTGGCAAACCGAAGCTCGCGGGCGCGACCGCGCAGACAAGCCCGAATACAATTTCAAGGCGGAAATAGCCTTCTGCTTTTCCAACGAAGTGAGCAAAACCGAATATTACCACAACGCAAGCTATCTGGAGCACGGCGGCTCGCCCGACAGCGCCACGAAAACAGCATTCAGCTACGCTATAGACAAGTATATAAAAGCCACGGGAAAATATAATAAAAACGAAAGCAAGATAAGCTTTTCCGATATAGAGGATAGCTTGCTTATAGTTATAAACAGCTTCTCCACGATGGTCTCCTACGCAAACCAAACAAAGAAAGCCATCACCAACGAATTTATCAAAGAAGCGCTCACAAGCTATATGAAGCACGCGCTGGAGGTCTACTTTGCGGAAAAACCTGCCGAGGCAGATAAAATAGCCGCGCAAGTGCTTATAAACAAGCGAAGCCGCGAAACCGCGGAAAAAACGCGTGTGGACGTTAAAAAGAAGCTGGCTTCCGGCAATAACGACCTTGCAAACCGCGTGGAAAAATTCGTTTCCTGCCGTTCCAAAGATCCCGAAAAGCGCGAGGTCTATATAGTGGAGGGCGACTCTGCGATGGGCTCCTGCATACAGGGGCGCGACGCGGAATTTCAGGCGATAATCCCCGTGCGAGGCAAAACGCTAAACTGCCTTAAATGCGGCTACGATAAAATTTTCAAAAGCGAAATTATCGTAGACCTGCTCAAGGTGATCGGTTGCGGCGCGGAAATTCAGGGCAAAACCAAAGCCGCGCAGAACACGTTCGACCTTTCCCTGCTTCGCTGGAGCAAGATAATCATCTGCACCGATGCCGATGAGGACGGCTTCCAGATACGCACTCTGCTGCTCACTCTTTTCTACCGCCTTTTGCCCACGCTTATAAAAGAGGGCAAGGTTTTCATAGCGGAATCGCCGCTTTTTGAAATCACCTGCGGAAAAGACACGTATTTTGCCTATAACGAGCAGGAAAAAGCAGACATACTCTTCCGCTTGGCGGGCAAAAAATATACTATTCAGCGCTCTAAAGGTCTTGGCGAAAACGAACCGGAAATGATGTGGCAGACCACGATGAACCCCGCTACGCGCAGGCTCATACAGGTAAGCCCCACAGATGCAGAGCAGACAGCGTACATTTTCGAAACCTTGCTTGGCGACGACCTTGCGGAAAGAAAAGATTTTATACGCAAAAACGGCAAATTCTACCTAAAAGACGCGGATATATAATAAAAATCACGTCACAAAAACCTCGGAGTAATAAAATATGGCAAAAACAAGAAAAAACAATGTTAAAATAGAACTCCCCCCCGCGCCCATAACTCCGCAACCCATAACGGAAACGATAGAGAAAAACTATATGCCGTACGTTATGACGGTAATAGTTTCCCGAGCTATTCCGGAAATAGACGGCTTCAAGCCATCGCACAGAAAGCTGCTCTACACGATGTACAAAATGGGTCTGCTAACAGGGGCACGCACCAAAAGCACGAACATCGTGGGCGCCACGATGAAGCTAAACCCCCACGGCGACGCCGCCATATACGAAACCATGGTGCGCCTGACACGCGGCAACGGCGCACTGCTCCACCCATTTGTAGATTCCAAAGGTAACTTCGGCAAGCAGTACAGCTCCGATATGGCATACGCCGCCTCCCGTTATACGGAAGCGAAGCTGGACACCTTCTGCAATGAAATTTTCGGCGGCATAGATAAAAACGCCGTGGAAATGACGGATAACTACGACGCCACGATGAAGGAGCCCGTTCTTTTGCCCACGGCTTTCCCGAACGTGCTCGTTTCGCCCAATATGGGTATAGCCGTAGGTATGGCGAGCAAGATATGCTCCTTCAACCTCGGCGAAATATGCGACGGCACGATAGCGCTGCTCGATAACCCCGAAACCACCACGGAAGAGCTGCTCGATATTATAAAAGCGCCCGATTTTTCCGGCGGCGCAGGCATTATATACGACCGTGAAAAGCTCCGCCACATCTACGAAACGGGCGAAGGCAGTTTTACCCTGCGCGCGCGCTACGTATACGACAAAGCGGAAAACTGCATAGAAATTCTGGAGATCCCATATTCCACAACAATAGAGCTTATACTCAAAAAGATAACGGATATGATAAAAGACGGCTCGCTGCGCGAGGTTACGGACGCGCGCAACGAAATAGACCTGCACGGCTTCAAGCTAACGCTGGATCTTCGCCGCGGCACAGACCCCGAAAAGCTTATGGCAAAGCTTTTCAAAAAAACGCCCTTGCAGGATAATTTTGCCTGCAACTTCAACATTCTCGTGGACGGCACGCCGCGCACAATGGGCGTGCGCGAAATACTTACGGAATGGATACGCTTCCGTATGTCGTGTGTGAGCCGCGAACTTCGCTTCGACCTCGAAAAGAAGAACGAAAAGCTCCACCTGCTTATGGGTATGGGCGAAATTTTGCTCGATATAGACAAAGCGATAAAGATCGTGCGCGAAACCGAAAAGGAAAAGGACGTTGTACCCAACCTTATGAACGGCTTCAACCTCGACGAGGTACAAGCGGAATATATCGCGGAAATAAAGCTGCGCCACCTAAACCGCGAATACATTTTAGAGCGTATTGCGGAAATAGAAAACCTGCAAAAGGAAATAGACGAGCTGCGCTCCATACTCGGCTCGGAAAAGAAGCTGAAAAAATACATTGCAAAGCAGCTGAAGAAAATAAAAGATAAATACGCAATACCGCGCAAAACTCGCCTCATTTTCGAGGATGATATCGCCGACTATACAGAGGAAAACCACGTGGAAAACTACGGCGTACGCCTGGTGCTCACACGCGACGGCTTCTTCAAAAAGATAACGCACAATTCCCTGCGCGCCAGCACCCTGCGCGGCAGCGACGAGCACAAGCTGAAGGACGGCGACCGTGTAATTTTCGAAGAAGACGCAGAAAATGCAGACGAAATACTCTTTATAACCGACAAACAGCAGATATATAAATCCCGCGTTTGCGAATTTGAGCAGGTGAAGGCTTCCTCCCTCGGCGAATTTGTGCCCGCCAAGCTCGATTTCGATGCAGGCGAAAAGGTAGTGGCTATGAAGTCGCTCAAAAAATACGAGCCCACACACAATATCGTCTACATCTTTGCAAACGGCAAGGGCGTGAAGATACCTGTTTCCTCTTACGAAACGAAGGGCAACCGCAAAAAGCTCGTGGCGGCATATTCTGACGCCGCACCGCTTGCCGCCGCAATCTACGAAAGCGAGCCTTTCGAAATGCTGATAGGCACAAAAGCGGGCAAGGGCGCTATAGTGAACACCAAGCTCTTACCCGTTAAGACAACGCGTACGAGCATCGGCTCCACCGTCATAGCGCTCAAAAAAGACGATGAAGTCGCATTCGCGCTAAAGGATTTTGCAAAAGAATACCCTGAAACGGCAGGGCTTCGCAAAACAAAAATCCCCGCCGCCCCGGGAACACTAAAAAAGTAATGCCGAATGCAGAATGAAAAATGCAGAATTATTATATAAGAAAGCAAAACTGTTATGAAAGTGCTCATACTGACAAAAGATAAAATTTTTGCCCGAATGCTGTATTTGGAAATTTCCGCTTTCTGCCCGCACGTTTCCGTGGCAGAAAGCTTTTCAGAGGAAACGAGAAAAGAAATCTCCTGTGCGGATTTTACTGTGCTCGATGCGGAAATTTTCGCCGCAATGCCGGCGGACACAGCAGAGCTTGAGGGCACTCAGGTGCTGCTTTTCGGCTATCCCGAGATACTTTCGCAGGTCGCGCCGAAAATAGCCGCAGGTTTCCGAATTTTCACGCGCCCTTTCTCTATAACCGGCTTCATTTCCTCTTTCTTTGAAAAAAGCGAGGAGGCAGATTTCGGCGTGCGTGTGGCAAAGCACCGCAAAAGCGCGGCGGATTCCCTCATTCTGAACGAAAAGGAGCACACGGTCTCCTACAAGCGCGAAACCGTGGAGCTCACGAAGCGCGAATTTGCGCTACTGCTCTACCTCATCAAGAATAAGGGCGGCACCGTAACGCGCGCGCAAGCGGCGAAGGCCATTTGGGAAAAAGACGATACCGACACGAACATAGTGGATGTTTACGTGCGCTACCTGCGCGAAAAGCTGGACGAAAAGTTCGGCATAAAGCTCATTTCCACCGTGCGAGGCATCGGATACACAATAAAAACGGAATAGAAAGCAAAAAATGCACCCCATAATGCGTGATGTTCTTATCGGAGAAATCACCATAACGTAAAATTCCCACAGACCAATCAAACGGTTTGTGGGAACTTTATTTTTATAGACAGGAGAGCGGATTACAATAAGCCTTCTCCAGCGGGAGAAGGGGGACCACGAAGTGGTGGATGAGGTGTTATCTCACAGGCTTAAGATCGCTATAATCCAAACCAAGATGCTTCAATATATCCGCTGTAACAATGTTGAAATTGTTTCGTATACTATCGTTAGAATATCGTAAAACAGTTATCCCCCAAGAAAATAAAACCGCATCTCTTTGTTTGTCTGCTTCTTTGTGCTCAGGCAATAGGTGCTGTCTGCCGTCCACCTCAATTACAATCTTCTTTTCCGCTATGTAAAAATCAACGATATAGTTTTCAATATTATGCTGCCGCCTTACGTTAAATGGGAGTCTTTTTAGAAAATCATACCATAAATGCTTTTCTTCGGGTGTCATATTTTTTCGTAGGGTTCGAGCGTTTGATACGAGCTTTTTATTGTAAGGTATCATTTTGACTCCTCATCCACCGCTGGCGCGGTCCCCCTTCTCCCACAGGAGAAGGCTTTTTATATGTTCAACGTTCTCTTGTATAGGTTTTGTCCCATCGAGTCGAAGGACTTTGTGCGATAGTGTTTTCAGCCAATCCTCAATCTTTTCGGGAGTTCTTTTTTCTGCGAATGCAAAAAACTTTTCTTCCTGCTCGTACATATCTCCGCCCGGAAGAACCCTATCGCCGAATTTATCAATAGCTCTTTGCCTGATCCTT
The DNA here is from genome assembly GCA_017456005.1 of Clostridia bacterium. Lineage (GTDB taxonomy): Bacteria > Bacillota > Clostridia > Oscillospirales > CAG-272 > UMGS731. The sequence goes on along the minus strand of JAFTLJ010000028.1, from coordinate 10,847 downwards.
TTCATTCGAACATCAAGAGGAACATCAAGGCATACCACAAGAGTATAATTTTCATTGATCTCCGGAGTCATATTTCCACTAACGGCAGAAAAAACAAAACAGGGATTTTTCTTTATATCCTCTAATAGCAACCGTTCAACTTCTTCTCTCGTTCTTGATGAAGCATACGGATTATGCGTGGAAGTAAAATAATATTGCTCTATATCCATATGTATAAAGTTTATTTTTTTAGCAAGCGCACCGGCAAGTGTCGTTTTACCACTTCCATTCAGTCCGCATACACATATTCCACACTTCATGCTATGCCCCTCATTTATCGCAAGTTTCGCATTTGTATTACAAATGCATCGTCTATCCCCATACCACTATTATAGCACAAAAACCGCAGAAAATCAATCTGCGGTTTCTGTACTTTTGCAATTCCTCCGTTAAGAACAACAGAGAAATGAAGGGTGCATTTTTTATTTTCAGTTAAAGCTTACCGCTTTTGCTGTGTTCGTATTGTCGAGGTATGCAACGTAAGTTGTACCGCGTGCAAGCTCGAGCGCGTTGCCGTCTTTATCGGTAAGTGTGAGCGCACCGTCCCAAGCGGATTTGGACCATTTTATTTCCACAGCCTCGCCGCCGTAGAAGTAATAGCCCGTGCCTTCGCCCACAACGGCTGTAGAGGTAACCACAGCATCGTCTGCCGCAACAGAGCTTGTAACGTCTGTAAAGAGCGTGAGCACGTTTGTGAAGGCAAGCTGTGCGCCCGTAACGGAATCTTTGTGCGCCTTGTTGCTTGCGCCCTGGTAGCGCAGGTACATACCGAGCTCTGCATCGTAAACGTAGGAAACACTCTTTGTGCCGCTGTAATTATCCATTGTGAAGGAAAGCTTAACTTCGTTTGCCTCCGCGCCGTTCATAACCTTTGTTTCCGTAAGGTCTACGAATGCAAAGGACTGTGCCGTGCCCTTTTCCGTAGCACCGGACTGCGCAAACGCGCTCGCCTTGCTGCCGAAGATAGCCGCAACAGCAGAGGAGGTAAGAAGCGTATCGAAGCCGATGTCCTTACGGTAGGTTTCGTCGTCCTTGTAGTATTTTATAGTGCCGTATCTTTCGCCGCCTTCAGCCGTGAAAGCGATATCCTTCATGGTGTTGATATATCCGTATGTATTTTTCTGGAGGTTTTCGTTCCAGCCGCCGCCAAAGCGCGCCGCCGCAACGGAAACAAAATCGCCGAGGTGGGAAGCACCGCCGTGAGCAACGAGAACCGCGTTGTGGCTGCCCACAATATCGATATGTTCCATATAAGCCTCGCGGATATTGCAAATATCCTTGAGCGCGGAATAATCGGAAATAAGAGCCGTAAAGCGTGTTATGCCGGGGGCAACGAGCGTTTCATAAAGAATGTCTGCCTGTGTAAGGCCTGTCTGATGTGCGTATGCCGCATCTACGTTATCTACGATAACCGCGAGGGGCTTGAGCGTGGAAGCATCTTTATTATTGGTTTTAAGACCTGTAAGGGGGTTTATGTAGTCGCCTTCGTTTCCGGGGGGTGTAACTATGGGTGTTGTTGTGCCGCCCGTGCTGCCGCCTTCGGGGGGCTGTACAGTGCCTGTGGTCGTGCCGCCCAAAGCGTCTACCGTGCCGCTTGTGGAGCTGTTCGAGGACATGATACCGGGGATAACGTCGCCTGTGGTGTTTGCCGTAGACTCTCTGCCGCAAGAGAAAAGGCAGGTGCTTGCAGAAACAGCAACCGCGAGGGCAAGGAATACGAGCAAGATCTGTTTGAGGTTTCTTTTCATTTTTTCTCTCCTTTTGTTTTTCTTCCGCCCCGAGCTTTACAAGGTGAAAAACGAGTGCTCCGCACGGAAAATTTCCTTTTGTTTTTGTAAGTTAAGTATATCATATGGCATATTAAAAGTCAAACATATTTTAGACCTATTTTACGCCACATTACACGCCAAAAATGCACTGTTATACAAATTATTTCCTTAATTTGTATGTATATCGGCTTTTTTTGTCGCATTCTTTTTTGCCCGAAGAATTTTGAAAAAATCAGAAAGCAAAGCGGCACATTCCTCTTCGCACACGCCGTGGGCAATTTCGGGCTTGTGGTTAAGCGGAAAGTCGTTTAGATTGAGCACGGTGCCGAAAGCACCCGCTTTTGTATCCTTCGCGCCGTAAACAACGCGCTTTATTCTGGAATTGACTATTGCCCCCGCGCACATCGGGCAGGGCTCTAGCGTAACGTAAAGCTCGCATTTGTGCAGCCGCCAGCCGCCCAGCCTTTCGCAGGCGCGGGAAATAGCCGTGACCTCTGCGTGGCGTATGGCGTTTTTTTCTGTTTCGCGCGTGTTAAATGCCGCCGCCACCACTTCCCCTTCGCACACGACCACGGCGCCCACGGGCACTTCTTCTATGGCGAGGGATTTTTTCGCTTCCTCTATGGCAAGCTGCATATAGTGCAGGGTTTGTTCAGTATCGTTCGTTTTTTCCGTCATATAAAATTCATAAGCACGGCGCAGACAAGGTATACCACCATGGAAAACGTGAGAAACGCAGAGGAAGCGACGTTTCCGTTTTCGCAAAGCGCGAATTTATTCATATTCGGTATAACCGTGTAGAAAGCGCCGAGAGCCATTACACTTAGCGCGATAGCGAGCAGCATAACGAAGTTTGTGTAATCCAGCGCAGATATTTTCGTGCCTATAATGGCAAGAACGTATGCAAACAGATTGTTCGCAAGGTGAATTGCCGCGGTGTATTTTGCCGAGCCTGTTTTCAGGTATACAAATCCGAGTATGAGCCCACATATAAAGGCATACGGAAAGGTATAGAAAGAAAAATGAGCAAGGCCGAAAAGAAGCGCGGAAATTATAACAGCAAAAGCGCCGCCGTGAATGGTAAGCTCCCTGCAAATAAGCCTGCGGTAAAGGTATTCTTCAAAAACAGCCGGTATGATCACCGAGCTTGCGGCATTTATGGCGAAAGAAAGCGTGCCGGTTACCTTTATGGCAGGGGCAGCCATGGGAAATGCCGCAGAATACAGCAAGCCGAAAACAAATATTGCGGAAAAGCCGCCGAAGGCGAGCGTCACGTTATACTTAGCAGAGCCCTCTCGGTTTTTTTTCAACTTCGGCTCTTCAAACCCCGCGCGCTTTTGCATTGCATAAAACATGAGCGCAGGCACGCCGAGCTGCAAGACGGAAAGCGCGGCAGACGCTATGCTTCGAATCACTTCGTTCGGAATAAACACTTCGTTAACAAGGAAAGAATGTGCAAAATACAGCAAAATTCCCGCAAAAAGTGCGAGCGCCAAATGTTCCGATGTTCTTTTTGCGCGTATTACCAAGACAATCTCCCCTTTCAAAAAAACTTTACCTTTTACATTGTAATACAAAAAGCAAAAAAAGGCAATACGCAAAGAAAAACTTTAATAAATTTTAAGAATCGCGCCTTCGGTATTTTGCGCAAATCCGCATTTTAACTTATTATTAACAAATATATTATTGCATTTGCGCCATTTATATGTTATACTAAACAAAGAATAAAAAATGTACGAGATGATATGCCGCTATAAAGGCAAATTCCCCTTGGCGGTATATATTATTCTCAAGGTGTAAAAAATGAAAAAAAACACGTTGTTTGAATTTTTGCGTTATGCAGTTGTGGGCGGTGTTGCGGCGCTTGTGGATATGGGCGTAAATTACGCCGTACTTTATTGGATACTCGGCGCTACGAAGGACGATAAGTGGCAGGTTGCCGCCGCGGTAACCGCAGGCTTTGTTATAGGGCTTATCGTGAATTTCGTGCTTTCCAATATATTCGTCTTCCGCACGGCAGAGCAGCAGAAAGACGGCAAAACCGTAAAAGCTTTCCTTATATATACCGTTGTGGGCGTTATAGGCTACTTCCTTACGGTGGTCCTTACGCTTCTCGGCACGTATTTTATAGGTGAATCGGGCATATGGTACCTTTTGCTCACCTGCTTTGTAAAAGGTGTGGTGCTTATTTGGAACTACATAGGCAGAAAAATTTTCGTCTATCGCGGACATTGATTTATGAATTGAGGTAAAATTTTCATGGAAAATAAAAAAACGGCAATAATAATCGGTGCAGGCCCTGCGGGGCTTTGCGCCGCGTATACCTTGCTTACGGAAACGGACATTGTGCCGATCATTCTGGAAGAATCCGAATATATCGGCGGTATTTCCCGAACCATAGAGCACGGCGGCAACAGAATGGACATAGGCGGCCACCGCTTCTTTTCCAAAAGCAAAGAGGTGAACGACTTCTGGGCGAAATTTATGCCCACACAGGGCGCGCCCTCCAAGGACGATATAATTCTCGGCACGGAAACGAAAAAGTTCGCGGAAAACGGCCCCGACCCCGAAAAGGAAGACAAGGTCATGCTCGTGCGCAACCGTGTTTCGCGCATATACTACCTTAAAAAATTCTTCGATTACCCCATAAGCATGAAGCTGGAAACGTTTACGAATATGGGCTTTGCACGCACAATGAAGGCGGGATTTGGCTATATGCGTTCCCTCGTATTCAAAAAAGAGGAAGATTCGCTCGCCAACTTCTATATAAACCGCTTCGGCAAGCCGCTTTATGAAATGTTTTTCGAGGATTATACGGAAAAGCTTTGGGGCGTAAACCCGAAGAACATCGACCCCTCCTGGGGCGCACAGCGTGTTAAAGGTCTTTCCCTGCGCAAGGCTGTGGCAGATATGATAACAAAGCCCTTCAAGAAAAAAGATTCCAAAAACGTGGAAACATCGCTTATAGAGCAGTATATCTACCCCAAAAAGGGCCCGGGCCAGCTTTGGGAAACCGTTGCGGAGGAAATTGAAAAGCTCGGCGGCAAAATCATAAAAAACTGCGCGGTAAAAACGCTCGAAACAGACGGCGCACAGATCTCCTGCGTAGGCGTGCTGCACAACGGCAGAGAAGAAATGATGAAGGCAGACTACTACTTCTCCACAATGCCCATAAAGGACCTCGTTGCAGGTATGGGCGATGTTGTGCCCGAGGACGTGCACAATATAGCCGTAAACCTGCCGTACCGCGATTTTATAACAGTAGGCTTGCTTGTAAACAAGCTAAAAATAAAGAACGAAACGAAAATAAAAACCGTAGGAAACATCGTTCCCGACTGCTGGATCTACATTCAGGAGCGCGACGTAAAGCTTGGCAGGCTTCAGATCTTCAACAACTGGTCGCCATATATGGTAGAGGATTTTGAAAATAAGGTTTGGATAGGGCTCGAATACTTCTGTTCCGAAGGTGATATGCTTTGGAAAATGAACGATAAGGATTTTATACGCTTTGCCTCCACCGAGCTTGAAAAGATAGGCATTATCGACAAGGCAGATATTATCGATGCGGTTCGCGCAAAAGTAAAGAAAGCATACCCCGCATACTTCGGCACGTACGCCGAATTTGATAAGGTTAAAAATTACCTCGACGGCATAGATAACCTTTACTGCATAGGCAGAAACGGTCAGCACCGCTACAACAATATGGACCACTCTATGATGACGGCTTTTGAAGCGGTTCGCGCTCTCAAAAACGGCGAACGCTCTCGCGATGCTATCTGGAACGTAAACACAGAAAAAGAATACCACGAAGAAAAGAAAGAAAACTGATAAAACAGCGAAAAAGCCGCCTTTGCGCGGCTTTTTCTTTAAAAGATTTTATAAACTTTTTCTTTTTGAAAGAAAAAGTTCCAAAAAGAAGCAAAAACCTTGCAGGTTTATCGCGTTGGTTCTTCTGAAAACCGCAGAGAGAACCGCTCCCCGAAGTAGTTTCACTCGCTCACTCGCAAAACCACATCGGAGCCACGCGGTTGAGTTCAAAGTGAAAATTTAAAGTTTATACGCGCCTTAGCGCGTTTGCAGACAACAACAAATCTGTACACCACCGCCTTGCGATGGGGTTCGGCACAATTTTTGCGACGGAACGGAGTGAAAATTCGTGACGGCAGTCGCAACACCGAACTTATCAAACGAACAAATACAAGCGATAAAACGGCACGTTTTTCTGCTTCTTTTGCCGCGCCTTTTCTTTCAGATAAAGAAAAGCGCGAATATAATTTAACAAAAAAATGATGCGCAAGGCATCATTTTCTCTCCGGCAGCTGTGAGATTATCGTTGCCGCGAACATAAGCGCGCACCCCGCAAACTCCGTAAGCGAAGGAATGTCGAAAAGGAATATCATACCGCCGAGCACGGCGAAAACAGATTCCAGGCTCATAACAATGGAAGCCACCGTGGGCTCTGCATATTTTTGCCCCACTATCTGCAGCGTGTACGCCACACCGCAGGAAAGCACGCCTGCATACGCTATGGGGAGCCAGGATGCCGCTATATCGGAAACGTTCGGTTCCTCGAAAATAAGCGCGCACACAAGCGAAACAAGCCCTGCAAACGCCATCTGCACGAGCGAAACCTTGACCCCATCGAGCTCGCCCGCGAGCTTATCCACCGCTATTATGTGGAAAGCAAAAACGAGCGCGCAGAGCATTACCAGCACGTCGCCGAGCGACACAGAAAAGCCCTCGCCCGTCATAAAAAGCAGATAAAGCCCCACAAGCGCGAGCGCTATACAAAACCATATGCGCGCGCCTACCTTTTTGCCCATAAAAAGCCCAAGCACGGGCACGAGCAGAAGGTACAGCGCAGTAAGAAACCCTGCATGCCCCACGCTCGTGTACATTATGCCTATCTGCTGCAGAGAAGCGGCGCCAAAGAGAAAAACACCGCAGACCATGCCTGCAAAAAGCGTTTTTTTATCCATAAAAACACGGCGCTTTCCGCTGTTTTTTTCTCGCATTTTATCGAAAACGAGCGAAGTGGGCAAAAGCACAAGCGCGGCAAGCAGCATTCGCGTCGCCTGGAACGTAAACGCGCCCACCTTTTCCATACCCTCGCTCTGCGCGACGAACGCAAAGCCCCATATTATGGCGGCAAGGAGCAAAATACCTCCGCCAATAAGATTTTTATATTTATTCATAACAAATGCTCCGAAAAGTGAATTTTTCTAATTTTACCACATCGGGGCGGCAAAAGCAATACCAAAACAAAATTCGGAGGCCCAAAAATGAGCATAGGAGGATATATCGCGGCAGGCGCTGTCGCGCTGATAATAGCGCTCGGCTTTTTTTCCACGATGCGCTTCAACCGCAAAAAGCCTATGACGCGCGAAGAATACGAAGCGCACGAAGCCGAAAAAGAGAAAGAAAAACGCCCATAAGGGCGTTTTTCTCATTTAATTTTCTTTTTGGCATAGAAATGCGCGGGCAAATACACAAGGTATGCGCCGAGCGCCACCGTGGGAATGTACAAAAGCGTGCTTACATACCAGCCGCAAGCCTTGGATATATCCTTGAACACGGCAAGCGAAGAATTGCGCGGTCCCACAAAAAACATATTTATGCTGCCGCCGGAAACCTCCCAAAGCGAAACGTTTATGGTAAAAGCCACGGCGCACAGCACCACAAACGTAGCCGTAGCGAGCAAATAATCTTTGCCGCTTTTTGCGAAATGCCCGGACATGATAAGGTAGATACCTATAAAAATGAGCGTCATATGCCACAAATACGCGTGCAAAGTGAGCGTCCAATACCCGTGAGTTATGCCGGAAGGCTCTATGAACGCCATAAGCCCGCCGAGCAAATTGTAAGTTGTCATAAAGCCGCAAATACCGTCGCGCAGTTTGCCGGGCTTCAAAAAAACAGCTATCATACAAAGGTACATAGGCACGCTGCGAAGCTGGAACGGGAAAATGCCGTAATTATATTCGTGATTTTCCAGGTAAAAATAATAGAAGCACTGCTTGTACACCTCTGTTATAATAAGGAACATACTGGAGCAAAAGAGCACGGTCTTGTGCCCTCTTTCCCCGAGATTGCGCAGTTTATACGCAAGCAAAAAGCAAATTGCTATGCCCACAAACGTAAACGTGAGGTGAAAAGTGCCGTATGCCGGCGGAGGGGTCATCTTCCAGGCTGTAGCCGCCATAAATTCATCCATAAATTCAACAAAAGCTGTCATAAATCCAAGAACCTTTCCATATATTCTGCATTTAGTTTACCATATATCCCACTATAATGCAATTTAGATAATCTTAAGATTTTATTAAGTTTAGCGGCAAAAAGAAAAAATCCTGCGCACAGGATTTTTTCTTTGCTATATCTATTATTCCATAAAGTCCATAATATCAAGGCCGAGCATAGGCATAAGTCTTGTTATGAGCAAGCGGTAGCGCATATAGGGGTGGAAACGGAGCGCATTTTCGAGAAGCTCTGCGCCAACGTGCACTTCTTCGGGCGTGGTTGCCGCGCCTGCCGCCTTCATATCTGCCATAAGCTTTTCGTCGCTGGGAAGCGTTTCGAGAATGATCTTGCGAATTTCGGGCCAAAGCTCTTTGAGCTTTGCAGGGTCAACCTTGTCTGTAATCGTGGGTGTGTTTACGCGCTTAACGTCTGCGAGCATACATTCGTCGTATTTGGAGTAAACGAGCTCCCAATCCGTGGGGTCTGCCACGGGGTCTATTTCCGTAACACGTTCTGCGAGGTTGCGGTATGCGCGGTTGAGAAGCACTGTTACCACGCCAACTTTTTTGCCGTGGAACTCGGGCCAGATGCCACGGTTAACCTTGTAGCATTCAAGGTAGTGGGAAACAACGTGTTCTGCACCGGATGCGGGGCGGGAGCAACCTGCGAGCTTCATTGCAAGGCCCGTGAGCACGAGCGATTCCATAACTGCGCCTGCAGCCTCCTCGCTGTTTTCGCATATCTTGTCTGCGAGGGCAGAAATTTTATCTACAGCCTCTTGCGTGATAGCGGCGATATTTTCGCAGTAATATTCGCCTATAAGCAGGTTTGCGATCTTCCATTCCGCAAGACCTATGTATTTTGCAACCATATCGCCAAAGCCGGAAGCTTTAAGCTCTGTGGGTGCGGCGGCAAGCACCTTTGTATCGCCGATAATAACAAGCGGCTGTTCTGCCTGCCAGGATTCTTTGAAGTTGTTTTTAATAATGGGCGCTGTGTCGGAAGCAAAACCATCCATACTGGGTGCTGTGGCAAAAATGCAGAATTTTTTGCCTGTTTTAAACGCCGTAACACGGCAAATATCGTTAAGAGAGCCCGTGCCGACGGAGATAATACCCTCTACATCCTCGGAAAGGGCGATAAGCTCTTCCACCTGCTCTGCGCGGGCGTACATCATATTTTCGTAAATCTTTTCTTTAACGGCAAAGCCTGCCTCTGCGAGGCTTTCGCGAATACCGCTCGCCGCGGCTATTGTGTTTTCGTCGGCAACCAAAAGAAGCGTGTCGGCAAAGCCGTTTGCGCGCAAAATTTTGCCTGTATCCTTTGTGATACCGCTGCCTATTTCGATAGCTTTTGTGAAGAACGTGTGTTTTTTACCGCAAGGGCAGTTTTCAAGCCCTGCAAGAATTTTGTTTAAATCCATATTTATCACCTTTTCCTTAAATATAAACCTTATATATAAAGTTTACCCCAAAAACCCTGCCTTGTCAAGACGGGATTTTATTTAAGGCGGGGAAATCAATATTTCAAAAAATAAACCAAGAAGGCTTCCCCTCTTAATAGGGGAAGCTGTCCCGTGAGGGACTGAAGGGGTGCACCTTCGTATTTTGATTTATACGAAAAGCTAAAGAATACCCCTTCCACCACTGCGTGGTCCCCCTTCCCCTATTGCTGATGCAGGGGAAGGCTTTCGTTAAGATTTTACTTATTCAATTTTATCTCATCAACATCGCCGCATAACCACTCCATAGAAACACCGAGTGCTTTGGCTATCGCACGCAGTTCTGCATCGCAAACGTGGCGTTGATTTTTCTCTATTCTGGAAATTATAACGGGTGTCATTTCCATTCCCATAAGCTGAATTCTTTTAGCAAGGTCTTCTTGTGTCATATGCGGGCTTTGCAACGCTCTGCCAAGGCGTACTCGTTCCGCGCAAATATTCCCTTTTATTAAAAACATCGTTTTTGCCATAAATACAACCCCAACAATTATATATACTATATATTTTTTATCTTGCATATTGATTTTATACTAAAATTAAATATAATTGTTAATAGAGTATATATTAAATATCTACTCTGTATAGTAAACAAAAATTTTTTTCAAAGGAGAATAGATTTATGGACGAATTTGATAATGAAAAAGCGCAGAGAGGGCTCGAAAAGCTGAAAGCCGCATTTATTGAATGTAACCGTATAGAGTGCGAAAAGGTGGAAGAAAAACTGCGCTCTGCCGAAAATATAGAGCCGAGCGACAGATATAAACGCGGAATAAACCGAATTTTTCGCGAAAGACACGGAATTAAAAATATCCCCTACCCCGAAGCAGACAACGCTTTCGAGCGCATACACAGCTTTTTCGCAAGAGGAATATATCTTATAACGAAAAGATAGTATACGGATATACCGTTTTTCACTTTGCAATCAGCGGCGTGGTTCCACGCAATTTTTGCGCAGTGAAAATTCGCGCGGGGAGCCGCAATTTCAGAAGTTCATTTTTTCACCCATCCAAGCGGTAAAACCGCAGGTTTTTTTGCTTCTTTTGCCGCGCCTTTTCTTTCAAACAAAGAAAAGCGCGAATATAATTATTTCGGCGCGAAAGCGCCACCGAATATTCAGGCAAAAAAATCCTCCTTATAGAGAGGTACTCATAAGGAAGTTGGCTCATAAGAGTTAAATTTGATCTACAGAAACAAATAGATAACCCCGACAGATTTCAGAGACCTGTCGGGGTTATCTTATATTTCAAAAACCATAAAATCTTGATCTCGAAGTTTAATAATTTTTTGTTCTCCTGCCTCGA